>PMOK01000305.1 GCA_003162425.1 Bryobacterales bacterium | reverse complement strand
TCGGCGCAGGGCACCTGGACGGTTTCGAGCAGCGGGCAGGCCGCATCACCGCCTGAGCCGGTCTCAGTGACTCCGAACACGGGAAGCGGATTAAGCGACACCTTTGCCTTTGTTTTCTCGGACGGGAATGGGGCAGGCGACATTCTCTCCGCGCAGATGGATATCAACTCCACGCTAACGGTGACCGCGGGGTGCTATTTCTATTACGCGCGGGGTGCGAATGCGATTTATTTGGCCAACGATGCTGGAGCCTGGCAGGGATCGTTGACGGTTGGAAGCGCGGGGACCATCGAGAACAGCCAGTGCACGGTGAATGCGGGAGCATCCTCGGTATCGACGTCGGGCAACACGCTGACGTTGAATCTAGCGATAAGTTTCGCGGCCGGATTTGCGGGGGCGAAGAACGTATACATGGAAGTGCAAAACGCCACCCAAGATAGCGGCTGGTCAGCGTACGGAACCTGGACCGTGCAGTAGAGGCTGGAGCTTCCGCCGCCCACTCATGCGGGCATGATGCATTCGGATTTTGTAGGTTAACACCCGGGCCGCGCGCCCATTCCAGAACGGTCGGCTTCCGCAGTCGAACGGGAACTCGCGTCCGTCATCCTTCCACGGTTCATCAAATCGTGCATCGCCAACTGCCAGTTTCCGAGCATCGCTTGGCCCGCGCTTTCAGCAGGCGGGTAAGCCGGCCTCGCGCCCTTGCGACCGCGTGGTTGACTCTCCCTGGGAGGTGCTGGGCGATCCAGTTCTCTCCATTCCGTAGAGGCGCAACAAGAGCTATCTGCGCTTGCGCACCGATGTATCCACCGTCTCAGCCCAAAGTGTGACGCTTGGTCACGGCAGCTTGTACAGTCGCAGTTCGGGCACGAGAAAATCCTTGGGGTTATCGGTTGCGAGTTGACGCCCGTCGCTAATAGCGGCCGCATCGCCTCGGGCGGCGGCAGCGGTATCCTTTTCCATTCCGACTCCGGGACCGGCTCTTCGCTCCAGGGGACTAGATACATCTGCCTGGGCCCCGACGATCCCGGCGGGACTAGCGCCAGCATCAGCCATCTGGAGTCAGGAACAACGTGCAGAACGTGAATGCCCTGAAGTTGCTCAGACCGGCATTCGGAGAACTCGCTCTATCGGAGATCACAGCCGAAGCGGTCGAAGACTATCTAGGGGATCGCCTCCAGACAGGGCGAAGGATACACACCAAGCTCGGACTCCAGTTGCGCGGGAAGATAAAACCGGCAACTGCCCACCAGGAGTTCAGGATTTTGTCGCACATCCTGAATGTTGCGGTCAAGCAGAAGCGGCTCGCCGTCAATCCATGTCTGGCGGTCGAATTCCCTGTTTCAGTGAAGAAGTCAACTCGGAAGCCCCATTACATGACGGCGACCGAACAAGCGAAGATCGAGATCGCCGCGCCCAGCTATTTGAGGAACATCGTAGTGATCATTTCAGAGATGGGACTGCGGTACAAGAAGGAACTCCTTCCGATGAAGAAGGAGGAGGTCGATCTCGAAAATGCATTGGTTCACGTTGCGGACTCGAAGACAACGAACGGCATTGGCGACATGCCACTGACCCAAGCCGCCCGAGAGGCGTTCAGGCGTCAAATGCAGGAAACGCCTGGAAGCGAGTATCTGTTCCCCAGCCCCAAGCCGGGAGCGCAGAAGCCGCACATAACCAATGTCCGCAAGATCTGGGCGGCAACGCTGAAGAGAGCGGGGGTGCCATACTTCGCCCCGTACGAACTTCGGCACACATTCGCTACCAGACTAAGCGCGGGTGGTGTCGCCGACCATATGGTGACGCAAATGTTGAGACAGGGCGATGCCGAGGTTTTCAAACGGTACAGTCAGGCAAAGCTCGGAATGATGCGCGAGGCGCTGGCCAAGATGGACCGGCAAGCGAACGAGCGGGGAATTTCGAGCACGCAGAGGGCGAGCTAGATGATTTTTATGCACATTTTTTGGCACACTTGGCCTTCTGTCGTAACCCCGCAGGGAAACGAAGTATTGATTCTGAGGAGTTTAGCTGGTCGGGCCGCCGGGATTTGAACCCGGGACCTCTTGCACCCCAAGCAAGCGCGCTAGCCAGGCTGCGCCACGGCCCGAATGCATCTATTCTAGCGCAATGCCACTGCCCGACCTAACTTGACGCCTGCAGGGATCTCGAAGAGCTGGGTGCCGCGACCCATCATTCGAAGCCTCCGGTGGAGCGCGAACTGGATCGGAACCGTAATTGCGATCGTCGCTGCAACCATTCCCCAGCATGCCCAGACTGGTAGGTGCGCCACCGCTGTGGTCCGGAGAATCAGCAGCCAACTTAGTGTGAATCCCAGACCCACCGCGCCGGCGGCAATCGCTGCGTTGCGTTCCTTTTTTAAAGCGCAGATGGCTTCGATCAAAAGCGCAAATGGGACGGCGACGATCAGGTCCACTAAATAATGTTCTCCGAAGCCCAATGTCGACAAGAACGTCAGCGCCGCAAAACCGGTTGCGATAAATCGGGCGAGCGGCGTGAGCTCCCAAGCGCTCCACCATACCAGCAGCGCCCACGTCATATGCATGGATGGCATGGCGTTACGCGCCCCGGCGCCGCGGTACATTGCGAGCTGAAATTCGCCCGGAGCTGGAAGATGAGCTGGGAAGCGGGATCCAAAAACGTACAACGGCCCGAGGCCGGGGCAGATCTGATAGAAGATGAACCCGCACACGCCACCCACAGCGAATGCAGTCATCAAACTACTGCGCAAACCTCGGCGCAATCCCCAGGCATCGTACAGCGTGGGAAAGAGCAGCAACAACGCATAAGTGACGGACGCCGCTATTCCAAGCCACGGCAACGCATCGAACAACTTTGCGACGGAAGCTCCCGGAGTTATTCCCAAGCCGGAATCGAATGCGTAGAGATAGAAATCGTAAGCAGGCGGCTGCGATTTCGTGACGGCGTCCATGGAGACGCCGGCTATAAACGAGAAGACCGGAAGCACCAGCGCGCGCCGCAGCGGTTCGAGGTAATCGCGCGTATCCGTCCAAACCATCGCGAGTGTCATTACGGTCAAGCTGCCGAGTCCTAGAAATGCGCCGAGCCCGGTTGCCACCTGCACCGCGCTGCCGCCGAATGATGTTCCGAGTAGTGCGTAGGCAATTCCGTAACCGGTACCGGCCGCGACAGCCCAAAGCAGATGCTTCGTCTGCGGCCGGCTGCCTACATGGAAGAAAAACGCTCCGGCGAATCCGCACGCGATCATGGAATTGCTGCCAAGATGCCAGATCCCCATCACCACCAGCAACACTAGGATGACGGCGGCGGAAGTGCACAGCTTGTGCAGCAGGTCGTAGTGATGGCGCTTCATGCGGACTTTGGTCCCACTCGATAGTTCGTCGGACCAAGGCGTGGACTTTAGCGCGAATCGCGATGCACAGCGCATCACGTTCGACGGGCACCACTGCGGTCCCAGCTCCATGCCGGCTTTTCGGGTCTGCCCAGGCACGTTCGCATTGTGCACGAAGGCAAAGTGCTAACCCTATGGCAAAGGAGGATTTTCGTGCAAATGCGATGTCGTGCAGGGACTTTCGGCAGGGGCAGGGGAGCACTTGTGCAAATCCGTAACGCTCGTTCCGCCTAAACCGAAATTGAGGATTCCGTCGCGCTACTATCCCATCCACAGCTACGTCGCCTGTCCCAGCCCAAAGGAGATCGTGACGGCGCGTTGGTGTTTGGACATGCCCTGCACGTGGTATCGAGCAGATAACCGAATTCTTGAAAACCTCGCCTTTGCAGCCGTTCCCCATCAAGGTGCTGGAGCCTGAGAAATAATTTGAGGAACAGATGTTATATTCTCAAGGCATGCAAGATGATCTCTCCCGCCGTAATTTTATGAAGACCACGGCTGTGGCCGCAGTTGCCGCTCCCGGTATTCTCCGCGCACAGAATGCTTCGGGCGCCGTTCGCATCGGTTGGATCGGCGTTGGTTCGCGCGGCTACTACCTGATGGACCGGCTTTACACCGGGAGCAAGGACTTGGCGCAGGTAACTGCCGTGTGCGACACCTATGCACCGCATATGTCGCGCGCCAAAGACCGTGTCCAAACCATGGGCGGCAACTCGCCGAAGACGTACGAGGATTACCTCGATCTGCTGCAGGACCCGAGCATCGACGCCGTGGTCATCGCCACGCCCGAGCATCTGCACTATCCCATGTTCCTGGCGGCGCTCAAGGCCGGCAAGAACATCTATGTCGAGAAACCGCTCGCGCACACTATTGAGGAAGGCGAAGCGATGGTGGAAGCGGCTGAAAAGTCCGGCAAGGTGGTGCAAGTGGGGACGCAGAATCGCAGCAACTCGCTTTACCAGCAAGCCAAGGAGATGGTGGCTCAGGGGATGATCGGCGATATCCATTACGTGCGCGCCTTTTGGTATCGCAATTCGCTCGAAGACAATCCGGCCTGGCGCTACAAGGTGCCCGACGACGCCACGCCGCAGAATAGCGATTGGAATAAGTTTCTGGGGTCGGCGCCCAAGCACGATTGGGATCCACATCGCTATTTCCAGTGGCGGCTTTATTGGGATTACTCAGGCGGCATCGCGACCGACTTGTTGGTGCATCAGACCGACATCACCAACTTCGTGTGCGGCAAAGTTGTTCCGGCGTCGTGCATGGCTTCGGGCGGAATTTACCGCTGGACTGGCGCCGGTGACGACCGGGACACGCCCGATACCTTCAGCGCCATTTACGAATACGGCGACAAATTCCACGTCAACTACAGTTCCTACTTCGGCAACGACCATTACGGCTACGGCGAGAACTTCATGGGTAATGAAGGGACCATCGAAGTGTTGAATCGCCAGATCCTGAATTTCTATCCGGAGAAGTTTGGCGGCAAGGCTCCGGCCGGCGTGTCGGCGCGTAAGGAGCTGCACGTTGAGTTGCCAGGGAACGATAACAAAGCCGTGGAAGCGCACATCAAGAATTGGCTGGAGGCGATACAGGGGAAGGCGAAAGTGATCGCTCCTACGCGCGTGGGGCAGGAGGCAGCGATTTCAGGGCATTTGGCGACGCTGTCGTTCCGGAATAATAAGAAGATTTTGTGGGACGAGCAGGCGCGTAAGTACCGTTTTGCGTAACGTCGCCGTAGGGCAAGCCTCCGGCTTGCCTCTGGACAAGCCGGAGGCTTGTCCTACTTGGAGAACGCTAACAGCACGTTGCCCGGCATGCCGCCCCACTGTCCGTAGCCTGAGTTGACGTAGAGCATTCCGCCCACGATTACGGCGCCGGCGGCATCCAATGATCCGCCGCGCGCTTTTTGTCCGTTCACGGTGTCATACTCGCGCGAGGTGTCCATGTCCCACACCACTTCGCCGGTTGCGGTGGAATAGGCTCGCAAATGGCCGTCCAGGGAACCGGAAAAAACCACGCCTGGGATCACTGTGACGGGGGCTGATTGCGCGGGGCTGCATCGCTTGCGGTCGCCGCATGGAGGCGGCGTGGCACTCCAAACTTTTTCACCCGTGCCGAGCTTAAGCGCGAACAATCCGCCGCCTTGCTTGGGATTCACGGTCAACCGGTAGCCCTCGGCCGCGGTTTTGTCGAGGACAATTCCGGTAATCTTGAGATCGGACACCGCGACGTACATGTTGTCGTGATCGGCGGCCGAGCCCCACTGCGATCCGCCTAACGAGCCTCCCTGGCCAACGCGTGTCTGCCATAGGATTTCGCCTTGGCGGTCCGGATCTAAGCCGTGCGCCATGCCCGATTTTTGTCCGATCACCAGCGCCCGACGCCCATGCCCGAGTGAGACCAGAATGGGAGACTGGCCGAAGTCGAAATCCGGGCCATTAGAATCGGGGCAGTTGGTTTTGAACGGCGAGCTGCAGCCGCTGTTGTCAGCGTCCTTCGGAGTTAATTGCTTCGACCACAAGATTTCGCCGGTCTTGCGGCTGAGCGCGAGGACGGCGTCGCTGGTTTCAGTCGGCGGGTCGGAATAATTATTGCCCGTTGCAACGTAGATCACGTCGCGCTCTTCATCCAAGGTCGGCGCCGACCAGATGGATGCGCCCGATGGCCCGCGCAACTGTGCTTTGCTCTTGCTGACTTTGGTGGGCTGGGGCGCCTGAACGATTGTGTAGGATTTCCAAATGCGTTCTCCGGTTCGGGCATTGAGAGCCACCAAGCTGCCGCGAAACGTGCAGCACTCATAGGAAGGCGAGAGCGGGAGCACTTCCTCAAACGACGCGATCGGAACGTAGAGGACATTTTTGTACAGCAACGAGGCCGCAGTCACGCGCGCTGCGAAATGATCGTCCAGGTGAACTTTCCACTGCAGCTTTCCGGTGGAAGCGTCCAGCGCGTAGGCGTTGGCTCTTTGATCGCCGAAATAGAGGGACCCGGATGCGATGGACGGCGCGGCCGTCACGCTCCCTTCCGCTTGGAAGGTCCAATAGATACATCCGGTGCGCGCGTCCAGAGAATAAACAGTGCCCGCCTCGCTTCCGACGAAAAGCTGTCTGCCGTCGATGCTGGGTTGGGCGCGCGCGGCGCTGGTCTCACCCAATCCGAACGCCCATTTCAGCTTGAGTTTCGGAAGATCGGCCGCTGTTAGTCCTGCTGCGGCGGCGTTTTGGAAGCGCGTGTTCTGGAGGTCAACGCCCCAGCGGATCCACTGGGAAACCGACTCCCTCACGGTCGCGGTTCGGATGCGCGGCGGCGCGCTTGCATCGCAGAACGCGCTGGCTGGAGCAGGAGTTACTTTGGGCGCGGGATAAGTGATATAGCCGACCAGTGCATGCCGGTCCGCGCTGCTTAGCCCTTCGGCTTGCGCTTTCATGACGCCGCTTTCAAGTGAAACTAGAACCTTCATCGGACTCATGTCGCGGAGCGCGCTGAACGGTGGCACGCGTCCGGCTGGTGCATCGTGACATTGCGCGCAGTGCGTCTTATAGAGGACCGCGCCGTCCTGTGCGCAGGCGACACCGATCCCGAGTGCAAGTAAGAATAGTGTTCGTAGCATGTGCGGCGGTCAACCTACGCGCGCCAGCCGCCGAATCGAGAGGGCCGTAAATAGCAACGTCACGCCTGCCAGGACGGCTACGTGCACCCACGCTGCGCCTTCGCTGGGATTGCCCAAAACGCGGAAGGCGAGTTGATCCAAATGATGGGCTGGCCAGATCACCGCCATCGCTGCCATGGATTTGGGCATCGGGAACATGATGCCCGAGAGATAGATCATCGCCAGGTAGATGATGTTCGCGATGGCCGGCGCAGCTTTGCCCGAGGTTCGCGTACCGATAAAGAGCCCAAGCGCGCAAAACGGGAGCGTACCTAATATATTGACTACCGTCAGACTCGTGCATTGGGCGGCGCTCAACGGCAAGTGGCCGAGTGTCAAAGCAGCCGCGATCATAGTGGCCGTGACGATCACGCCAAACATCATCGCCATGATCAGCTTCGCGGTGAGATAAGCCGCTGGCGGCATGGGCAATGCGCGCTTGAGCGCCAGCAAACCTTGCTCGCGCTCCATGGCCACCACTGCGCCGAAGCCGAACAGCCCTGGTCCCATCACGCCAAAGACATCAAACGCCGTGAACGTGAAGACAGCCGACTTGTGATCCGCACGGAGGGCGGAGCCGAAAAGAAGCACCGCAAACAGAAGGTACAAAGCCACAGGAAGGCTCAGGAACGGTATCCCAAAAGCCGGCGTACGCAGCATACGCACGGTTTCGTATTTCGCTTCCGTAAAATACGCGTTCAATACCCGGCCGATGGGCATCGCACGATTCGTGGCAGCCCGGCTGCCGGGGATCTCTATCGCAGTCGCATTCATTGTGGGGTCTCCTGTGTCAGCTCCGCGAACGCTTCCGAAAGCCCGGCGCGGCGCACTTCCAATCCTTCCAGGGCCTCGTCGGCAGCCAGCAATCGCCGCACGACGTCTTCAGCATTGTTCGCACGAATGTGCATTTTTAGCTGGCTGCAGGTTACGCTTTCGACGCCGGGCCAGCTTTCCACCTCGTGAACCGGCAATGTGGTGGAGCAACTGATGTGCTTCTGAACGATGTGGCCGCGGATCTCGCTCACGGTGCCGCAGGCGATCAGGCGGCCGCGGGCGAGCACGGCGACGCGATCCGCTAGCGCTTCCGCTTCTTCCAGATAATGTGTGGTCAGCACGATGGAAGCTCCCTGTTCCACCAGCCGGCGCAAGACGCCCCACATCATTTCCCGAGCCTGGATGTCGAGCCCCACTGTCGGCTCATCCAGAAACAGCAATTTCGGACGTCCGCACACTGCCACGGCAAATTGCGCCTGACGTTTTTGTCCGGCCGAAAGTTTTCCGTAGGGACGATCGCGAAGCGGTGTTGTGTGGGTGATCTCCAGAACGGCATCCACGGTGAGCGGATCGGGATAGTAGCTAGCGGCAAGATCAATTTGCTCGCGGACGCGAAGCTCCGGCGCGAGTGCGACCTCCTGCATCATCACACCCACTTGGCGGCGTGCCTCGACGCGCCGGGGCGATTCGCCAAACATCTGTACGGAACCTTGATCCGGTGACCGCAGTCCCAACATGATGGAAATGGCCGTGGATTTTCCGGCGCCATTGGGACCGAGCACGGCGAAGAGCTCGCCGCGGCGCACTTCTAGATCCAAACCGTCCAACGCGACGGTTTTTCCGAACTTTTTGCTGACGCCAGCTAACCCCGCCACACAATCGCTATTCATAACGGCTCCTCATTCGTTCTTCAGCGCTACGGTCGGATCCGCCCGCATCGCTCGGCGCGCCGGGATGTAGCACGCCGCCAGAGTCACGCATGCTAGCAGCATAGCCACGCCCGCTAACGTGAGCGGATCCGTGGTGCTGACGCCCAGCATTAATCCACGGACGATCGGCGCCGCAACGAGCGACAGCAAAAGACCCGCGGGAAGTCCGATGCCAACAATGAGCAATCCCCGGCCTAGAACCAGCTTTCGGATATCGTTGGGCGAAGCGCCCAACGTCAGGCGCACACCAATTTCATGCGTGCGTTGGACTGCGGCATAGGACACCACGCCGTAAAGTCCGAGCAATGCGAGAGCTAGACCAAGCAGCCCTAGCGCGGTCGCGAATCCTGCTTCCAGGCGTAAGCCCAGGAATCCGTATGCTGAGCTGTCGATTTGTTGGAGCATGGTCTCGACGCCTGCGACGGGCAAGCCAGGAGCAAGGCTCGTAATTTCCTTAAGCACCTCGGCAATCGCGGTTTCCGTTCCGCCGTGGTAGCGAACGCGTAAAGTCTGGATGGGCGCATAGTTTTGCTCGAACGGAACATAGAGATAGGGCTGCCTCAGTTCTGTAACGGCTAGGGATCGGGCATCCCGGAGCACTCCCACCACTTGAATCCAGTGCGCGGGGTCAACCGTAAGTTGGACCTTTTTCCCGATAGGATCGTGACCCGGCCAGAAACGTTCCGCTAACGTCTGGCTAACGATAGCGACGCGCGGCGCGTTCTGATGGTCGGACGTGCTGAACGATCGGCCACGGACTACCGGCATGCGCAGTGTCTCAAAAAAATCGCGGGAAACGACGTCGTAGTAAACCGTGGGCGCCGCTTGGCCCTTGGGCGGCGCATAGCCCTCCGGTTGCATCTGCATTGGAAGCGGAAGCGCGCTAATCGGCCCGCTTATCGCGAGGCTGGCCGATTCCACCTCGGGGAGCGCGCGAACACGCCGCAGAAGCTCGCTGTAGAATTGCCGTCCCTGGGCCTCGCTGTAGCCGACGTGGTGGGGGTCCATGCTGAAGTTGAGGACATGACGCGGGTCAAAGCCGAGATCCATGCGGCGGCCGTTCTGCAAACTACGCGTAAGCAGAGACGCAATGATGAGTAACAGGAACGAGGCCGCGACTTGCGCAATCACTAAGACGCTGCGGGTGCGTTGCGGGCGGCCGGATTTCCGCTGTCCACCGTCGCGAGCCACCGTCGCCAGGTCTGCGCGGGAGCCTCTGAGAGCCGGCAGGATGCCGAGCATCAGACCGGTTGAAGCTGCTGCGCCGAGAGTGTAGGCGAATACTCGGCCATCGAAGCCGAAGTCCAGATACATCGGAATTCCTTGCATTTGCAGGGTGCTCAATATGCTGCAGGTCCACGCGCTCAGCAACAGCCCCGCTAGTGCGCCGAAGCAAGTGAGCAGAAAACTTTCGGTGAGCAATTGCCGAATCAACCGGCCACGGGACCCTCCCAACGCGGCGCGCATGGCGATTTCTTTTTGCCGCGCGGCGGCGCGCACCATCAGAAGATTCGCCAGGTTTATGCACGCCAGCACTAACACCAGCGCGGCCATAGCCAGGAAGAGCGACCCTATAGCCATCAGCTCTTTGCCACCTGTAACTCTGCCCAGCAATTGCTTTTCAACCATGACTGTCACGCCCGCCGAGTCTTTGGGATAAGCAGCGGAAAGGCGCTCGGACACGATCTGGAGCCTCGCTTGCGCCTGATTCAACGTAACTCCCGGCGCGAGCCGGCCCAGGAGATACAGGTTCCGAAGGCTTCGATTTTCCAGGAAGCCCGGAAACCCCGCAGAAATTGAATTCATGCCGAGCGGCAGGTAAGCCTGCACATCTATCAGCGCCTGCACGCCATGAAATTGCTTGGGAGCCACGCCCACCACGGTCACCGGATGCCCATCAATGAGGACGCGTTTGCCGATTACATTTGGATCGCTCGCGAAGTGCGCCTTCCAATAGGAGTAACTTAGAACCAGAACCGGGTCGGCTCCCTCCACTTTGCCCTCCGACGGCAGGATCACGCGGCCCAGCGCGGGTTTGATTCCCAGCAGCGTGAAGTAGTTGCCGGTTACGTAGTGCGTTATCACCCGGTCCGCGTGGCCGTCGGCGCTCAGTCCGTCCAGACCGTCGCAATACGCCAGAATGCCGGAAAGAGTGCCCGCGGTTTGCTCGCGGATGTCTCGGTAGTCGGGATAGGAGAACACGGGCATGGGAAAACTGCCCTTTTGCTGGGAGGAGAATGTCACCAACTGGCCTGGGTCTTTCACCGGCAGCGGGCGCAATATCAGCATGTTCACCAGGCTGAAGAGAGTGGTATTCACACCGATGCCAAGTCCGAGCGATATGATCGCAACAGCCGTGAATCCAGGAGCTCTTCGAAATCCTCGCAAAGCGTAGCGAATATCTTGCAGCAGCGCTCCCACCCACGCTACCGCCCGGGCTTCGCGGTAAATTTCAGCCGTCTGCGCGACGCCGCCGAACTCGAGCAGCGCCTTGCGCCGGGCCTCGGCGAGTGTCATGCCCCGCTGCACGTTCGCCTCGGTCTCCATTTCGATGTGAGAACGCAGCTCGTCATCCAAATCGCGATCCAACTGCGGCGCGGCAAATAGTGCGCGTACTCGGGAGACTAAAACGCGTAGCCATGTCATGTCGGTTACCTATTCGGTGGCGCTCAGCATTCGGGCCATGACGCCGGCGAATCGCTCCCACTCCAACGTCTCGGCTTCAAGCTGCTTTTTGCCGGCGCTAGTCAGCGAATAGTATTTCGCGCGCCGATTGTTTTCGGTGATTTTCCATTCGGAGCTGATCCAGCCTTTTTGCTCGACACGCAACAGCGCCGGATACAGCGTGCCCTGGTTCAATTGGAGGAGATCCTCGGACACCTGGCGAATTCGCTGCGCGATCCCCCAACCGTGCATGGCCCCGAGCGTATCGAGGGTTTTCAGGATCATCAGATCGAGCGTGCCTTGCAGCACGTCGGACTTAGGCTGGCCCATAACCACTCCTTTTGGATGTCAACAGAAGTAAGTTTAAGGCAGCTCCTGTTGAATGTCAACAGTAATGGTAGCTACGCACCCTTGCTGGCGCGTAACTAATTGATGGATATAGATGAAATGGTTGTAAAGCGAGGGATCGAGGGGCGCGCACGGCCCCACGATGGTGCGCGGACGCCGCACGGTTAGAGAAATTAGATCAGATCGCCGATTTCTTTGGCGACGTTACGTGCTTCCAGATGGATCAAGCCGGCGTTGGAACCCATGGGGCCGATCACGGCCAGCACGGCTTTGGCGCCGGCTGAGTAAACAAAGAGGACGCCTTCGTCTCCGCGGATACTCACTTCGGACAATCCACCCGTGGCCATACTCTCGCTGATCCGGCGACCGAGGCTAGATGCGGCAGCCGCCATCGCAGCAACGCGATTTGGATCTGTACCGTTCGATAGCGAATGCGCCACCGGTAAACCTTCGTTAGAGGCGAGCAATACGCCCCGTAGCTCCGGAATCGAATTACGAAGCATCTCAAGCTGATTCTTCAAAGCTTCTTGTTTAACCATAACCCTCTCTCCTTAACGGCTATGCACCTGCAGCCGATGCGAGGCAGAAAGAACTTCGTCTGTAGTCAAGCGCTCCGGCTTGACCAGGCTCTTGCTTCAATACCGCGCGAAACACATTACGCACAGCCCATTAAACACAGCGCTACACAACGCCCTGCATACACCCCTACGCGAACCCCAACCGCGCAACAACCAGGCACGGGATTCATCTTCGCACCATGCCCTGTTAGGTACATCGTCCGATAAGGCGGCAACTTTAGCGAACCTTTGCGGCAAACACATTATTTTCTGGAAAATTGTGTGGGGCTAATCACCATTCATCCCAGTTCCCGGCGAGTGACTTGCGGCGGCAGGGGTAGCCGAAAGCCGGGAGCAAAATACTGCGGATTCACCTGTGGTTGTAGTGTAGTCGCCTTAGAAAAGGTGGATAAGAGCTTTACCGTAGGACAGGACCTCTCTTTGGCCTTAACGATTTCATGTCAAATAGCCGATTACACTCATATGCGTTGCCTGTACTGCGGAAAGCAACTGGCGCTGCTGAAGAGGCTGACGGGCGGCGGCGAGTTCTGTTCCGTCGCCCACAAACACAGCTATCAGGAGGAGTATAACCGCCTTGCGCTCAGCCGTTTGCTGCAGGCGCAGTCGAAGCCTGGCGAGATCAAGGTATTTGCCACGAGAGCTCCCGCGCCGACAGAAGGCCTAGGGCAACCTCTGCCTCCGGGTGCATCGCGACGCCGCGCGTTGCCCGCCAGTGCTCCCACCCCTGAGCCCACCTTCGAGCCACCACGCGCACCGGTACGCTCCGAGCGAGTATTCTATACTCCTGCGGCGGCGGAAGAGACAGTACAAGAGGCCGTGGAAGAAATAGTACCGGTAGCGCTGGCAGAGACTTTCGAGGAATCGGTGGAGCAAACGCCACCACTTGAGGCCACCGAAGAAACGCCGCCCGAAGTGACGGTGTTCTCGATGGAAATCCCGGCTTACACGTCGCTCGCCGACGGGATACCTTACGTAGAACCGTGGTTAGACATCGTGGCGGCTCCAGCGAGGCCGGTCTGGCAGGCATCCGACCGGTCTGCCAACTTGCTGCTCGGAACCCGGGTAGCGCACGGCGGTCCGCCCGCGGGTGAGGTCGAGATCCGTGCCAGGGCAGTAGACGCCGCTCCGCTGGAGTTCGCGCCTGAGAGCGTGAACCTGAGCGCTCTCTCGGGACGCACAATCGCCAGTGAGGCGACATCACGCATCCTAGCGGAAGCAGAGAGTGAGCAATTGTTTTCCTCCCTTCCTTCGGCGGCCTTGGCGCCACTCGAAATCTGTTCCACCGTAGGCGGGACGCCACTCACGGCCATGGATCTGGCCGCCGAGCCTGCTGAATTCACCAAAGAAAAAGCGAATCTCCACGTGCCGTTTGCGTTCACCGCCACGCCAGCGCGGGCATTTCCAACCGCATTGCCGATCGAGCTCGATATTCGCGTCACGGCTTCCGGAGCCGGCCACCAAACCAGCTCGAACGGGGCACTGCGCTTTCCCGTCCGCATCACGTTTCAGGATTCTTCCCTGTTGAATCTGTACCCGGCCGGAATCGATTTCCCTGCCGAAGATTCCGAGGTGATCCTGGTTGCGCCCTGGGCCGACGAACTGCTCACTCCTTCGAACGGGTTCAACTCGGGCGACGAAAGCGCACTGACCGGCGAGGAGGGTTCCGGCTCGCCACGCGAAGTGCTGGAAGCGCTGTCGAAGCTCCATCAGGACTTGGCAGCTCAGCAAGAGGAAGTTGTCGAGCCTCCAGCCGAACCGCGAGCCACGGACCTGGAGTTGGTAACCGAGCCCGTCGGGCAAAACACAATTGCGGCTGGGCCGGCGGAACCAACCTCTACCACCATCGACATTTCCGCTGAGCCCGCTGATGAGCAACCGATTCCTGGATCGGCTCACGACCTGTTCGAGATTCCGCTGAAGACTTTCGCGCCGGCGAAACCAGCCTTAGCGGTCGAATCGAATGCGCTGGTCAGCCACTCGCCCGAGATGCCGCGGCTGAAGGCGCTGCCGTTGCGGCCGAAAGTGGCGCAAGCTCCACCTGGATTCTCTCCGCAATCGGGCGCGGTCCAATCCAAACCCGCGGCCACGGAACCGAAGTCGAAAGAGCCCGCGCCGCAGCCGCGTCCCGAGGTTCGGACCACGCAGATTCCCGCGCCAGCGGCGAAGCAGCCCGCGCCACCTGTAAAATCGCCGCCAACGGTGCAGCCGGTTAAGCCCGGCCAGCCCTCGAAGCATGGGCAACCCGTGACACCGGTGCAAGCCGCCAAACCTGCGCAAACGGTGAAACCAACCCAGCAGCCGATTAAGACCGCCAAGGCTCCCGGCTCCGGCGCGCAGACGCCGCCGAAACAATCCACATCGCAGACGCCGCCGGCCTCGGCACCGGCCCAGCCCGCAGCCCACGAGACCAAAGGCTCCGCTCAACCGCTTCCGGTCCCGAGTGTCCCCGAACAGGCCACCCAGCCTTCTGAAGAGGCCATGCCCACTTTCGCATCCATCCAATCGGGCAAGAACGGTTCCTTTATCGGATCCCTCAAAGGCAAGCTGATCCTCGCGATATTGCTGGTGGTGACAGCGGGTGGCGTGTTTTACAGCGTGAGCAACAAGCCGCACCCGCCGGCACGCCCCACGGCCGCCACCACCGAAGACGGCGTGGGTCCAAGCATCATGTTGGGAGAAGGCGGTTGGGTACAAAACTGGGGCGGCGATACAAACGGCTCGCACGCGGGACGGCAGATTACCATTTATCGCCCGTCTCTCAAACTCTCCGACTACCGCATCGAATTCCAAGGCGAGATCGATAGCAAGAGCATCGGCTGGGTATTTCGGGCCATGGATCCGTACAATTACTACGCAATGAAACTGGCCATTGTAACGCCTGGATTGTCTCCCAAGATAGCGCTTATCAAGTACGCGGTGGTGCAGGGACATGAGACGGAGCTGGGTCGGGTGGCGCTGGATATGGCCGCTCGAAACGATACGCTGTTCAATGTTCGCATGGACGTTCGCGGCTCGAAATTCAGCACCTCCGTGCAGGGGCAACCGGTGGACGTGTGGACGGATGAACAATTAAAGTCGGGGGGCGTCGGATTCTTGAATGAACGCGCAGAACGGGCGCGCATCAAGTCGGCGGCGATCTCGTATCTGACTGGAGGAAAGAATTGAAAAGACTGCAGGCAGAGAAAAGTTCCATGGAACAAACCAACGACCAATGGTTATGGTTCGTCGATGACGAACTGGTGGAGGCGCTGGCGCGGCACGACGTCTTAGACCCGCAGAGCAAGAAGCGGGCGGTTCAGTCCGTTGCGCTGGTCAAGGCGTTGTCGCTCAACATGGAGGGCAAAACCGAGCAGGCGTTGCGCGAGATCCGGTCCGCCATCGAGAACGGGGAAGCATTGCCGGAGCTGGATTGGACGCAGGCGCATCTTGAATTCCAGTTGGGGCAATATGAAGCTGCGCTCGAGGATTACGGGAAAGTGCTGGCCGCCTATCCGAATCACAGGGCCGGCATTTACAACTCCGCGCTATGCCTGGAGAAGCTGCAACGGTTCGAACTGGCGGCCGAAGCGTTCCGCAAAGCCGCTGAAATTTCTCCGAACCTGGCGGAAGCCGCGCTTGGCCTCGGCATTTGCCAACTCCATCTGCAGCACGCGGAAGAAGCGTTGGCGGCGTTCGAAGAATGCCTGAAGTCGAGGCCTGCCTACGACAACGCTCTGTACGGAAAAGCTGTTGCGCTGCAGTTGCTGGGGCGCGTGGATGAAGCCTGGGAACTCTACACGAAACTGCTTCCCTCCAACGGCTCCAACGCGGAATTGCTGACCAATATGATCGGACTGGCGCTCGCCAAATCCAACGATGCCAAGGTTCGCGAGTACTCGGAGAAACTGCTGAAAGTGCGCCCAGGCGCCAAGGCGGCGCTCGAGGGACTGACGGCCGCGGCCATCGCGCGCAGCGATTATAAGACTGCGGCGACACATGCCGCACAGCTGGCGAAAGCGGCGCCCAAATCGTACGAAGCCTGGTTCAACCTTGGAGTGGCCTATCAAAAGACCAACCGCTTGGAACAGGCCGGCCAGGCTTATTCGGAAGCCATTAAGTTACAGCCGGAGAGCGATCTGGCCTACGCCAACCTCGGCACTACTTTGCAAGAGCGCGGCGACCTGCCCGCCGCTCGCAAGGCTTATGAGCGCGCCCTTCAGATTGCCCCGTCGCTCACGGGTGCGTTGTGGAATCTCAGCCATCTCTACGAAAAGTTGGGCTATACGGAGGACGCGGAGAAGTGCATGGAAAAGGTGGTTGAGAACGAGCCCGAACGTGTAGACGCCTGGTTCCGGTTGGGTTATTTCCGCTTGCTGCGGGGCGATCACGCTTCGAGCATCGAGCCTTTTCGCAACTGCGTCAGCCAACGTCCGGACTGGCTGGAGGCGCTGGTAAATCTGGGCCAGGCTCAGTGGCGCTCGGGCGATCTGCAAGCCGCCAAGGCTTCCCTCACGCAAGCTGTCACGTGTCATCCCACGTCGACCGACGCTCTGCGAGCCCTAGCCGCCTTGAGCGTTGCGATGGGCGATTACATCCAGGCCCTCGACGTTGAAGGGAAATTGCAGGAGCTGGGAGCGCCGCTGCCGGAGCTGGCCTTCAACATCGGAGTCCTGCTCGAAAAATCGAACTTGTATGAAGACGCGGCCCGTACCTATCGCCGCGCCGCCGACGTAAAACCAGGTTTCGCCGAGGCCTTGCTCAATTTGGGGCATGCCCTGAAAGCGCTCGGTCAGGAGGAGGAAGCACGCAGTTGTTGGCGGCAAGCGGTGGAAGCGAAACCGGAACTGGCGGAGAAATACTTCTAGCAATTCGAATTCGAGAATTCAAGAAGCCGAGGAAGATGGTGGCTCCGCGGCTTCCTGATTCAATAAATTCCTGAATTCTTTTGCTGGCGCCGCCGGTCTGCCAAGCGAAACCGGAATTGGCGGAAGCCAGGAAATAAGGAGCCGCGCAGCCACCTTCTTCCTCGACTTCTTGAATTCCTGAATTCGCCGTTCTATCTCATCTCCAACCACTTCACACTGGTGGGATTGGAATGCTCGCACTGCATCGTATCGGTAACCCCCGATGCGATCAAGCCGCATGCGTTCGATTGCGCGCTGCGCAAGGCATGCTCTTCCGTGTCCGCCCGCGCGGTCCGGCAGGACGTTCTTCCCTGGAAAGCCATGCAAACCTCGACGCGGTACTTGACGTTGTTCGTGCTGGAATAGAACAGAAATCCCAAGAGGACCACCCCCAGCACGATAATGAACGCCAGCACAACTTTTTTGTTCATGCCCCGTGACTTTCCGCGAAAAAGTTGCCCATGCGGCGGAATTTATCGTAACGATCGTCAATCAGTTCCTTGGACGAACGCGACGTCAAATCCGCCAGTGCGCTGCGAATCGCGTCCTTGACAAACTCGGCCGCTTTGTCGGCGTCGGTGTGCGCGCCTTCGGCGGGTTCGGCAATGATGCCATCGATCAACCCCAGCGCCATCAAGTCGCCTGAAGCCAGTTTTAAAGCCTGGGCAGCCTCGGGAGCCTTGCCCGAATCGCGGTAAATGATGGCCGCGCAACTTTCCGGTGAGATCACGCTATAGTAGGCATTCTCCAGCATGTACACGCGGTTGGCAATCCCCAATCCCAACGCACCGCCGCTGCCGCCTTCGCCGATGACGATGGTGATTACCGGGACGCCCAGCCGCGACATTTCGCGCAGGTTCACTGCAATCGCCTCGGCTTGGCCGCGCTCTTCGGCATCAATCCCCGGATAAGCTCCAGGCGTATCCAGAAAGGTAATGATCGGCCGCTGAAATTTGTCCGCCATCCGCATCAGGCGTAGCGCCTTGCGGTATCCCTCCGGTTTCGGCATCCCGAAATTCCGGTGGAGCTTTTGCTTCGTGTCGCGCCCCTTCTGCTGGCCGATCACCATGATGGGACGTCCCTCGAAGAGCGCCATACCGCCCACAATGGCTGCGTCGTCGGCGAAGGTGCGGTCGCCATGCAGTTCCGCGAAGCCCGTGAAGACGCGGGTAATGTAATCGAGCGTGTGCGGTCGTTTGGGATGGCGCGCCAATTGTACGCGCTCCCAGGTTGAATTCAATGTGGTTGAATTCACCTTGGACGTTTCGGCGCTCTTCTCGTGCGGCTCTGAGGCTGGATTGTCTTCCATTCCGAATTGCGCGGGACTAGCTTGCCAGGACCTCCACCGATTCCGGTCCGCAGATCCGTTCTACTTCGGCCCGGAATTCCTTGTCTGGGCGCACCTTGCGCGTCACATCCAGAATAACGGAAAAATCACGGGGTTTCTCAAGCCGCAGCCGCACCTCGGTATCGCCGCACTTTTTTGCGAACAGTTGATCGAGCGCCTCGGCCTTGTCCATGGCCTGATCTTTGGTCCCGTTCACGCCCACCGCGACGCGGATGGAAATCAGCGACGGAAGGTTTACGCGCGCCAATTCCAACGGTATAATGTCCTGCACCGAGATCTTGGGAGGCGCATTCTCCTCGGGAAGCACCAGGCCGCGCACCAGCACGGCTTTGTCTTCCACCAGCGCCGTCAGCAGCCGATCATATTGCGTGCTGAAAACCATCGCCTCCACGCTTCCGGTGCGATCTTCCAGTTGCATGGCCGCCCACAGCTTGCCGTCCTTGTTGCGTTTGCGCTGGATGCCGATCAGGATGCCGCAAATACTGACATCCGCGCCGCGCTCCAGGCCCTCCAGAGTTTCGGTGTAGTGAGTGGAAAGTTCCGCCACTTTGGCGGAGTGCTCATCCAACGGATGCCCGGTGACATACACGCCGAGCACCTCTTTTTCGCTCGACAGCTTCTGCTGCGGCGTCCAATCCGGAAGCGCCGGCAACGGATGTTCCTCGTGAGCCGGTTCATCGGCCACCATCCCGAACAAACCAGTTTGTCCACTGGCGCGATCCTTCCACGCGCGCTGGCCGCTCTCCATGGCCGCGTCGATCATGGCCGTCAACTGCGCGCGATTGCCGCCCAGGCTGCTCATGGCGCCACACTTGATCAGGTTCTCCAAAACCCGGCGATTCACCGAGCTCGGATCCACGCGCTCCGAGAAGTCGAACATCGATTGAAACGCGTCACCCGTCTTGCGAGCCTCGATAATGGAATCCGCTGCGTTGGCTCCCACGGCGCGAATCGCGCATAAACCCATCCGGATTCCCTTCCCGTCCGGCGTGAAGTCCCGGCTGCTCGAATTTACGTCCGGAGGCAGCACCGCAATTCCCATCTCGCGGCACTCGTTGATGTACTTCACCACCTTGTCGGTCGAGCCCATTTCCGACGTCAGCAGCGCCGAAAGAAACTCGAGCGGATAATGCGCCTTCAGATACGCGGTGACATACGCTAGGAATCCGTATGCGGCCGAGTGCGCCTTGGGAAATCCGTATCCGGCGAACTTCTCCATGAGATCGAAAATCTTCTCGATCTTCTTTTGCGCGAAACCCTTTTTCTTGGCCCCCTCCAGGAAGCGCGCCCGCTGCGCCGCCATTTCCTCGGCTTTCTTCTTCCCCATGGCGCGCCGCAGGATGTCGGCATCGCCGAGCGAATAGCCCGCCAGGCGATTCGAGATCTTCATCACCTGTTCCTGGTACACAATCACGCCGTAGGTCTCTTCCAGAATCTCTTTCAGCTCCGGGAAGTCGTAGGAAACCTGCTTGCGGCCGTGCTTGCCGTCGATGAAGTCGTCAATCATCCCGCCCTGTATGGGGCCGGGCCGATACAGAGCGTTGAGCGCGCACAAATCGTCCATGCGCGATGGTTGGTACTTGCGCAGAATGTCGCGCATCCCGCGCGATTCAAATTGGAAAATGCCGCTGGTGTAGGCTTTGCAAAACATCTGGTAGGTCGCGGCATCGTCCAGCGGCAGATCCTCCACTTTCAGCTTGACGCCGTGATTTTGGTCAATCAACCCCAGCGCGTCCTGGATGATGTCGAGCGTGGTCAGGCCCAGAAAATCCATCTTGAGCAGCGACAATTTTTCCAGCCCAACCATGTCGTACTGCGTGACAATTTCGTCTTTGCTGGTCTTGTAGAGCGGAACCAACTCTTTGAGCGGCACCGGCGAAATCACCACACCGGCTGCGTGCATGGAGGCGTTGCGCGCCATCCCCTCCAGCTTGACCGCTACCTCCAGCACTTCTTTCAAACGCGGATCCTTGCGCGCCGCGTCCTCGATGGCGGGCTCTTGCTCCAGCGCTTCTTTCAGTTTGATGTTGAGCTGGGTGGGAATCAGCTTGGTGATGCGATCCACGTCCGCGTAGCTGATATCCAGCGCCCGGCCCACATCCTTGATGGCCGTTCGCGCGCCGAGCGTGCCGAAGGTGATGATCTGAGCTACTTGTTCGCGCCCGTATTTCTCAGTGACGTATTGGATCACCTCGCCGCGCCGGCGAGTGTGAAAGTCGATATCGATATCCGGCATGCTGATGCGCTCCGGATTCAAGAACCGCTCGAAGATCAGCCCGTACTCCAGCGGATCGATATCGGTGATGTCCATGGAGTAACTGACGAGACTCCCAGCCGCCGATCCACGCCCCGGTCCCACTGAAATTCCGCGCGATTTAGCGAAGCGGATGAAATCCCAGACGATCAGGAAGTATCCGGCGAACTTCATCTGTTGGATCAAGCGGATCTCGGTGTCCAGGCGCTCCGCGTATTCCGCCAGATGGTGCTTCAACGCGCCCGTTTTCTCGAGCGCCTCCAACCTCACGCGCCGCTTCTCGAACCCCTGCCGCGCCACATATTCGAAATACGTGTCGGTGGTCTGATCGGGCGGAACGTCGAACTTCGGGAACGGCTCCCTGACCTTTTCCAGGCTCACCTGGCACCGTTCGGCGATCAGCCCGGTGCGATCCAGCGCTTCTTCGAAGTCGCTGAACATGACCAGCATTTCATCGCGCGTCTTGAGATAGAACTCCGGCTGTGAGAAACGCATGCGCTGCGGATCGCTCATGGTCTTGCCGGTCTGGATGCACAGCAAAATTTCATGCGCACGGGCGTCTTCCTTGCGCATGTAATGCGAGTCGTTCGTGGCAACGAGGGGAATGCGTGTTTCCTGGGAAAGCCGGGCGAGTTGTGGAACCAAAATCTTGTCCTGATCCAGCCCGTGATCCTGAATCTCCAGGAAAAAATTGTCCTTGCCGAAAAGATCCACGTAGCTGTAGGCCAGACGCTTGGCTTCTTCGTAGCGGTTCGACACCAGCGTCTCGTTGATGTCGCCCCTGAGGCACGCCGACATGGCGATCAGGCCCTTGGAATGCTGCGCCAGCAGATCTTTATCGATGCGCGGCTTGTAATAAAAACCTTCGAGGAAACTGGTGGAGACCAGCCGCAGCAGGTTGCGATAACCCTCCTGGTTCTCGCAGAGCAGCACCAGGTGGTTATAGCGGTCCGTATCGCTGCGCGAGGTGTGCCCCTGTTGCGAGACGTAGACTTCGCATCCGATCACCGGATGCACTCCCTTCTCCTTGGCCTTGTTGTAGAACTCGACGGCGCCAAAAAGATTGCCGTGGTCGGTCATGGCCACGGCGGGCATTTTCTGATGGACCACCAGGTCCATCAACTGTCCAATTTCACAGGCTCCATCCAGCAGCGAATAATCGGTATGGCAATGCAGGTGTACGAATGACATCTCAAAACCGGGGGGAGGACTCGCTTCATTGTAGCGTGTCCAACGAGAACCAGAAACAAGAAACCAGAAACGGGTTTTCAGTTCTCCGCCGGAATCTTCCACCTACCGGTCTCGAACTCGAGATTGAAATTCTCGCCCAGGTACACGCGCCGCACTTCCGCATCCGCTCCCAGCGCTTCCGGAGTGCCCGCGCGGAAAATCTTGCCGTTGTTGATGATGTAAGCTCGATCCGTAACTGCCAGCGTCTCGCGGACGTTGTGGTCCGTCACCAGGATACCGATCCCCATATTCTTCAGGTCGAAGATGATCCGTTGCAGCTCCAGCACCTGAATGGGATCGATGCCGGAAAATGGCTCGTCCAACAATAGAAAGCTCGGCTCAATCACTAGCGAGCGCGCGATCTCTACGCGGCGCCGCTCGCCGCCCGAGAGTGCGTAGCCTTTGTTATGCCGCACGGTCTCAAGACCGAGTTGCTCGATCAGCCGGTTCATCCGCTCGCGACGCTCGCGCCCGCTCATGCGCAACGTCTCGAGAATCGCCATCAGGTTGTCTTCCACCGTGAGCTTGCGGAACACCGAGGCTTCCTGCGGAAGATAACTGATGCCACGGCGCGCCCGCTGGTACATCGGCATGGACGTGATTTCTTCTTTGCCGTCGCCGTTCGATACCAGCACCTGCCCCGAGTCCGGGCTGATGAGCCCGACGATGATGTAGAAGGATGTGGTCTTCCCCGCCCCATTAGGACCAAGCAACCCCACCACCTCGCCCTGCTTTACCCACAAAGAAACGTTGTCCACCACCTTGCGGCCGCGGTAACTTTTCGAGATTTCGGCAGTTTGAAGGGTACGCATCGGGCGGTTACTTCACCTTGCGGTGCAGAACACTCTTGGCAGGTTGAGCTTCCACTCCGTCCACCAGCAGCCTATCATCCTTGGAGAACCAGGTCAATTTTTCGCCCTGCGTAGTACCGCGCAGGCTGTCCACAAATTTCGGGCGGCCGCCGGTCAGCACCACTTTGTCCTGGTCCACAAAATACTCGACATGGTCGGACGTCCCGTCGCGCATACGCCCGGGCTTAGGTGAATGAATCAGCACTTGCCCGTCGGCGACGGCATGATCGAGAGAAGAATCGTTGCTGTCATTGCGCAGGAACGCGCGAATCGCCTTGGCCTTCACATCCATATTCGAACGCTGCAGAATGGCGCCGCCGGTGTACTCCGCGATCCGCTGATTGTCGTCATACGACAACTCGGGCGCCTTCACAATAGTAAACACGCGTTGGGGCGGGGTGGTTGCGGGTTGCTTTGGATCTTTCTCGGTGGAATCGTCATCGTTCTTCGCTTTATCCAGTAACTGGCTGATGACGTGTCCATGCGCTTTGAGCGAGCCATCGTACCGATCGATCTCCACCACGTCCCCCTCCAGCCGGTTCGCGCCTTGCCACAGCACGGCATTGCCTTCGTATCGGACTTGATTATTGTTATCGGTGGAAATCATCTTCTTCGCGCGCGCGTGCAGCGGCTCATTTTCGTCCAGCATCCCGCCGCCGGAATCTTGTTTGCCGGAGTCTTTGTCCTTGGTCTTGTCGGTGCTCTTAGCGAGACTCTGGTCCTTGCTTTTACTCTTGCCCGCGCTCTTGTCGGGCGTATCGCCGGTGGTCTTATCCTTCTTATCCGGCATGTGCGTCGAGGTCACGTTGCCCTCCGCCGTGAAGTCGCCGGTATTTTGATCCATGAGAATCTTGTCGGCGTCGGCCGATCCGTTGCTGTCTGAAATGCGCGCCTTGCCCGTGAGATCGATCTTGTTGTTCGGCTGATCCAGGAAGGCGTGATCCGCTCTGGCCTTCCGGTCGCCGGCTTCGTAGCGGAAATCGCCGGATTGCTCCAGCTTGTCGAGCTGTGAAGTATTCGGCAAAAATGTAGCCAACAAGTCCTTGCTCCACGTCAACGCCGGAGCCGGCGTCTCCTTGGCGTCTTTCGGCTTGGGTTTCACGGTTCGCGTCGTAACCGCATTCGAGCGGAAGGACTGGATCTGGTTCTTGGGCCCGTAGGCAATCGAAATACGCTCGCCGTTCATCCAGCGATGCGGCTTATCCGGACTATTGGGAATGAACTCGAGCTCACCAGGCGTATTCGTATTCACGGACTCGATCTCCTGGCCGCCCTCCCGCATCTTTGTCAGAATCATCTCGCTCTTCAGTATCCGCGTGTCCGCGGGATCGGCGCCCGGTTTTGTCACCGGTTTTGATTCCACCGTGCCGTGGCCCTGCGCCAGCGCGGTCTGCAGAATACTGTCGACGGTAGAGGTGTCGAAGGTCAATTCCACGCGATCACCAGTCATGGTTGTAATGGCTGTGTCGGCGGTTGAAACCAGCTTGGCCTGCTCCACTCCGGTGATCTTCTGGATCTGGTTGTCGTCGTTGAAGTCGATGGTGAGATAACGCGCCGCATATTCCAGATTGCGATGTGGGCGCTGATCCGTACCGTGAGCTTGCTCTGTTTCCACCTTCTTGATCTGGCCATGGTCGAGCGTGACCACGGCCGGCCCGGCGTTCAGCGTCAACGTGTCGCGGGTTAACCTGGACCAAGGCGAAAGCACGACCTTGGACTCCTTCTCGCTGTAGCTCACCTGGCCGCCCTCGATCTTCATCGGGATTGATTTTGGGTTGGTGCCGCGCCAGATCATTTCCACCTGGCTCCGCATATCCAACTCGCCGGTGGAAGGATCGTAATTTGCCCCCAATGCCCGACCTTCGCCGCGATCGAATTGAAAAGTGGCCAGACGATCGGTGGATGCTTTGCCGGTTTTGATCTCCACGTGGACCCCGGAGGATTTGATCTTCATCAGTTTTCCATTGGGGGGCGGCGGCTGATCAAGCGGCACCTTCATCGTGATCTCGACTTCGCCATCCGAGTAGAGCATGCCCGCGTCCAGGTCGGCTTCGGCTTTGGCACAGGTTACGTGGTTGTATTCCTTGCCGTCTTTGTTTTGGATGTCGAGAGTGACGCCGGATAGATACTGCTTTCCCTCCACCTCCCGCAAATCATCAGCATGAACCGTGACTACGGTCTTCTGATTGGAGGTATGCGTGTACTTCCATTCGCGCGCTGTCCCCGTTATTCCAGGCGGTAGCGCCGCAGGTTTGGCGGGAGCATTGCGCGCCTGCTGTTGCAACCGCGCGTAATAGGTTGCGCCCAGGCCCCATAGAATTGCCAGAAAGGCCACCAGGAACAAAGGCCGCGCGTGTCGCATCGATACTTCCAGCATATCTGGAAGCTCTGAACAGTGTCCATGCGCGGAGGTGCGAGCACTGCGGTATAAATGTGGAGCCTTCGAGGATGTAACCGAACCGCGACCGGCAGGGAGCGCTACCAAGTGCGCTGCTAGCTCTGGGTTCGTGGTAGCGCTTCCTGCCGGTCGCGGCTTCCATGA
>PMOK01000134.1 GCA_003162425.1 Bryobacterales bacterium | reverse complement strand
CTGGATTCAAATACCACGGCGGCGGTGATGCGGCAGTTCGCCGTGCCCGGCGAAATCGGCGGCTCCGGATCCGGCAAGTCCCGCGAGCGCTCGCCCCTGAGCCAGCGAGAACGAGAGATCGTCCAGCTGGTTGCTCAAGGTTACAAGAACAAGGAAATGGCCGAGAAGATGTTCATTAGCGAGCAGACTGTGAAAAACCATTTGCACAACATCTTCGACAAACTCGGCGTCTCAGACCGGCTGGAACTCGCCCTGTACGCTATCCATAAGGGTTTACATCTTAACGCGGAACGCTAAGGGTAGCGGTTTCGCTTACCAGTCCTAAGCAAATCCCTGGTGTCCTGTCTACACAGTTTTCCCTATTCGATTTGAGTCTAATCTCTCATTGCGATCGATTCGCTCTCAGCTTAAATTCCTAGATACGGAGCGTAATCAACATGCGAACATGGATGGTTGTGTCGCTACTTGTCATTATCACCCTGGGGCTGGCTGCATCCTTGCCGGCGCAGGTGCCCCAAATGAACAGCGTTGCCCCCGACAGCGGGAAGGTGGGAACCGTTCTTCGCGCGCACGGGGTTTCCCTCGGCCGTGACAAGGTGGAGGGAATCTACCTCTCGGATCACACGCTCGACATGATGGTGAAGGTGCTGAGCCAGTCCGACGATGTGATCGAATTCCGTATTCCACCCTCCGTCAAGCCAGGCAAATTGCAACTGGTGATAAAAACGGCCGGCAAGCAGGTCTACCTGCTGGAGCAACCCTTGTACGTCACGGTGGAGGAGCCCAAAGAGACCGGCGAAGTAGCCGCCTCCTCGAAGTAGCGTAGGACAAGCCTCCGGCTTGTCCCGGGCAAGCCAGAGGCTTACCCTACTAGCTGGATGTTCTCTCTTTTCTTTCGACCGTCCCCTGACCGTGAGGAATATCTAATCGCTGAGCTCTGGGAGTGCGGCACCACCGGCATTATCGAAGAGGATGGCGGGGTCCGGGCATTCTTCGATGATCTGAGTCTGCTACACCGTTTCACCTCCGATGCTCCGGAGCTCCGCGAGGAGCAGCCTATCGACTGGGCCCAGGCCACTCGCGACGCCTGGCCCCCCATTACCGTCGGGCAGCGGTTCTTCCTAACCCCGCCCTGGTGCCACCTGCCGACGCCACCAGGCCGTCTGCGCCTCCCCATCTATCCTGGGATGGCCTGTGGGACCGGCCGTCACCCAGCCACCCAGCTCGCACTCGAGGCTATTGAACAATACGTGCAGCCGGGTGACTCCGTGGTCGACGTTGGAACAGGCTCAGGCATCCTTGCTTCTGCCGCGGCGCTGCTGGGAGCGGGCCGTGTGATCGGCTGCGATATTGATCCGGAAGCAGTCCGAATCGCACGCGAGCGCGTCAACAGCCCGCTGTTTGTCGGTTCCGCGGCCGCAATTCGATCCCAATGGGCGGACGTGGTGATTGCCAACATCGACGCAGCCACTATAGAGGAACTAGCATCCGATCTCGCGCGCATCCGGAAGCCGGACGGCGTGCTAATCCTCACTGGCTTCCCCGAGTGGGATGTCCCCGAAGAGTTCCAGGCGAAAGAATCCCGGAAGCGTGAGGAATGGCTGTGTCTGGTCTGCTGATGACGGGAAACTTTACCAGCCGGTCTTCGCCATGCGATCGAGGATCTCCTGGCTGTACTCGTTCATCTGCGCGGGCTTCCGTTTTAGCGGCGACGGGATGATGGCCGCCAGGCGCGCCGCCTGCTCGCGATTCAGCTCCGAGGCGGGTACGTGATCGTAATACTCAGAAGCGGCTTCGGCGCCATAAATGCCCGGCCCCCATTCAATGACGTTCAGGTACAGCTCCAAAATCCGATCCTTGGTGAGCAGAGCTTCGACCATTGGTACGAGAGTGAACTCCACGCCTTTGCGAACAAGAGAACGCTCCGTTGTTAGAAACAGGTTCTTTACCAATTGTTGCGTGATGGTGGATCCGCCGCGGCCGAGTTTGTGGCGCTGTATGTCCTGCTCCAGCACTTTCTGCATTTCAATCCAATCAAAGCCGTGATGCGTGCGGAACCTGCCGTCTTCGGCCGCCACCACGGCGTGTTGAAGATTCGGTGAAATCCTGCGCAATGGAACTGGATCATAATGCTTGTGGTAGGGACGGCCCTTCAGAATAGCGCTGACCCGGCGCTCCATCTGTACGGCGGTCGTAGGCGGATTTATCCAGCGAAGGGCCAGCACGCACACGGCGCATAGGGCATAGAGTGAAAGAGCCAGCAACAAGCCGCCGATAACAATCTTGCGCAGCCACTTTTTCTTTTTCGTGACGGATGGTCGACCACCCGCTTTCCGTTTCTTAATGGCCACGTTGAATCAGCATGCTCAGACCCTGTGAAAAAGCCACAATTGCCGAGTTGGCAGACGAAAGCGTCTGCCCCACGTTGAAGCACAACGGTTCGCGTTCGCGTGGGGCAGGCGCTTTCGCTGCCAACCGGTTTTTTCACAACTTCTCACTGCTATGATACGAACTTCGGCAATGACTACCGTTACTCACCTGGAATGCAGCGTCTGCGGAAAACGGCGCGAGGCCGGCGAGGTTCACAACCTGTGCGAATGCGGCGGTCCGCTGCTGGTTCTTTACGACCTGGAACGCGCGAAAGCCACTTGGAGCCGCGACTCGGTTTCCAAAGGACCCTCGAACATGTGGCGATACGCGCCGGTGTTGCCGCTGCGCGATGAAGCTTCCATAGTTTCGCTCGGCGAAGGAATGACGCCTATGGTGAGAACCCGCCGGTTGGGCGCCCGGCTCGGCGCTCACGATTTATGGGTGAAAGACGAAGGCATCAACCCCACCGGCTCCTTCAAGGCTCGGGGGCTTTCCTGTGCCGTGTCGATGTGCGTCGAACTCGGCATTCACAAAGTGGCGATCCCGTCGGCCGGGAATGCCGCGAGCGCTCTGGCTGCTTACGCGGCGGCGGCCGGAATTGAAGCGCATATTTTTATGCCGCGCGACGTTCCGCAATCGAACTATATCGAGTGCAGGGCTTTTGGAGCGCACGTAACTTTGGTGGATGGCCTGATCAGCGACTGCGGCCGGATGGTGGCGGAACGCAAAGACGCCGAAGGCTGGTTCGACATAAGCACACTGAAGGAGCCGTACCGGATCGAAGGCAAGAAGACCATGGGTTACGAAGTGGCCGAGCAATTGGACTGGACCTTGCCAGACGCGATCTTCTATCCCGCCGGTGGTGGTGTGGGGCTGATCGGAATGTGGAAGGCGTTCGGTGAAATGGAGACCTTGGGCTGGATCTCGAACAAGCGGCCTAAGATGATCGCTGTCCAAACGGAGGGCTGCCAGCCAGTGGTGCGTGCGTTCGAGCGCGGTGAATCGAAGAGCGAATTTTGGGAAAACGCGCATACCGTCGCTGCGGGATTGCGGGTGCCAAAACCACTCGGGGATGCGTTGATGCTGGATGCAATTCGCAAAAGTGGCGGCACGGCCATCGCCGTCAGCGATGAAGAACTACTGGATGGGAGCCTCGAGCTCGGCGCGGACGAAGGGATTTTTGCCGCTCCTGAAGGCGGCGCCTGCGTGGCCGGCTTGAGAAAGCTTCTGGCCAGCGGATTCTTGAAACCGGAGCAGCGAATCGTGCTCTACAACACAGGCGCCGGAGTCAAATACCTGGAAGCATTCTCGACACGGTTTCCGCGCGCCACCAGTTCCGAACAGGACAAGCTGGGCGGGCTTATTACACCGCGATGACAATTCCCGGCGCCCTTTTTTGACACCGCACCAGAGTTTTGGCAAACTAAAATCGTGTATTCGGAGTCAGTCCTACCCGTCGGGGTCCGCGATCGTGAACCTGCCTCTATAGTGCAATGACGTCAAGGAGAATTCAATGAAACTATTCGTCGGGAACCTCCCCTATTCGGCGACAGAAGCCGATATAACGGATTTCTTTACGCAGGCCGGGGTCACCGTGGACAGCGTGAACGTGATGCGCGACCGATTTACTGGAGAAGCCCGCGGCTTTGGATTCGTCGAAATCAACGATGACACCGCTGCGAACCACGCCATCGAAGCTTGCAACGGCCGCGATTTGATGGGTCGGGCAATGGTAGTGAACGAAGCGCGCCCCATGGTGCCGCGCGAGGGACACGGCGGAGGTGGAGGAGGACGGCGTGAAGGCGGCGGGAGCCGTCGGGGCCGCTAGCCTGTAGCGCAAGCACTTCTGCGTGCCGCGTTCACACTCGTGTGAACGCCTTGATGATTGTTCCGGCAAACTTGTGTTCGCAGGAGTGCGAACACGGCACGCAAAGTGCGTGCGCTACGCTAGGATTTTCGAAATCGCGTCCGCATCGTTCGGCACCACAACCGGCTGGTTCCCGAAACGCGGCTCAATCAGTCTGCCTTCGGGATCTTTCAATTGACCGGTGTGGTACTGGTAAATATAATCCGGATCTTTTAAAACATTTCCTGTCAAAACCGCAACTACATCTGCGTCCCGTCGAATGACGCCCGAGTGAGTCAGCTTGCGAATGCCGGCCAGAGTGGCGGCTGAGGCCGGCTCGCATCCGATGCCACAACGTCCGATGATGGCCTTGGCATCGGCAATTTCCTGCTCACTTACTTTTTCCACCACCCCGTGAGACTCTGTCACTTCATAGAGCGCCTTGGGCCAAGACACGGGATCGCCGATGCGGATGGCAGTTGCGAGCGTCCGCGGCTCCCTCACGCTTCGAAACTCACCGCCCGTTTGCATGAACTCGTAAAACGGGGCCGCGCCTTCCGCCTGAATCACCGCCAGCCGCGGCATTTTGCGGATGAACCCAAACTGCAGCAACTCGCGCAGGGCTTTTCCAAAAGCCGAAGTGTTGCCGAGATTGCCGCCCGGTAGCACGATCCAATCCGGCGGATCCCAGTCGCGTTGATCCAACATTTCGAAAATGATGGTCTTCTGCCCCTCGATGCGAAAAGGGTTGATGGAATTGAGCAGATAAATGCCGGCGCGCTCCGCAAGCACGCGCACTAGCGCCAGAATCTGATCGAAGTTGGCATCAATCTGTAGAGTGCGGGCGCCGTATTCCAACGCTTGCGCGAGTTTTCCATACGAAATATTCCCGCGTGGAATAAAGACGATCGGGTCCAGGCCAGCCGCGCTCGCGTAAGCTGCCATCGATGCCGAAGTGTTGCCGGTGGAAACGCAGGCAACGCGTTTGCGGCCAAGCTGGAGGGCCTGGGTGACGCCGCAGGTCATACCGTTGTCCTTGAATGATCCGGTTGGGTTGTATCCCTGATGCTTGAACGTGAGGCGATCCAAGCCACCGTATTCGGCCGCGCGGGGAGCATCCAGCAACGGCGTGTTGCCTTCCCTCAGCGATACGGCGCGTTGATCAAATCCGTCGAAGGGCAGCAGTTCGCGATAGCGCCAGACTCCGCTCTGATCCAGCAACCGATTCGAAGTGCGGCGCTCACGCCAGAGCTTTCCGAGCAACTCCTGGTCAATCCGCGCTTCGGTGAAACGCACTTCAAGCAGCCCTCCGCAGTGCGTGCAATTGTAGATCGCCTCAGTGAGAGGAAAGGTCGCGTGACACTTCTGCTCGAAGCAGGCCAACTCGGCTAGCATGATTAAAGTATCCTCGATATGCTCGCTGTTCGTCTCGAAAATGGAGTTGTCCAGGTGCGGGAGCAGCCACGCCCACGCCGCCCGGAAGGATTCGCTCTCATCCGGCTGCTACTGGGCGGAATCTGCAACACAGATCTGGAACTTCAACGCGGCTATTACAATTTCCGCGGGACGCCGGGGCATGAGTTCGTAGGTGAAGTGGTTGCGGCCGATTCACCGGATTTGATCGGAGAGCGAGTGGTGGGCGAGATCAACCTGGGGTGCGGCGCCTGCGATTGGTGCACCGAAGGCCTGGGCCGGCACTGCCCGCGGAGGACGGTGCTTGGCATTGTGAAACATCCGGGCGCATTTCGGGAATTGCTGACTCTGCCCGAGCGCAACTTGCATCGCGTGCCGCGCGGGATTCCAACCGAGCAGGCCGTGTTTGTGGAGCCGCTGGCCGCAGCCTGCGAGATCCTGGATCAGGTGCGAATCCCAGCTGGCGCACGCGTGGCTGTGCTTGGCGACGGAAAGCTGGGGTTGTTGGTTGGCCAGGTGCTGAAGGCGCACGGCGCGGAGGTTCACCAATATGGACGCCACAAGGACAAGCTCCGGATTGCGGCCCAAGCGGGCATCGACGCGCGGATGGCGCGGAAATTACCGCGGGCCGAGTATAGCTGGGTAGTGGACGCAACGGGATCGAGCGACGGGTTGCGGCAGGCAGTGCAGATGACCAAGCCGCGCGGTACGGTGGTGATGAAATCCACCGTACACGGCGCCGTCCCGCTGGATTCGGCGCCGGTCATCGTGAATGAAATAACTTTGGTTGGCTCACGCTGTGGCCGCTTCGAGCCGGCGCTCCGATTGCTGCGGACGAAGCAGGTGAGTGTGGCGAGGTTGATCTCGGAGATACTGCCGTTGAAGGACGCTCCACGCGCTTTCCAACGGGCAGCCACGCCAGGCGTCTTGAAAGTGTTATTGCAGGCATAATGGCGGCCCTTCGAAGAAGTTCGATCCTGGTGTGTTGCGTTCTGGCCGCCTTCGCGCCCGCCACGCCGCAGACGCCGCTGTACGGCTATCAGGTTGTTCACGTCTATCCACACGACCGCACTGCTTTCACGCAAGGATTGGAATTCCGGGCGGGATTTCTTTACGAAGGCACGGGATTAGAAGGCCGATCCACATTGAGGAAAGTGAAGCTCGAAACCGGCCAAGTACTGCAGCAGATAAACCTGGCGCCGGAATTTTTCGGCGAAGGAATCACGGTAGTGAACCAGCAGATCATCGAACTGACGTGGCGCTCGCAAATCGGTTTCGTCTACGAGCAATCATCTTTCCGACGCTTACGTTTCTTCAACTACCCAGGCGAAGGTTGGGGCCTGACAAATGATGGAACCCAGATCTACATGAGCGATGGTAGCGCGCAGATTCGATGCTGGGACGCCGGAAGTCTTCTGGAGAAGCGAAGGTTCACGGTGCGTGACGCGGGACATCCTGTTTCGCTTCTGAATGAACTGGAATACGTGGGCGGCGAAATTTATGCCAATGTGTGGCAGAGCGATCGGATCGTCCGATTTTCTCCGGTGGACGGAAAGGTTCTGGGGTGGATCGATCTTTCCGGGCTGCTGAGCGCCGCGGATCGAACCGAGCAAGTGGACGTTTTGAACGGCATCGCCTACGATGTCCTGGGCGATCGCCTTTTTGTCACTGGGAAGCTGTGGCCGAAGTTGTTCGAGATCCGGCTGGTTCCGAAGAAGGCGACGCGCAAATAACGTGGCGCACGCACTCTTGCGAACACAAGTTCAGAGTAAGTCCAGGCGTTCACACGAGTGTGAACGCTGCACGCATGAGTGCGTGCGCCACATCTAATGAAACAGCCGCCGCACGCTATCTTTCATCCTTGCGAACCAGGAACGTTCCTTCGGTGCTGGCTGCGCAGGCACAGCAACAGTCTGGCTGGGAGGCTCCGCCGGCTTCGAAACTTGATACGGTTCCTTGTTGACCATTCGAACCCGGTAGCCTTCGAATGTGTATGTTTTGCGAATGAGCTGCCCACCGTCGCCCTCGAGAATCAGGGAGAATTTCGGCACGGCGCCGGAGTTGTCCACCTCCACCGGATAGTGCCCCACCACCTTCCTCTCAATGTAAGCCGTCTCGTAGCGGTGGTGTTTGCGGCTCCAGACGAACACGCGGAAACTATCGAATTCGTAGGGCTCCAGGCCTTTCGTGATGGTAGTCCAAAGCCAGTCGTTCTTATCAGAATCGCCTCCCTCGAAGTGGCCCAGAGCAAAATAAGAAGTGATGCGGTGACCCTCCGCGTATTGCGCCACTTCGTCGGGGATGGCCATGCTCAGCGCGCGCATCAAAACCCAGCCCACTTTGCCGTCCTTGGTGCGAACCAGGTTCCAGTCGTCCATGGGGACTGGCTCAGCGGCTTTCTGTTCGGGCTTGGGCGCCGCCGGTTTGATTTCTTCCGAGCCGTCTTCTCTCGGAACCGAGAGCTCCAACCAATTGTCGGGCGGCTTGGGAGCCGGCGGCAAAGGAGGCGGAGCAAACTTCGATTGAGCAGCCTTCTCTTTCGATTTTCGGCGCGGCGGTTTAGGCGGTTGCCTCGCAACCGGCGAGGTTGCTTGCGGAGCCTGCGCGCGCGGTGAAAGCTTATGACCGATAACATCCACTCTGGCGGTGTCCGGAATCTGCCAAAAGCTGGGCGAGCCCCGGTTCGGCTCCGTATGCATGTTCAATGGCTCGTAGGTCGAGGCCGCGCCTTGCGATGGATAATGCGAGGCACTTTCCGCCATGCGGCGAAGCCCGGCCATCTGTTCGGGTGTGAGGAGCTGACGATTATCGGTCCAACCCTCGGATCCCTGGGCTGTTCGGACCTTCACGAATCGGCGTTTGTATTCGAGAATCTCCAGCTTCTCGCCGTGTTTCACCGTGGCTGAGACCGCCGCTTTGGGTGTCAGCTCTTTCCGAAGAAGCAGCGTCGCAGGTCCGACGTAGGCTTCACCGATGGGACGCGTCTCGCTGGGTGGATTAGAGCAAGAAACCAGGAAGCTGAGCAGCAAAAAAATCGCAGCGCGAGGGAATGTCACGAGCAGCAGTTTCTGCTGCTAGTGTAACAGTAATGGCCGACGAAGAACGCAAACCGCAAGTCGAGTTGTATTGTCCGCGATGCCACGTGGCCGTGCCGGATCCGCTGGTCTGCGGCGACTGTTCAGCCATTATCTGCCGCCGCTGCGGTACACCGCTCGAGCAGGTGGACGAATTGGGGATCGGCTAGGTCCGGAAAGATGCCTCCTGTTTAGAGAGTGTTACCGAACCGCGACCGTAAGGGAGTCGGTGCCTGCGCCGAGGGTTCTGACACTGACGCGGATTCTCCATGAACCCTGGTGGCACTCCCCTTCCTGCCTGTGTTGTTATAAGAAGGTTCCAGTGTCCAAACTCCTGGCCGGCCCGCTCCTGCTGCTAACGCTCGCGACCTCTCAAGTCGCGCTAGGAGCACGCGGACAGGCTCAACAGGAGCGCATCCCCCGCCAAACTCCAACCACCACCGCCGCCGTTCAGGGCATCGTGCGTACCGAGGGCGGGCTGGGCTTGGGCGGCGTCCACGTCATCCTACAGGATCTTTCCAGCGGCAAAAGTTTTCCGGCCACAACTACCGGCGACGGCGTGTTTCGGTTCCTCAATCTCAAACCTGGCCGTTACCAGGTGAAGGCCACGCGGGAAGGCTTCCAGCCGTTTGCTCAGGGCGACATCGAGCTGAAGCCCGGCGATGTTTTCGCAATCGAATTCAGTTTGAAATCAATTCCAACCGGCTCCGAGGGCGTGCGCGAAGTGCCCCGCCAACCAGGACTCGGGCCCGCTCCCGCCGCGCCTCCTGCCGAAGTCGCGCCCAGCTCTCCGTACCGGACGTTGCCGCAGGAGCCACCACCAGCAACCACCGGCGAACCGCGACCCTTGGAGCCGTTGCCCAGCGCCGACAAAGTCTTCAACGTCATGCCGAATCGTTGGGCGTACGATTTTCCCGACTATCGCCGCTACGACCAAAAAGGCGAGTATCCATACACAAAAGGCCACTGGTACGATCCTTTTAATAAGAACAAGCTCAAGGGCGATGTCCCCATCATCGGAAATCAGACGTTCCTGAATCTGGATTTCATCAGCGATACATTTTTGGACGGACGCCGTATTCCGGTCCCCAGCGGCGTCAGCTCCGCCAACGCCGACAGCGCTCAGTTCTTCGGCAAATTCGGCCAGTTCTTCCTGAGCGAAAACCTGACATTTTCATTCGATCTGTTTCACGGCGACACATCGTTCAAGCCCGTGGACTGGCGCATCAAAATCACGCCCGAAGTGAACATCAACTACCTCGCCGTGCAGGAAAACGGCATCGTCAACGTCGACGTGCGTGACGGAACCACACGGCTGGATACCCATGTTGGCCTGCAGGAAGCTTTCGTTGAAGTCAAACTGGCCGATCTCAGCAGCAACTACGACTTCATCTCGGCCCGCGCCGGAATTCAGTCGTTTAATAGCGATTTTCGAGGCTTTATTTTTTCTGACCAGGAACCCGGGCTGCGAATATTCGGCACTCTGGATTCCAATCGCTACCAATACAACCTCGCTTACTTCGCGATGCTCGAAAAGGACACCAATAGCGGCCTAAATACCATGGGTTATCGCCAGCAGCAGGTGATGATCGCGAACGTTTATCGGCAGGATTTCCTCAAACCAGGCTACACCGTCGAGGTCAACTTCCATTACGACAAGGACGATCCGTCTTTTAAGTTTGATAACAACAACTTTCTGGCTCGTCCGGCCGCGATCGGCCTGGTGAAGCCGCACGCCATTCGCGCCTACTACTACGGGTTCAACGGGGATGGGCATCTGGGCCCCATCAACATCACGCACTCTTTCTATCAGGTGCTCGGCCACGACACCTTCAATTCGCTGGCCGGACGACCGGTTTCCATCAACGCTCAGATGGCCGCAGTGGAGCTGTCGCTGGATAAGAATTGGCTGCGCTACCGCACTTCGTTCTTCTATGCGTCCGGCGACAAAAATCCTCGCGATGGAACCGCGAGCGGATTCGACACGATCTTCGACAACCCCAATTTTGCCGGCGGCTTCTTCAGTTTCTGGGACCGCGAAGGCCTGCGGTTGACGGGCACTGGCGTGGCGCTCGAAAACGGTGGGAGCCTGGTGCCCGATCTCAAGTCCAGCAAGCTGGAGGGCCAGGCCAACTTCGTCAATCCGGGCCTGTTCTTATACAATGCGGGGGTGGATGCCGACCTGACGCCGAAACTGAAGGCATTTTTGAATTTGAATTTGATTCGATTCGCGCATACCGAATCGCTGGAGCTGCTGCTGTTCCAGAAACCGGTCCACGCCGGAGTGGGCGCGGATTCAGGCCTTGGGCTCACGTACCGTCCGCCGCTGTCGGAGAACATTGTCTTCACTGGCGGCGTTAACGTTTTTGATCCGTTCCAAGGCTTCCGCGAGATCTCCACCAATCGAACTTTGCTCGCCCTATTCGCCAATGTCCGCTTCCGCTTCTAAGACGCTGCTGGTCACCGGCGCTTGCGGCGTCTCGGTAGCTTTTCTTTGCACGTTTTTAGTGGCACAGCAATCGGATCGCTCGCGCCTGCTCCAGTCGCAGGAAGAAGCCGATCGCAAGAGCACCGGCTGCGTCGCCTGTCACGGCCAGACTGATTCTCCATCCATGCATCCCACCGGCACGGTCCGCCTGGGTTGCATCGATTGCCACGGTGGCGATCCCGGAATCCAACCGCCCTCGGGAACAAAACCTGGCGACGCGCAATACGATCAGGCGAAAAAGCAGGCCCACCCGAAGCCGCGCAATGCAAGCATGTGGAAGAGCTCCGCTAATCCGGTCCGTCCCTTCGCCAATTGGCTGAAGGAAAGCAAGGAATACATCCAGTTCGTCAATCCCGGCGATCTGCGCGTAGCGGAGGAAACCTGCGGCACTTCAGGCTGCCACGCGCGCGAAGTGCGGGCGGTTCAAACCAGCATGATGACCCACGGAGCCATGCTATGGCAGGCCGCGCTCTACAACAACGGCGCGTTCGTCTATAAGGACGCGCGTTTCGGCGAAAGCTACTCGCCGGAAGGACTCCCACAGCGCATCAATACGTTTCCACCGCCATCCCAGGAACAGACGCGACTCAACGGAATACTTCCGCACCTGGAGCCGCTCGCCCGCTGGGAAGTCTCTGAGCCCGGCAACGTGCTGCGAGTTTTCGAGCGCGGTGGAGGCGAGCGATCCGAGATCGGAAATCCGAATCCCGAAGAAGATCCCGGCCGGCCCGACGTCAAGCTGAGCGATCGCGGATTTGGAACCGAGCTACGCACAGACCCGGTCTTTCTGGGCTTGCAGAAAACGCGCCTTCTGGATCCCATTCTTTCGCTCCCCGGAACCAATGACCATCCGGGCGACTATCGGCAAAGCGGCTGCACTGCCTGCCACGTGATCTACGCCAACGATCGCTCGCCGATTCATTCCGGCCCGTACGCCGGGTTCGGCAATCAAGCTCACAGCTTCCAGATGGATCCCACCATCCCACGCAATGAATCCGGCCATCCCATCAAACACGAGTTCACGCGCTCCATCCCTACCAGCCAGTGCATCGTGTGCCACATTCACCCTGGAACCAACATGGTCGCCTCCTATCTGGGTTACATCTGGTGGGACAACGAGACCGACGGCGAACACATGTATCCGGCCAAGCAACACAACCCCAGCGACGCGGAACGCTACCAAGCCTGGATCGCGAATCCGGAGGGCGCAGCCGCGCGCGGCAAATGGAAGGACCTGGATTTCTTGGAAAAGATCGGCACGCCCGAATTCAACCAGCAGCTCAAGCACACTCAATTTGCCGATTTCCATGGTCACGGCTGGGTGTTCCGCGCCGTCTACAAGCGCGATCGCAAGGGCGATCTGCTGGACGCGAAGGACAATGTGGTGCCTCCCGACGACAAGGACAAGTTCCAGAAAGCGGTTCACCTCCGCGACATTCACCTGGAAAAAGGCATGCACTGCGAGGACTGTCATTTTGCGCAGGACAACCACGGCAACGGCAATCTCTATGGTGAGACACGCAACGCGGTCGAAGTAGATTGCGTGGATTGCCACGGCACCATCTCAAAGAAGGCGAGCTTGAAAACGTCGGCGGCAGCCGCACCACCCGGCGGCACCGATCTCGCTCTGCTCCGCACGCCCTGGCGCCAGCGCCGCTTCTATTGGCAGGACGGCAGGCTCTATCAGCGATCGATGGTGGAGCAGAATCGCGAACCGTGGGAGGTGGTGCAGGTGCTGGACACCATCACGCCCGGCAATCCACACTACAGCGAGAAATCCCGCCTCGCGAAAACAATCCAGAAAGATGGCAAGACCTGGGGCGCCCCAACTGCCGACGAATCATCGCTGGCCCACGCCAACAGCAGCATGACTTGTTACGCCTGTCACTCCTCCTGGACCACCAGTTGCTTCGGCTGCCATCTGCCCATGATCGCCAACAAAAAGATGCCGATGCTGCACAACGAAGGCATCACTACGCGCAACTATACGTCTTACAATTTCGAAGTACTGCGCGACGATATCTACATGCTGGGCATTGATGGCACGGTGACCAAGCATCGCATCGCGCCCACGCGGTCAACTTGCGCCGTTGTGGTCAGCTCGCAGAACGCCAACCGCGACTGGCTCTACTACATGCAGCAGACCATTTCGGCCGAGGGCTTCAGCGGCTTCGGCTTCAGCCCGTACTATCCGCACACCGTGCGGTCGACGGAAACCAAAACTTGCACGGATTGCCATGTCTCCCGCGATGGCGACAACAATGCCTGGATGGCGCAACTCCTGATGCAAGGCACCAATCTCGTGAATTTCATGGGCCGCTACGTGTACGTGGCGGAAGGCTCCAAGGGATACGACGCAATTCCCGTGGCTGAGCACGACGATCCGCCGGCGGTTTTCGGCAGCGATCTCCAAAAGCTGGTTTACTCCCACAACTACGAAGAATTACAGAAGCATCATGGAGAACTCGAAGAAGCGGACCACAAGGAAGGCAACGTTTTGGACGTCCAGCTGCGCGGCGAGTATCTCTACGCAGCCCTCGGCAAAGGCGGCTTCCGCGTCTTCGACGTTGCGAACATCGATAACAAGGATTTTTCGGAGAAGATGGTCACCGCGCCGGTTTCCCCGCTCGGGCAGCGCTTTTATGTGAGGACCAAATTCGCTACGGCCGTCGGCTCGCCTTCCACTCTTGCCGTCGATCCTCTGCGCCAGCACATCCCAGCCAACGAAGAACAGCCCATCGCCTTGTTCTACGGCTTCCTCTATGTGACGGATCTCGAGGAAGGCTTGGTGATCATCGGCGATCCCAACCTGAAGAGCAAGACTCCCGGCGTGCTGACGCTGCTGGACGGAAATCCCGCGAACAATTTCCTGAAGCGCGCCGGCGCATTTAATCCCGGTGGAATCTTGAATGGTGCGCGACGTATCACCATCGCCGGACATTACGCGTACATCTTGTGCGACCGCGGCCTGGTGGTGGTGAATATCGAAAACCCACTCGCGCCGAAAGTAGAATCGGAAATGGCACTCGCTGAACCCCAAGGCGTGGCTGTGCAGTTTCGATACGCGTTCGTCGTGGATCACGAGGGCTTGAAGGTTCTGGATGTCACCTCGCTGGCCCATCCGCGGCTGATTCCAGGAGCAACGGCCCCGCTCTCAGACGCTCGCAATATCTACGTCGCGCGAACGTATGCGTACGTGGCCGGCGGCAAGCAGGGCCTGGCGATCGTGGATGTGGAGCGGCCGGAGCATCCTAGGCTCGATCAGACGTTTACCGCCGGCGGCGAGATCAACGACACGCGCGACGTGAAGCTGGGCATGACCAGTGCCAGCGCTTTCGCTTATCTCGCCGATGGCAAGAACGGCCTTCGAATCGTCCAGCTCTTCGCGCCTAACGATACGCCGAATTATCTCGGCTTCAGTCCGCGCCCCACGCCCAAACTCATCGCCACCTACCACACCAAAGGCCCGGCGCTCGCGGTATCGAAAGGCATTGACCGCGATCGCGCCGTGGATGAAGATGGCAACCAACTCACGGTATTCAACCGCCGCGGCTCGCGTCCGTTCAACCGCGCGGAAGCGGAGCGGCTCTACCTGCGTAACGGTCAGCTCTACACAGTAACGAAAGATCCGCCGGGCCCGACCGCGAAGTAGCCCATTGTGGCGCACGCACTCCTGCGTGCCGCGTTCACACCCATGTGAACGCCATGAAAATAATTGTGCTTCCTATTGTGTTCGCAAGAGTGCGAACACGGCACGCAAGAGTGCGTGCGCCACGCGTGTCTTCAACGGAATTGGTTCTCCTCACAAATCCATCGACATTACCTTCTCAGACCCCTCCGGCCAAGTCCCACCAAAAAACTCCCGTATCGCTCCAAATACTAATTCCGGATTCTCCACCCACGGCGCATGACCCGCCTTTTCGACGCTCACCAGGCGCGCGTTCGGCAACATCATCGCCCACTCCCGTCCTCCCCCGTACGGCGCGCTCCGGTCCTTAATCCCATGAATCGTCAATACAGGAGCCTGAGCTTTTGATACGTCTTCGAACTTCAGCTCCTTGATAGACGGAAAAACATTCTCGTTCCAATACTTCATAAAATTGCGCTCGTTCGGAAGTTCGCACCGTCCCCAATTGATCTTGTCCGCATCAGCAGGGTTCGAGACATAGATCACCCGCAGAATGTCCCAGAACTTTTTGCAGAACTCCACCGGATCCGTAGATTCTCTTTCTTTTTGCAATTCGCCAAGCTTCGAGAACACTTCCGCTAGCGTCCCATCAGCGCACGTCAAATGGGCCGGATACTGCTTGCCGGCATGGGGCTGCATCGGACCAATCTGCACCACTCGATCAACGCATGCCGGATATTTCATTGCGTATAGGATCACCATCAGCCCCAGATACGAATGCCCGATGAGGTCGACCTGGCTGATTCCAAAATGACGGCGCACGGTTTCCAAATCATCAACATCGTTGTGGATGCCTCTGGTGAGCTAGGAGGGATCACTGACATGATCCGATTGCCCGCGATTACGAAGATCGTAAACGATCAACGTACGATCCTCGCTTAGGCACTGGAAATCATCGATCATATGAAATCCATTGGGGATGACGACAGGCTTCGGACCGTTTCCGATCTGCTGAAAGAAAAGCCGCACTCCATCGCCGGTGGTTAAGTAGCCTTGGCCCTGCTGCATTTGTCGGATTCGAGACTATAGTAGACGAAGGATCCATGTCAAATTTGGCGACCAGCAATGAATTTCTCAAGCGCCTGAATATTCAGCACCCCATCATCCAAGGCCCTCTGGGTGGAGGCCCCAGCACGCCCGAACTGGTGGCGGCGGTTTCGAACGCGGGCGGTCTCGGCTCACTCGGCGCTGCCTATTTGACGCCGGATCAAATCACGGGCGACATACAGCGAATCAAATCGCTCACGGACAAACCATTTCAAGTCAATCTGTTTGCGGGCGGCTGGGATGCGAACGCAGACGCTGATCCTCAGCCGATGCTGGAGATTTTGGCTGAGATTCACCACGCGTTCGGCCTGCCACCTCCTGCGCCGCCGCTCCCCAAGCGCGATCCGTTCCCAGAGCAATTCGAGGCAGTCATGGACCAGCGGCCGCCCATCTTCAGCTTCACTTTTGGCATTCCCGATTCGGATGCAATGGCGCGGCTCAAGCAACGCGGCATTGTGATTTTTGGAACCGCCACCACCGTTCAGGAAGCGTGCCTGCTGTCAGATGCGGGCGTGGATGCCATCATCGCGCAGGGAGCCGAATCAGGCGCTCATCGTGGAACTTTTGCCGGACCGTTCGAATCGTCCATGGTGCCCACTTTAGAACTGGTCGCGGAATTGTCGCGGTTCTTAACAAACCCGTGATCGCCACCGGCGGCCTGATGGATGGCCGCGACATCCGAGCGTCACTCGCGGCAGGAGCCTCCGCCGCAGCGCTCGGCACCGCGTTCCTGGTCTCGACGGAATCCGGCGCACCGCGAGCTCACAAGCAAGCCATTCTATCGACGGTGAAGGACAGCACCGTGATCACTCGCGCCTTCTCCGGACGGCCCGCGCGCGGTCTCCCAAACGCGTTCATCCAAAAACTAATGAGCCACGAGGACGCCATCCTTCCCTATCCGTTGCAGAACGCGTTAACGCGTGCGATGCGTGCTGCTGCAGCTCGGCAAGCGAACCCGGAATTCTTATCGCTCTGGGCGGGACAAGGAGTTGCCCGCGCCCGCTCTATGCCGGCAGCCGAGTTAGTCAACTGCCTGGTGGCCGAAATGGCTGCGATAATGCCTTCTAAGTGACCGCCCAGCGAGTGTATCGATTCTTCCCCGCCCTGGTGGCTTTGTCCACATTCCTAATATTCCTGCCGGCGCTCCAGAACGACTGGGTCAACTGGGATGACACCGGAAATTTCCTGAGTAACCCCGCCTATCGGGGACTCGGTTGGGCCCAGCTCAAATGGATGTGGAGCACGCAGATGCTGCGACACTACATCCCGCTAAGCTGGATGACGCTCGGGTTGGATTACAAAATCTGGGGGATGAATCCGTGGGGATATCATCTGACCAACGTCCTGTTGCACACCGCCAATGCGGTAGTTTTTTATTTGCTCGCCGTCGCGATCTTCAAAATCACAATACCCCCCAAAGCCGGAGCCGAGATTCCAATCGGCGCTCTGTTCGCGGCTCTAATGTTTGCGATACATCCGCTGCGCGTGGAATCGGTGGCGTGGATCACCGAGCGCCGCGATGCATTGTCGGGATTGTTCTACCTACTGGCGATCCTTGCTTACATTCACGCTTATCAACCGGGACACCCCATCCGGCGCAAGTACTACTGGCTTTGTCTCGCGAGCTTCGCCGTGGCGCTGCTATCCAAAGAGATCGTCGTAACGTTGCCGGCGCTCTTACTGCTTCTCGACATTTACCCGCTGCGCAGGCTCCCGTTAACTCGAAAGATATGGGTCGAGAAGATTCCTTTCGTCGCACTCAGCGCTGTTTTGCTAATCAGGATGTCGTTCGTAGCGAATGACGAGCCTCTTTTCGATGCCCGAATCGGATTGGGCTGGTTCCCTCACGTTGCAACCCCCTTATACAACCTCGCCTTCTATCTTTGGAAAACACTGATACCGGTTCGCCTCTCACCGCTCTACCCATTCACGCCGCAAAAAATCGATCTCGCCTCTCGACCGTTCGAGATCAGCGTGATCGTTGTCTTGTCGATCACGGCAACAGCGATTCTTCTGCGGCGGAGGTGGCCGGCACTCCTCACGGTGTGGTTTGCCTACATCCTCACGCTATCTCCTGTGCTCGGTTTTGTCGCGAATGGACCCCGGCTCTCCAGCGATCGCAGTACTTATCTTGCCTGCCTCGGCTGAGCGCTTCTCGCTGGAGCGTCAATGGTGTTGTGGTGGCAGAGGACGCAGGCCATACGCTGGCTGCTAGCTGCGGCCGCTACTCTAGCCATCCTCAGCCTGGCCGCTCTCACGAATCAGCAGATCCGGGTCTGGCACGATTCAGACGCGCTCTGGACGCAAGCGCTCCAGGTGGAACCCTCGTTCATCGCATACAACAACATGGCTGAAGTCTTGATGTCGCGCGACGACGATCTCTGGGCGGCGGAGAACTTTCGCAAAGCCATCGCGATGAGACCCGACTTTTCGCCCGCCCATCTTGGACTGGGTGGCGCTCTGCTCAGGTTGCACCGGTTGGATGAAGCAGCTCGTGAATATCAGACTGCGCTCGATCTCGGCAAGAACCTGGCCTTCGCGCATAACGGTTTGGCTTGCGCTTTGGCATGGCAGGGCAAGCGGGACGAAGCCATTCGTCATTTCGAACAGGCCATTCAATTGCGCCCCGACTACGCCGACGCCCGCCGCAATCTCGCACAAGTGCTGGCCAGAAACAAATGATCGCGCAGCACGTTTCCGAGCCGCGACCGCAAGGAAGCGCTACCACAGCCATTGTGGCGTTGCCGTCTGCTCGTAACGCTCCCTTCTGGTCGCGGCTCGGTAACCTACGGATTAAGCCGCAAACGCGCGTATATGTTCACCGAAATCGGATGGCTCCCGTAGTAGGGCTTGATCGCGTCGGGCATTGTGTAGGTAGTGAAGTTCGCTCCGATTCCGGTCTGGACCTTGTGGAATGCGCCGATGTCGCGCGTGTATCCGGCAGTGTATGCCCCAATGCGAAATGTGGGTCCCACGGTGCGGTCGAGCTGGGCCTCCAGATCCGGCTGGTCGCTAAACAGCTCGTCTTTATCCACCAGCTCGATTCGCCCGGTAAAGAAATTCTTCCGCCGGTATGGCGCTACGGACTCCAGCAAGTACGAGTTCAAATTGCGACGATTGAGCGTCTCGTGATTGCGCCCCCAGATCAAGCTGGTGGACCAGCTTGAGCCTTGCATGGGACGCGTGTAGTGGATGGACGCCGTGGCGCGGACCACGTCGCCAAGCTGCTGCCGCTCCGGCGTGGCGATCCTCCCTACCGAAAATTGCCCCATCCAGTTCTCAGTAGGGAAAACCGACAGACGCGTGGACCACGAATTGATGGGGCCATAGTCGATGATCCAGCGATTCTCACTTGGCTCGGTTCCATAAAACCCGCTGGCTTCAAGACGCACTTTGTTGTGTAGCATGATGCCGGCGGTGATCACTTCGTCAGCGATGTGCGTCGAATCCTGCCAGTGATGCGAAAGCGTGGCCTGCGGCAACTCGTCCGCCGAAGCGCGATGCGGGAAGGCGACCGGACCGAGTGCGGGGTCGCCCACCGGCGCAAAATAAAACTGCAATATCGCGTTTTCTCCCAACGGATGCGCATAGTGGATTCCGAGTCCCATGATGAAATTGTGCGGGTGCTGCGCGTCCACCAGCGGCTTTCCGTACGCGGTTTCTCCGGTTTGGAACAGCTCCGGATAGCGCCGATCCGTGATGGTAGCTGGATCCAGGCTGAGCATCATTTGAAACATGAAGCTGCCGCCGCCCAGATCGTGGCTGGCCGCGAACATGCCCCAATTCGCCGAATAGAATTTGTCGGCGCCGCGTGGTCCGCTCTCTTGCGTGTCCACTACGAATGCCTGGGCCATGAACATCAGACTCCAGTCGTCCGGATTCAGCATAAGCATCGGCATCGGCCACGACTGCGGGTTCATGCTGGTGCCCGAGGCTTGGCCCATCAGGAAAGTGCCGGCCCGATTCATGCCGCCCATGTTCATTTCTTGGGCGCCGGCGATAGGCAGAAATAGTACGCACAATATCGGAAGTCTAGACATGATTCACCTCTTTTTGATTTGGCCGCGGATGAACGGGAATGAACGCAAATCAGATTCGAAGAGGCAAAGGTGTGGTCAGGCTGAGCGGCGCCGGTGGCGATTCGGCCAGTGGTTCAATCGAACGCGGTGATGCGGGATTAATTGCGAGATCAGGCAGCTCAAACATGGCAACTGGAGCAGCACCCGGAGCCACCGAACCTGCGGAACTCAACCTCAGATCATGCTGCAACGAACAATGGGCGGATTTCGCTTGGCCGTGCTGATGGCAGTGCGTGGCGCCGCTCGGTTGCATCAGGCATTGCGCGAAACACTGCGCGTTCGCAACCGCCAAAGCGACCGTGAGTAAGATCAAGATTCTCGCCCACCAGCACCGCATTTTTCTCCAGCTTAACATGCATCCGCTACAATGAAGGGTCCCAGCCATTTTCCCCATGATCCAAACGCTATTCGGCTCCGTCCCGCAAGAACCCAACCTGCTCGAGCGTCTCAAGGCCGGCATTCAAAAGACCCGCGAAGGCTTGGTGGACCGCCTGGAGGACGCCATCGCCGGCCGAAAAGAGATCGATGCCGCTGTTCTCGAAGAAGTGGAATACGCATTGATTACCGCCGATATCGGAGTCAATACCGCAACCGAAATTCTGGAGAGTATCCGCCAGCGCGTGGACCGCAAACAGGTGGGGGATGCCGGGCAGATCAAGCAGCTCATCGCTCAGCATCTGCTGGAGGTGTTGGAAGGGGCCGAGCGCCCCATACCGCGCGTGGCGGAACCGCCAGCCGTGGTCATGGTGGTGGGCGTCAACGGTTCCGGCAAGACCACCACCATCGGCAAGCTGGCCAGCCGCTACAAGGCGGAGGGTCGAAGCGTACTGCTATGCGCCGCCGATACGTTTCGCGCCGCGGCCATCGAGCAGTTGGAGGTGTGGGGCCAGCGCACCTCCACCGACGTGATCCGGCAATCTCCCGGCGCCGATCCAAGCGCGGTCTTGTTCGACGCGCTAACCGCCGCAAAAGCGCGCAAAGTGGATTACGTGATCGTGGATACCGCGGGGCGGCTGCACACCAAAACAAATCTCATGGCCGAGCTCGAAAAAATGCGCCGCACCGCCGCCAAGGTGATCCCCACTGCGCCGCATGAGGTCTTGCTGGTTCTGGACGCAACCACTGGCCAGAACGGCCTGGAGCAGGCGCGCCGATTCACCGAATCAAGCGGAGTCACGGGCCTGGTGCTCACTAAGCTGGATGGAACGGCCAAAGGTGGAATCGTAGTGGCGATCGCGCGCGAGCTGAACTTGCCCATTCGCTATGTCGGCGTCGGCGAGCAGGCCGCCGATCTGTTGCCCTTCGAGCCGGACAAATTCATCGCGTCGCTATTTGCCACATGAAAAACGCGTGGATGGACGAAGCGCTGGAATTGGCCCGGCGTGGCGTGGGGCGCGCCAGTCCTAATCCCGCTGTCGGCGCGGTGCTGGTGAAAGGTGGCGAAATCGTAGGACGCGGCTATCACACCTATGCGCACGTAAAGCACGCTGAAATTCTGGCGCTGGACGAAGCCGGGGATCGTGCCCGCGGCGGCACGCTCTATGTCACCCTCGAGCCCTGCGCGCATCACGGCCGCACTCCACCCTGCGCGGACGCGTTGCTCCAAGCCGGCGTGACCCGAGTGGTGGCTGCCATGGAAGATCCGAACCCGCTGGTTTCCGGGCAAGGGCTCCGCCGTTTGCAAGACGCCGGGATCGCCGTCGAGCTCGACTCCGATTACCGGGACCAGGCCGCGCAATTGAACGAAGCCTTCATCCATTCCATGCGGACCGGCCGGCCGCTCGTAACACTGAAAGCCGCGCTGACTCTGGACGGCAAGATCGCGGCTCCGGAAGACAACAGCGGTTGGATTACAAGCGAGCGGGCGCGCGCACACGTCCAACAGATCCGCCACAATTCTGACGCCATCCTTACCGGCATCGGAACCGTATTGGCCGACGATTGCCTGCTGACCGATCGCACCGGCCTCGAACGCAGCCGCCCGCTGCTGCGGATCGTGGCGGATTCCACGCTTCGTGTTCCGCTCGACTCCCAAATCGTGGCGAGCTCCGCCGGTGACCTCGCGATTCTAACCACCTCGGCTGCACCCGAAGAGCGCCGCCGGGCGCTGGAATACCGCGGCGTGCGAGTGCTGGTGTTCGACGGACCCGGCGGCCGCGCGAATCTTCAAAAACTGGTGGAGTATCTGGCCGGCGAACAATACCGGTCACTAATGATCGAATCCGGGAGCAAGCTCAATTGGGCCGCGCTCGAAGCCGGAATTGTGGATAAGATTTTCTTTTATTACGCGCCCAAGATTTTGGGTGGTTTGCAATCTCTACCCGTGGCCGGGGGCGCAGGCCGCCTACGCCGCACTGACGCAATCCAGCTTGAGCGCGTGAAGCTGCATTCCATTCCGCCCGACGAGTTCGCGGTGGAAGCTTACGTGGAGAAATAACGTGTTTACGGGGATAGTAGAAGAGCAAGGAACCATAGCAGCGGCCGGCACTCGCATGAACGTCAAATGCCGCACCGTGATGGAAGACACTCGCGAAGGCTCCAGCATTTCGGTGAACGGAGTCTGTCTGACCGCAACCAAAGTGGACGCAGCGGGATTCTGGTGCGACCTTTCACCGGAAACTTTGGCGCGAACCAATCTGGGCGCTCTGCGGGAAGGATCGCGCGTGAACCTGGAACGCCCCGCTGCGGTCGGCGATCGCCTGAGCGGCCACATCGTGCAGGGGCACGTTGATGGAACAGGAGAGTTCCTTTCGCTCGACCCGCTCCCGGACGGCAACTGGTGGCTCAAAGTTCGCGTACCCAAAGAGCTGGACCGCTACATGATCCACAAAGGCTCAATCACCCTGGACGGCGTGAGCCTAACCATCGCATCGCTTGATAACAATGTGGTCGGCGTAGCCATAATCCCTTATACCTACGAGAACACGGTTATCTCTAGTTACGTCGATGGGACCAGGATCAATACGGAAGTTGATTTGGTTGGGAAATACGTGCAGAAGTTTCTCGTTTCTCGTTTCTCGTTTCTCGTTGGGGGCGATCGTGGCAGCCTCGGAGATAACGGATGAACCCGCCAATCACTTGCCGAACCCTTTCGGTCTGCGAGTAGAGGCGCTTGAAGTTGGGTTGCGCAACATACCCGAGATCGAGTGCGATGTAAAGATGGCTCTGCACTTCAACGCTTGACGCCTGAGCGATGGTTAAATAACGGATGAACTCGACCTTACCGTTTCGCCCAAAGCCTTCGGCAATGTTAGCCATTATCGAGACGCACGAGCGTTGAATCTGATCCCGCAGCCCAAAATCCCTAGCAAACGGCCCTGAGCGCGAAGCGCCATAGATCTCCACCGCCAGTTGCCGCGCGAGCTGCCAACTTTCAATATCCTGGAAGCGAGAGATCACCATAAGACAACAGTGCCAGCGCGCCCCGTAAGCTCTCAACGAGAAACGAGAAACGAATTCTCAATCCCCCAATTCCTTCCTGATTTCTTCAGCGACAGCCCGGGCTTGAGAGAGCGCTCCGATTTCAAAACTGATCGCTCCAACACGCGGATGTCCACCGCCGCCGTATCGTTCACAAATGGTCGCCAGGTTATGCGTCGGAGGTTCCGGAGCCCACGGGTTCGATCCCACCGAGACCTTGGTGCGGAAGCTGGACGTGCTGACCGACACCGTGTAAGTCGCATCGGGAAAAAGGTAGTAGGGAATGAATTTGTTGTAGCCTTCCATCCCCTCGCTCGCTAAATCGAAAAAGATCACGCCATTCCCGCTGTGCGCGTGCTTGCGAATGACGTCAATCGACCGGATGTGGCGTTCGTGAAGCGGGGCGTACAATTGCTGGATCTCGGGCTCCAGCATGATCTCGCCCAGCTTTCGATGCCGCATCCAGCGGATGATCTTGTGAATGATCTCGGAGCCCTTCGCGCCTTCGATCACCAGCGTCAGCTTCATGGCCGGCG
>PMOK01000304.1 GCA_003162425.1 Bryobacterales bacterium | reverse complement strand
CGGAGATTGAGCAGCTCGGGCGAATAGGAGTTCGCCAGAGTCGGCTTAGGCGTGCCGAAGGAACGCGAGATGGCTTCGTAATTCATTTGCTGGGGCGTTTCGGCGGCCTCGCGGCGGATCTCAATGGCCAGCGGCATGTCGTTGGTCTTGCCGGAAGCCAGCAAATCTTTGGCTACGACGAACAGTTCCGCCGGCATGATATTGTCCAACGCGCTTTGAACGCGGCCTTCGGCCAGCAGTTGGCTGATCTTCTCCACGCGCGCGGGGGCGGAGTGCTGATCGAGAGCGTCCAACACAAGCTGGCGACGCTCCGGATTGAGCGCGGCTTCAGCCACCAGAGTTTCGCCGTAGCTCATATGCAGTCCGACCCAATGGAGCTGGCCGGGAGTTACTTTCCACCAGCGCTGCACCGTGGCCGAGAGAAGCAACTGCGGCACCAGGTCGCCCCAGATGAGCGCCTGCTCGCGCGAAGGAACCAGGAAGTTCTGCTCGGCTTCGGCCAGGGCGTAAGGTAAGTTGACCAGCGAACCGACCAGTTTGCCACCGGCGCTGGAGGGCCAGCCGGTGCCCAGCACTTCGGTGATTTTCCAGGTCTGGCTGGAGCCTTGCAATCCAATGAAGTCATGGCTGCGCACGAACAGCGGGTTAGTATAAAGCACCTGCGCACCAGGGGGAGCGTAGTGCAGATAATTCAGCCCCACCAGGGTATCGCGCAGGAAGGGCGCCATCAGACCCCGGATTTCGTCCAGCTTCTTGGGATCGGTGGCCGCGTGATCAATCAAAGCGCGAAGGTTCAGTTTTCTTTGCAGCTCGATGTGTTTCTCCGACCAGTAGCCGAAACTGAGGGAGTTCTTCTCCAGGCCGCTCAGCGGGGCGCGCGGCAGTTGAATTTCGGCGATGCGCGAGGCGGTTTTCGAGATCAGCGCACTGTTCACCTTTTCGCCTTTGGCGAGGCCCTCGAGGTGATCCACGAGTCCGAAAATGTCGGCGAGTGAAATGAGCCGCTGCGATTCGAAAATGCGGATCATGTCTTCCACGAGTTGCGTGTGGGCGTCGGAGCTGTCGGGTTGAGAGGTGCCGGCCAGCAGGTCGATCATGCGGTCCTGCGGGGAGACTCCCGCTGTAGACTGCGTAGCCGCCAGCAGCGTCTTTACGCCTTCGCGGCCGCCCTCGAAGACCTCGCGCTCGCTCTTGACCTTTGCGAATGGCGCCAGGATGCTGGAAAGCGAGCGATCCGCATCGGCGGAGGGGATGGATCCTTGGCGATAAAAAATCTGCCACAGTCCCACCAGAGCCTGCATGGTGCCTGCGGCATCCGCGCGCAAGCCTTGGTCGTGGATTTGGTTGATATCCGTGGCGACATCCAGAAATTGCTGGATGGTTGCGTTGGAGGCTTCCGGAGCCTCGGCAAAAAGGGAATACTGCGCGCCGAACTGTCGGTATTCGCGCGCCAGCCGGTCCGCCGTGTGAGCGTCCAGCACCGTTTTGCGATGCCGGTCGACATCGCTCAACGCCATGAAGATCTTGAGCGGCTCGTTCTCGACCGATTTCCGGCAGAGTGCGAAGAGCGCTTCCAGCACATCGTCGGGATCACGCCAACTGGGCGCGGCTTTGCTGAGCTTGGAATCGTATTTGCCGCTTCCGGCCGGATGTTCGATGAACAGCGTGCGCCACACCTCCAGGCCGCCTGGAATATGCGGCTTTCCGTCCGGATCAAGGCGCAACCGCGCGGTGAGCAGCATCATGTCGGTATTGGAGCGGAAAACCGGGCGCGCCGGTCCGGGGCTGGTAACCTTGCCGCGAATAGCCTGGTAAAACCGCTTCAGGCGTTCGGGATCGGTGAGATAATTCAGCACCGGAGTGTTGGCGGAATTGTTCGTGATGCGCTCGAGGGCATCGAAGTAGCTGGCCAGCCAGCCGTCGTCCTTGGCGACCAGACGTTCGAAGAACACGCTACCTTTATCGGGCGCGACACCCACCAGTTCGGCCCACACCTTTTCGTTGCGCGCGCCTCCAGGCACAGCAGCGTGCCCGTTTCGCACTTGAAACATGCCGCCATAGAAATCCAAGACGTGGGCATAGGCGCGAAGTTTTTGCACGGTGGTATTCTTGCGCAGCTCGTCCGCGGTGGCGGGGTCCAGTTTGGATAAGCCCAGGTACAGGCGGCACAAAGAAGGATCACCCAAGAAAGAGTCGATGAAATCGGTACCCTGGCGATCCTTGGCGGAGAGCCAATAGTCAGGACCATAGAGCACCACCGCCTGGGTGGGTTTGTAATCCAAGGTGAAGGGGCGATTGGTGCGCAGGCTTTGTTCGAGTTCAGCCAGCGGGAAGCCGGAATCGATGGTGAGGAAGGCGCGAGTGGCATTCAAGGTTTCGAGCACAACTTCACTACCGCAGGCTCCACGCATGCGATAGCCGAGCACGCGCAGCAGTTCAGCAGTTTGCGACGAATCGCAGGTTTCGATCTTGATGACCTTGTCGGCTCCGCCGAGTTTTTCAAGCTCGCGGGCTTGTGAGAGGTAGCGGATTACCAGCTTCAGGAATTCCGTTTGCTCCAGCGCTTCGTTGCTGCTGGCGGCCTGGTAGCCGTTGGTGACCACATTGCGCGCGAGGGCGGAAATCACGTCGTCCGGTCCGAGGTCCGGCGAAAGAGCGGCCATGCGGGCGAAGGAGCGCAGGGGCCCTGGGATGGGGACGGTCTGTCTTTTTTCGGGCGCGGGGGTGGAGGGAGGAGGCAGGTTGAGGTCGCGGCCACCGGCGGCATGATACTGGTCCAGATGGCGGACGGCAGCGTCGCGATCGCCGGCCACCAGGTCAAGGATCACCAGGCGGCTGGCGGCATAGACACGCTGATCGCCCTGAGCGGTTTTCAGAAGCTTTTCATAGGCATCGCGGGCGGCTGGATCGTGATGGCGATCCAGAAACTGCGCGTATGCTTCGAGCGAGTCCGCAGTGCCGTTTTGCGCGCTACGTTCCAGAAATTCGCGAGCTGCGGCTGGATCCCCTTTGGATTCCATTTGCCAAGCGCGCAGATTCAAATCATCTGCCGCGGCGCCCCAACTTACGAAAAAAACAGAGATGAATGCCGTTACGACGGTTCGCATGGGATTCGTCCTTTCCCGACCGTTCTTGGCTAATTAATGTAGCACGGAACGGAACCGTTCTTCAGTTCTTCGGTTATTCGGTTCTTTGGTTCCGGTGCGCGTTAGCATATGGGGATGAGGTGGGGGATTGCGTTGCTGGTGGTGGGAACTGTATGTGCGATGGAGGTGCCTAGCGGCACGCATATCGAAATTCGGCTGACCGGCGCTGTCAATACTGCTACGGCGAAGGTCGATCAGCCGGTTGACGCCGTTGTGATTGTGCCGGTGGTGGCCGCGAATCAGATCGTGGTGGCAGCCGGAGTGAAAGTGAAGGGGCATATCGAAGAGGTGAAGGCGGCCGTCAATCCCGATGATCAGGCGGTGCTCGGGTTGGTTTTCGATCAGATCGGCGATGCACGGGGCAAGAAGGCGGTGCTTGCGGCGCGGCTAGTGGGGGTCGACAACGCACGGGAATCCGTGGATAAGGATGGCCGGATTCTCGGCATTGTTGCGTCGCAGACTGGGTCGGGCACGTTGGATCAGGGGATCAACAAGGTGACTGAGAAATACTCGGGTTTGGGCGAATTGCTGGGGACGATCAAGCAGGCCGTTTTGAAGCCCACGGACGCCAACATCGATTATGAGCCGGGCGTCGAGATGACCATCGAGCTGACCAAGCCGCTCACGTGGACGGGCGACGCCAGGGGTCCGAATGTGAGGGCGGTGGAACCTCAGAACGAACTGGCGTCGTTGGTAAACGAGCAACCGTTTCGAACCCGTGCCGCCAAGCCTCCTAAGGAATCCGATGTTACGAACATCATGTTTCTGGGCAGCCGGCAAGAGCTGGAGAGCGCGTTTCAAGCGGCGGGCTGGTCGACGGCCGAGCAGTTGAACGCGAAGTCGAAGTTCGAGACTTTCCGCGCCATGACCGAGCAGCGCGGTTACAAGGAGGCTCCGGTATCGGTGCTGTTCCTGGATGGCCGGCCGCCCGACCTGGTGTTCCAGAAGCAGAATGACATGTTCAACTCCCGTCACCATGTGCGTATCTGGCGCAGGCCGGTCGAGTTCCACGGCAAAGATGTTTGGGTGTGTTCGGCCACGCACGATACCGGGATCGATTTTTCGGAAGAGAGTCGCACATTTGTACACACAGTGGATGGGCAGATAGATCATGAACGCGCGAAGGTGGTGAACGACCTTCTGTTCACGGGATTGGTGAATGGGCTTTCGCTGGTGGATCGGCCGGCGGTGCCGGCCAGCTTGGTCAACGCGACGGGAGACAAGATAGAGACCGATGGGAGGATGGTGGTGGTTGGTTTCTAGGTGGTTGGTTTCTGGTTTCTGGTTGCTGGTTTCTGGTTGACGGAGATGTAGCTGGAAATGCTGCTTCGACAGATTCAATTGCTAGCCGCGCTTTACTGGACGCCGGTGAAGGCTGCAAGCCGTATCATCGACGAAGGGCGGCTGTGGTTCGCCGTGGTGGCTGCCGGGCTGGCTCTGGTCTGGATGCGCGCAGTCACTCGGTTGGGCGTGGTTTATATCGCCGACCCGACACTAGTCATCAAGGTTCTGGCGGCGCTCGCGTTCGGATTCGTGCCGGGAGTGGTTCTGGTGGTGACGATTTGGCGTTCCCATGAGAGCTTCGGGGTGATGCTCCGGAAGGATTTTTCGCCTCTGTTAACGTGCGTGCTCATGTCATTTGCGGCTGTGTATCTGCCGTTCGCTGCGTTGTCCACACTGGCGTGGGCGTTGCCTGCTTCCACATGGTTCCAGCCCTTACTCGGGTTTGGAGCGCTGGTTTGGTTTGTCGCACTGGCGGCTTGCTGTACGCGAACTCTTTGGGGAACCGGATACCTGGTTGCGGCCGGTTCGGTGGCCGCTGGTTTCGGAGCGGCCATTGGCGCGCTGATCGCGTCTATGGTGCTGGGCCGCTTCATGTACTATCTCGCGTCGCCATGTCTGCTTTACTACGCGTGGATTTTTCTGGGATCGGACGTGCGTTCGCTGGGTGGTGGGCTCCGCAGCAGGCAACATTTTCGGAGGCAGTTGGATATCGCGGCCAGCAATCCCAAGGACGCCGATGCACAGTACCAGCTTGGGCTGGTTTATCAGGAACGGCGTCAGTACGACGAAGCGCGAAAGCGTTATCTGCGCGCGATCGAAATAGACAACCATGAAGCCGATCCGTTCTTCCAACTCGGCAAGATCGCGCTGGAGGAGGGCCAGGCGGAGGAGGCGATTGGCTTCCTAAGCAGCGCCGCCACGTTGGACGATAAGTGCTGCTCTCATGAGGTTTGGCGCGAGTTGGGCCGAGCTTATTCGAAAGCATCGCGGCTGGAGGAAGCTTGCGATGCGCTTGCGAAGTACGTCGATCGCAGGCCGTATGATCCGGAGGGATTGTACTACCAGGGTGAAGCGCTGTTGGCTTCAGGTTGCGCCGCGGAGGCCAAACAGGCGTTTTCGGATTGTAAAGCAGCGGTCGACAGCATGCCCGCGGGACGCAGAAGGCAGGTGGCACGTTGGGGACGGATGGCGTCGAGCGCACTTCGCGCGGCATCATAAGCGGACAGTTGACGGCCGGAGACACTCCGATTTCTTCAGAGTGTCGCAGAGCTCTTCCAAGTCCGCGGATCTTTCATCGATCATGCGATTGGCGAGGGCTTTCAGGGCCGCCATGTTGCCGCGGCTGGTGTTGTCGAGGCTGTGGCTGCGGCCTTTGAGATCGGGCTGAAAGCGGTAGTAGCCGGTGGGCAAAAGCTGGCGGAGCTGAAAATCGACAGTGCTGCTGACTCCATCGAAGATGGCATCGAGCAGGGGCTTGACCCAACGGGCAGCGCCCCAGTATCTAGCGAGCTTCAGAGGCAGCGTGCGCATCACGGAACCGGTTCCGAGCGAAACCACCAGGTAGCCGCCGGGATGGGGAAGGGTGCATTGCGCTTCCACCAGCGCACAGGCCGTCGGATTGTTGGCAAACACGCCGCCATCGATCAGAGTGTAGTTATCGGAGTTCGTGCCGGTTGGAATTGTCTTCGGATCGAAGTAACTGGGGGCGGCGGAGGTGGCGCGGGCGATGTCGCGCGCGGGGAAATCGTAGTCGGGCCGGCAGCGGGCGTTTGAGCTCTTGAAGAAGAACGGAAAGCGGCGTTGGATCTCGTAACTGGGGATCAGGACGTCGGTGACCGCGTCGCTGAGCCGTGAGTCGCCGAAGTACTCGAGCAGAACTTGCTCGATTCCATGCGAGGAGTACTTCTTCCAGAACAGGCTGTCGGTAGTGAGCAGCGTGCGAACCATCGAACGCGAAAAAATTCGCGGACCTTCCCGCTCGAACATAGACACGAATTCCTTGGCTCGGTAGAGCGGCCGGCCAGGGAATTTGGGGATGGTCAGGCCCAGAGCGAGAATGCCGCCGGTGGATGTGCCGGCAACCAGGTCGAAGAGCTGAGCGATGGGTCGATTGGTGAGCTGTTCGATGCGGGCGAGAACCAGGGCGGGAATGATGCCGCGGATGCCACCGCCGTCGATGGAGAGGATGCGGATGGGTGGTTGCTGGTTGCTGGTGGCTGGTTGCTGGCCCTCGGCGATCGAGAGGCTGCGCGAGGGGGGCATTCGTGGTCAGGTTAGCGGATGAAAGCGCCTGCGCAACGGCGGCGTAACGGTAAGTGGTAGTGTGACCGACCAGTTATTCGGCTCGGAGCATGGTGACTGGGTCGATTCGCACCGCGCGAATTACCGCGGGTAGGGCGGCCAGAAGAGCGGCGGCGATAATTGTCATCGCCGGGAGCGCGAGGATGCCGAAGTCGGTGGCCTTGACCTGGTAGAGCAGGTCTTCGAGGTATCGCGTCGAGGCTATCCCAAGCGCGAGGCCCGCGGCTGCTCCAATCACGACCATGGACAAGACTTCTGTGGTCACGCTACGTGCAATGTCGATGGGTTGGGCGCCGATGGCCAGGCGAATCCCGATCTCGCGCCGCCGTTGGACCACGGAATAGTCGAGCACTCCATACAGTCCGACACCCGCCAGCAAAAGCGCCACAATTGCGAAAAACAAAGCCAACATCGCGAGCAGCCGTTCACGGACGGTGTGCACTTCGTTGATTTCCTTCTGCGTGCGGATGTTGCTGACGCGGAATCCGGGCCGCGCGCGCGAAACTTCTTGACGCAGGATTCGCGCTAGCGTAAGCGGGTTCGAATTGGAGGAACGAACGATGAATGTCGCATGGCCTATGGGGCGCCCGGCGCCCTTCTCGTCGATGGATTGAAACGGGATGTAAGCCACCGGCGGGATGGGCTCGCGCATACCGCGATACCGGGCATCGCGGGCCAGGCCCACGATCTGGAGGCGTTCGTGTCCGCCTTCGTCCTCAGTTTCATCGAACGTTTTTCCGATTGGATTTTCACCTGGGAAGTACCGCTTAACGAAAGTTTCGTTGACGATCGCAACGCCTGGATACGTGTCGCTGGGCCGGAAGTCTCTGCCTCCGAGAAACGGAATCCGCATGGCGTCGACCCAGCCTGGAGAGACATTCAGGAAGTAGGTCAAATCGTCGCTGGGAGGGCCGCCGTTTATAGAGATAGAATTATTCTCGGCGTGGCCGCTGAGCAGCGGCCAACCCGCCAACGCTACAGTTTCAACGCCAGGCACGGTGCGCAAATGTTGGGCAACTTGATCCCAGCTTGCGTTGGACTGAGCGCGTTCGGTAACCGTATCGAGAGTGAGAAGCCGATCCGTGGAGAAGCCGGTGGACTGATGAGCGAGCCGGTCGAAGGTTCGGACGAAGAGGCTGGCCACGAAAAGCACGAGAAAACAGAAGGCCACCTGGAGGGCGATCAGAGCATGCATTACGTGTCGCCGCGAATGTGGGTCCTCTCCACCCTTGAGCGCGCTGACAGGCTGGATGGCCGACGCGCGCCAGGCGGGAATCAGGCCGAACAGGAATGTCACGCCGATGGTCAGCGCGAGGCCGAATGCAAGTACCCGCCAGTCCATTGGAAGCGACAATCGCACAGGGTTGTCGGGCGGGTTGATGATGCCGACCACGAAGGGCGCGGACCACCACGCGAATATTCCGCCCATCGCGGCGGCGAAAAATGCGAGCAGGGTGCTTTCCACCAGGACCAGTTGCGCCAATCTCCAGCGACCCGCGCCGATGGAGACACGCAGAGCCATTTCACGCGCGCGGGCGGCGGCCTGGGCGGTCATCAGATTGGCGACGTTGGCGCACGCGATCAGCAGCACCAGTCCTACCAACACGCCCAGAGCTGCCAGCGAGCGGCGGTTATCTTGTTGGGTGCCTGAGACGCCCGAGGGCGCGGGCTCGAGCATCACCGTCTGGTGCAGATAATTCTCGATGCTCTGCTTCGACATGTTCGTGAATCCCTTGGCTCGCTCCTGTTCGAATGCCAGAGAGATTGCGTTGAGTTTCTGGCGGAGTGGTTCAACGGCAACGCCGGGTTTCAGTACAGCCAAGGTTCGATGCCAGGTGGAGTCCGAACGCGTGACGTAATGATTCATCATCGCGGGAAGAAAGAGATCGATCATGGTGCCGGGTTCAGTTCCTGTGAAGGGGCCGCCTGAGACGCCGATGATTTCGTAGACGCGGTCGCCCAACCGAAAAGTGCGCCCGACGATTTTTGGATCCTGCCCGAAGCGGCGCGTCCAATAGTCATGAGAAAGCACGGCGTAAGGATGGGCGCCCGGCTTCAGATCGTCATTTTCGGTGAACAGGCGTCCCAAGGTAGGCTGGATTCCGAATTGGCCGAACATCCATCCGGAAACATATTCTATGTACGCCTTCTCCATCTCCTGGTCTGATCGGTAGGTTAGGTCAGTCCGCTCGGCATAGGAGATTGCGATGAGCTCGGCTTGATCCCTCGCGGCGGCGCGCATCTGGCTAAAATCTGGATACGCCCACCCGTCGAACGTTCCGGGCTTGCCGTCCCAACCGATTTCCTGGCGGTAAAGGTCGTAAAGGCGGTCCGGCGCGGTGGTTGGGAGGGGCCGTAGCAGCAGGGCATCGATGAGACGGAATGCGGAGATGCATGCCCCGATGCCCAGAGCGAGTGACACTATGGCCGCGGCGGAGGTCACCTTTTTTTTATTGAGCTGACGCCAGCCGAAGATGGCGTCGGCACGGAGCGAATCGAGCCAGGCGAGGAGCCGGACGTCGAGGCTGTGTTCGCGATGGCGCAGCGGGGAGCCGAACGCTCGCTGGGCTTCGGAGGGGTCGCGGCCGTGTTCAATTGCGTCCGCGAGGTGCGACTGCAATTCTTCGTCGATCTCGCGGCCCAAGCGATCGCCGCGGAATACGTTCGTGATGCGTGACCAGAGTGACATGTTGGTTCTCTATTCGGTACGCAACATATTGGCGGGGTCGATTCGGACTGCGCGAATCACTGCCGGTAGGGCCGCCACAAGCGCTGCCGCGAGGATGGTCAACGCGGGAAGCGCCAACATGCGGGTGTCGGTGGGCTTGACCTGGTAGAGCAAGGACTCGATGTATCGCGCCGAGGCCATTCCGAGCCCCAGGCCCACGGCGGCGCCCACCAGCCCCATAGAGAAAACATCCGCCGTTACTCGCCACGCGATGTCACCGGCTTGGGCGCCCAGGGCCATGCGAATGCCGATCTCGCGGCGGCGTTGCAGCACTGAATAATCCAGCACGCCATAAAGGCCCACGCCGGCTAGCGTCAGAGCGACAATCGCAAAGAACAGGGCTAGCATAGCGAGCAGCCGTTCGCGAACGGTGGTGGACTGATTGATCTCTGTCTGAGTGCGGACATTGCTGACGCGGAATTCGGATCGGGCGCGCGACACTTCCTGCCGAAGGATGGACGCTAACGCGAGCGGGTTTGAGCCGGCAGTGCGCACGATGAAGGTGCCGCGGCCTTTGGGCTGGAATGCGCCCCGAGCATCCACCGAGGAAAACGGCATGTACACTGTCGGCAGAATCGGCCGGCGCAGGCGGTCACGGGATCGAGCATCGCGGACGTAACCTACGATCTGAGTGTGAATACGGGCTTTCGAATCCCCGCGGTCGAACGACTTTCCAACCGGATTCTCGCCGTTGAAGAATTGCTTGGCGAACGCATGGTTGACGATTGCAACGCCGGGAGACGTTTCGCCGTCGCGGAAATCGCGGCCGTCGATGAAGGGGATCTTCATGCTGTCCAGGCACCCGGGCGAGATGGCCAGAATGTCGGAAAAGACGTCTGACGGAGGCGCGCCGCCGATCGAAATATAGTCGACATTGCTCTCTCCGCTCATCAGCGGCCAGGTGGTTAGCGCCACTTTCTCGACACCAGGCAGCTCGCGCAGATGTTGCGCCACCTGATCCCAGAAAACGGGCGGCTGAGGACGAACCGTGACCGTTTCGAGATTGAGAATCCGTTCGGCGGAAAAACCGGTGGGTACATTCGACAGACGGTCGAAGCTTGTTACAAACAGGCCGGCGACAAGATGGACGACAAAGCAAAACGCGACCTGGGAGGCGATCAACGCATACATCAGGCGGCGGCGTGAGTGCGGATCTTCGCCGCCTTTGAGCGCGTTGACTGGTTTGATGGATGAAGCGCGCAGCGCCGGCGCGAGGCCGAAGAGGATGGTCACGCCAAAGGCCAGCGCCAAACCGAATACCAAGACCCGCCAGTCGGCCGGAAGGATCAGGCGCGCAGGGTTGTCCGCGGGATTGATCATGTTCACGATCAACGGCGCGGATTTCCACGCAAACAATCCGCCGATTGCGGCCGCGATGAACGCGAGCAACGCGCTTTCCACAAGGACCAGTTGCACTAGACGCCAGCGCCCCGCGCCAATGGAGACTCGCAGCGCCATCTCGCGCGCCCTCGCCGATGCTTGCGCGGTCATCAAGTTTGCGACGTTGGCGCACGCAATCAGCAGAACTAGCGCCACCAATACGCCGAGAGCCATCAGGGGCTGGCGGTAATCTCTCTGCATGTTCGATCGGCCTGCGGCGGCCGGCTCCAGCAATAGCTTCTGGTTGAAGAATTGTTCGAAACGATATTTGGACAGACCTGGGTTACTTTTCGCCCGCTCATTTTCGAACGCATGAAACGTCGCGCTCAGTTTCTGGTGAACAGGTTCGGCGTCCGCGCCCGGTTTCAATTGCACTAAGGTGCGAAGCCAGAAGTTGTTTGAACTGGTGAGAGTGCTCGGCGTCTTCATCATCATGGGGATAAAGATATCGGTCATGGTGCCGGTTTCAGTGCCGGTAAAGCGTTCCTCGGCGACACCGACGATCTCGAAAAGATCGTTACCCATGCGAAATGTGCGGCCGATCACTTTGGGATCGCGTCCGAGACGGTGCGACCAATAGTCATAAGACAGCACGGCGTAGGGGTGAGCGCCGGGTTTCAGATCGTCGTTCGCATTGAGCAGCCGGCCCAGCGCCGGCCGAAGCCCGAAGGTAGGAAACATCCAACCCGAAACGTATTGGCGGTACGCCTTCTCCATATCCTGGTCTGATCCGTAGGTCAGATCGATCCGGTCGGCATAGGAAATTGCGACTGACTCGGCTTGATCCTTCACCACTTCACGCCACTGGCGGAACATCGGATACGAACAACTGTCGTAAACGTTGACCTTGCCGTCGGCGCCGGGCCCTTCAAACACCACGGCGTAGAGCCGTTCTGGATGGGACACCGGCAAAGGCCGCAGCAATAATGCATCGATGAGGCGGAATGCCGAAGTACACGCACCGATGGCCAGGGCGAGCGATAGGATGGCGGCTGCCGACGTCATTTTTCTTTTGTTGAGCTGCCGCCAACCGAAAATCGCGTCGGCGCGGAGGGAATCGAGCCAAACGATCAACCGGACATCGCGGCTCTCCTCGCGATGCCGCAACACGGGGCCGAAAGCTCGCCGTGCTTCGGCGGGGTCGCGGCCTTGTTCGATAGCTTCTAAGATGTGCGACTGCAGTTCTTCGTCGATCTCGCGATTTGGATCAACCCCGCGAAATACGTTGGTGATACGCGACCACAATGACATGGCGTCCTCAGGATACTCTGACTTCTTAGTATATAGACGTCTGGGTATGAAAACGGTTAGGCAAGTCGTTACTTAAGTATTCACTTGACAATTGTGCTGAGGCGCTAGATACTTAAGCGGAGGCTTAACTAACGTATGAAAGAGCAATCCGTTATTCACAGCACATTCGTCATTGAGCGCAGCTATCCGGCCAAGCCTGAGCGCGTATTCGCCGCTTTCGCCGATCCGGAAAAGAAACGCCGCTGGTTTGCCGAAGGAGACCACCACGAATTGGAGCACCATGAGTTGGACTTTCGTGTGGGTGGCAAAGAACGTGTCCGTCTTCGCCTCGGAGAAGACACTCCGCTGAAAGGAGTCGCCTGCACGAACGATATCAGCTACCTGGACATTGTGCGCAACAGGCGCGTTGTGACTGCCTCAACCATGAGCATTGCGGAAAAGTGCATTTCGGCGTCTTTGGCGACGTTTGAATTCTTACCCACGGGAACCGGGACCGATCTCATCTTCACGCATCAAGGCGCTTTCTTCGAGGGCGCCGATGGTCCTGAAATGCGCAAAGAGGGATGGGAAAAGCTGCTCGACAGTTTGATGGAAGAGTTTGCGGGCTAGGAGTTGGTTGGCAGGCGGAAGCGCCTGCCCCACTAATGCATAAGAAGAAACCGAATGTCGATCGTGTATTCCACGCTCTCGGCGATCCCACGCGCCGGGCGATTGTGGAAAAGCTTAGCGAGGGCCCCATATCGGTCTCGCGATTGGCGGAGCCGCTCGACATCACGCTCGCCGCGGTGGTTCAACACTTGCAAGTGTTGGAGGAAAGCGGGCTGGTACAAACCGAAAAGACCGGGAGGGTGCGGACTTGCCGCATCGAACCCGCCGGGCTTTCCTTGGCGGAGCAATGGATTGGCGATCGCCGCTCGAGATGGGAACGCCGGCTTGACCGGCTGGGTGATTTGCTGGCTGAGCCGGACGAAAGCAAATAGGCGACTTCAGTTGGGCGCACAGCGGTGATGATGACGCGGTTTGAGCTAATGACATTTCGTGAGATACTTCCTTCTAATGTTGCGAGTGGTCCTGGTTTGGATCGCGATTCTTTACCGAATCCAGGCGCAGAGCGCTTCATTTCCGCTCGAATCGGTTGCGGTTGAAGGCACCGCGTTGTCCAAAGAAGTGGTGCTGGAGCTGGCAGGCCTGCACATTCTCTCACCGGTAGACCAGGCTGCCATGGAGGCGGCGTCTCGGCGACTCAACGAGACTGGCATGTTCGAATCCGTCAGCTACAGTTACGAACCTGGACCGAAGCAAGGCTACGCATTGACTCTGAAGGTCCCGGATCCAAGCTCCCTCTTCAACGCGACTATTGATATCCCTGGAGTCAACGACGACGAACTCTGGCGGTGGCTGGCTTCGCGCTATCCCTCGCTCAATCACAAAGTGCCGGCCAACGAATCTGGACAGCAGTTCGTCGGGCGAAAGCTGGAAGAGCATCTCGGCGCCGCACTGGAAGGCCATCATGTTGTCGCGCGGTTGGAGACAGTGCTGACGCCTGGCGGAAAATCGACCATCTCTTTCCAGCCGGATCCGCTTCCACGAATCATCGCGATTAATTTTATGGGCGAAAGCGAGTTGACGGCACAAGAGCTGGTTGCCCTCATTCCCAAAGATGTGAAGGAACAGGGGTACACGGATCGAACTTTTCGCCGGGCGGTCGAATTGAACCTCCGGCGCGCCTATGAAGAGCGTGGGATGTATCGCGTCCGTTTCCCGAGCATCACAGCCCAACGAGAATCCGGGTGGTCGGTTTCCGTCACAACGTCGGTTGAGGAAGGCGCGAAATTTAGTCTGGGCGACGTGCAGATCGTCGGCGACAAACTTCCCGTGGATGCAATGCTCAAGGCGGCGAAGTTTCGGAAGGGAGAGATTGCGAATTGGACGGAGATTCAGAAGTCTATCTGGGAGCTGGAAAGGCCTGTGAGACGCATGGGCTATTTACACGCAGCCGCGAAGCCCGAGCGCATCCTTCACGACGATCAGCACGTACTGGATGTCAAGATCCCGTTCAACTTGGGTCAATTCTATACTTTTGGACAACTGCGGATTACGGGTCTGACGCCCAATCAGGAAGCCCAGGCGCGAAAGACTTGGGATCTAACTCCAGGGGCGGTGTTCGACTACGACTACCCGAAGGATTTCTTTCCGGCGTTCTTCCGCTCGGTGGATTCGCGCGAGTTCAAGAAATTCAACGTGACCATGCAGAAGGGTTCCGGCGAGAACGTGATGGATTTTGTATTGACCTTTGAGG
>PMOK01000157.1 GCA_003162425.1 Bryobacterales bacterium | reverse complement strand
AGCGGAATGTTCCCATGCTTCTTGCGCGGCATGGTGTCTACCTTCGTCGTCAGCATGCGCAACGCGCGGATCACTTTGGGGCGCGTTTCTCGCGGTTCGATGACATCGTCAATGAATCCACGCTCGGCGGCCACGAACGGATTGGCGAAGCTGTCCCGGAAATCCTCGATCTTTTGCTTTCGCGCGGCCACTTTGTCCTCGGCCGCGGCCAGCTCGCGGCGGTACACGATATTCACTGCGCCTTCGGCTCCCATCACCGCGATTTCGGCGGTTGGATAGGCGAAATTCACATCCGTGCGCAGGTGCTTCGAGCCCATCACGCAGTAAGCGCCGCCGTAAGCTTTGCGCGTGATAATCGTGATCTTCGGAACGGTTGCTTCGGCGTACGCGTATAGAAGTTTCGCGCCGTGACGGATAATTCCACCGAACTCCTGATCGGTTCCCGGAAGAAAACCGGGCACGTCTTCGAAAGTCAGGATCGGGATGTTGAAGGCATCGCAGAAACGCACGAATCGCGCGCCCTTCACCGACGAATTAATATCCAGGCATCCGGCCAGGAATGCGGGTTGATTTGCGACGATTCCGATGCTGCGTCCATCCATGCGCGCGAACCCCACTACGATGTTACGCGCCCAGTGCTCGTGGATTTCGAAAAACTCACCATCATCTACCACGCGGTGAATGATGTCCTTGATGTCGTAGGGGAGATTTGATTCGGCGGGCACCACGGTGTCGAGCGACGGATCGACGCGGTCGATTGGATCGGTGCACGTTCGCGCCGGTGCATCGTCGCGATTGTTCTGGGGCAAATAGGAAAACAATTGGCGAATCATTCGCAAGCATTCGGCATCATCGGGTGCGATGAAGTGCGCGACGCCGCTGATGGAATTGTGCGTCTCGGCGCCACCCAGTTTCTCTTTGGTCACGTCTTCGTGGGTCACGGTCTTGATCACATCCGGACCGGTGACAAACATGTGGCTGGTGTGGTCCACCATGAAGACGAAGTCGGTGAGGGCGGGTGAGTAGACTGCGCCGCCGGCGCAGGGTCCCATGATGGCCGAAATCTGGGGGATGACGCCGCTCGAGAGCGTGTTGCGTAGGAAGATGTCGGCGTAGCCCGCGAGCGAGAGCACTCCTTCCTGGATGCGCGCGCCACCTGAATCGTTCAGGCCGATCACGGGCGCGCCGGTCTTGAGCGCGAGGTCCATGATCTTGCAGATTTTTTGCGCGTTGGCTTCTGAAAGGGACCCGCCAAAAACGGTAAAGTCCTGCGCGAACACGTAGGCCAGTCGCCCGTGTATGCGGCCGTAGCCGGTGATGAACCCGTCGCCGTCGATCACCTGCTCATCCATGCCGAACTCGCGCGAACGGTGGCGCACCAGCTTGTCCATTTCCTCAAAAGTGCCCTCATCCAGCAACAGTTGGATGCGTTCGCGGGCCGACAATTTACCTTCCTGATGTTGCCTCTGCGTGCGCGCTTCGCCTCCACCGGCGTCGGCATTGGCGTGGCGGCGGCGGACTTCGGCAAATCGGTCGGTGGACATAAGGTCCAGGATACAGGAGGCAGGCGGCAGAAGGCAGAAAGCAGAAAGCAGCGTGCCGCGCGAACTGAGGAACTGAAGAACTGAAGAACCGAAGAACCGTTTACTCGGCGTAGTAGCCTGTGCGCGCCCGCAGTTCGGCCAATGGATATTTCTTCCGCGCGGCCTCGGTGAGCGCTACGCCCACGTGCCGAAAGGCGCCAGGACTCGCCGCAGGCTCGTGGTAGGCCAGCATGTACCGGCTGCGAATGCGCTCGATCATCGCATTGAACGATTGATCGGCGCGCTCGGCCTTCACCCATTCGCCACCGGTGTCGTCTGATAGGTGCATCACGTTGGCGGGCGTGAGATCCGGATTGGGAAACATGCGGGGCGTGGGTGGATTGGGCTCGATGGCATGCCCGGTCACTATCGCGTTAAATACCGTGTCGGCTTTGTTCAGCTCGCGGATCACCTGTCCGTCCGTGAGTTGATAACTCATGCTGAGATTGTCGGTGAGGATCAGAATCGCGCGGCTGCCACCGGGGCCGGCGTGCGCCTGCATGTAGTGCGCCGCGTCCACAACGGCAGCGTTGATTTGCGTGGTGTTACCGACGTCGTGATCCTGGACGGCTCTCGCGATCTGCCGCGCTGTTTCCGCCAAATTGTCGCTGAAGTCCTGATGCACTTCGCTGGTCTTGGCGAACACCATGATGGCCACGCGATCGGCCGGCCGCAGATGAGCAAGCGCATCGCGCGCCGTCTCGGAAATCAGCTCGATGTGTTTCTGCATGCTGCCGCTGATGTCCAGCAGCAGGATCAGATTCAACGGCTCGTCTCCGTTACTGAACGAAACCAAGGTCTGCGGCTGGCCTTCATCGGTAACTACAAAATCGTCCTTGGCCAGCCCCTTTACCAAATTCTTGTTCTCGGTGACCAAAACGTCCACGCGAACATCCGCCACGCCGGCCTTGAAAAGGGGCGCATCGGAACTCTGCGCGTAAAGAGGCGCTAGGATGAAGAGCGTCGAGATGAAGAACATCATTATCGGCACGGCCGGCCACATTGACCACGGCAAGACTGCGTTAGTGCGAGCCCTCACCGGCATCGACACGGACCGGCTCAAGGAAGAAAAGCAGCGTGGGATTTCCATTGATCTGGGGTTCGCGCACCTCAAACTCTCAGAGAATATGCGCCTCGCTTTTGTAGACGTTCCCGGCCATGAAAGGTTCATCAAAAATATGCTGGCCGGAGTCGGAGGCATCGATCTCGTTCTCTTTGTTATAGCTGCCGATGAGTCCATCAAGCCGCAGACCCGCGAGCATTTCGACATCTGCCGGCTGTTGGGCATTCGGAATGGCATCATCGTACTCACTAAATCGGACCTTGCCGACCCGGACTTTATCGAGCTGGTGCGCCTGGAAGCGGATGAATTCGTCCGCGGGTCATTCTTAGAAGGCGCTCCAGTGGTCGCGGTCAGCTCCACCACAGGCGCGGGATTGCCGGAACTGCGCGCTGAAATCGAAAAGGTGGCCACGTCCATCCGCGAAAAGGACTCCTCCCACTATTTTCGCTTACCCATCGACCGCGCGTTCTCCATGCGCGGCTTCGGGACCGTGGTGACAGGGACGCTGGTCTCGGGAACCGTGCGCGTGGAACAGGAAGTGGATTTGCATCCGGCCGGCCGTCGCATCCGCGTTCGTGGGATTCAAGTCCACGGATCGAGCGCGGCCCAAGCTGTAGCCGGACAAAGAACAGCATTGAATCTCGCGGGCGTGGAAACTTCCGAGTTGCGGCGCGGCATGCTGTTGGCGGAGGCTGGACGGTTCCAGCCCACCCGTCAAATTGATTGCGCCTTCGATCTGTTGCCTTCCGCCAAGCCGCTGAAGCATCGCGCGCCGGTTCATTTTCATGCAGGCACAGCGGAGGTTGAAGCCGAGGTCCGGCGGCTGCGCGGAACGGATCCATTGCCGCCAGGAACACGCGACTTCGTTCGCTTTCTTCTGAGCGAACCGCTACTGCTGTTGCCCGGGGACCGCTTCATCGTGCGAATGTTCTCGCCCGTCGTGACCATCGGAGGCGGCGTTGTGCTGGACATCGCGGCGCCCGGCCGAGCGCCGCTCGAACGCTTGCGAACTCTCGAAACAGCACCCGAAGCCGAGCGAATTGCTTTGCTGGTCCGCGAGTCGCGCTACGGAATGGGAATGCCGGAGCTGGTTGCGCGCACGGGAATGCTCGAAGCCGACATTCAAAAGGCCGCCGGCGCTGCACAATTGATGACGCTGCACTCGCCGCAGTTCTGGGTTCTTGATCCGGGATGGGTTGCCGGCCAACTGGAAGCAATGCATGAGACGCTGAAGCAGTTCCACCGCCGCAACCCGCTGGTATCGGGGCTTTCGAAAGAGGAGCTGCGCGGCAAACAATTGCCCGGCGCGCCTGCAGGGTTGCTGGACGCGATGCTGGCGCTCTCGAAGACTCTCACCGCGGATGGAGAGAACGTTCGACTTGCGTCGCATAAGATTTCGCTCAAGCAGGATGAAGAAGAAGCGTCTGCAAAGATCGAGAGCGCTTTTCGCGCGGCCGGATTGGCGGTGCCGTCCTTGCAAGAGGTGTTAGCGAAGTCGGGCGTGGAACCCAACCGCGCCCGCAGTATTCTGCAGTTGCTGCTGCGCGACAAAAGGCTGGTCAAGGTCAGCGATGAACTGGTATTTCATTGCGAAGCTCTCCAATCCCTCAGGCTGCTGCTGGCGAAAAGGAAAGGGCAGAAGTTCGCAGTGCCGGAATTCAAGGATTGGACCGGCGTCTCGCGCAAATACGCCATCCCGCTCCTGGAGTTTCTTGACCGGGAGCGCGTAACACGGCGCGATGGGGATGTCCGAATCGTTCTCTAAAGCAATCCGGACACTCTGTGCGTTTGCTTACGTTCGTTTAGCTCGCAACTGTTGCCTATGGAATGCATCTAAACGAGTGAGATGCCAAGCAAACCTTCTCGTTACGGCATGGCGATCCTGGTCGCCGTGTTACTTCTCGGAATGGCGCCCGCGCAGAATCCTCCGCAGAACGCCCCTCCCGATAGCGCCGCACCAGGTGCGCCGGTGCCGCCGCAGCAGCTTGACGATCTGGTAGCGCCGATCGCTCTGTATCCGGATCCGCTGTTGGGACAAATACTGGCCGCTTCCACTTATCCTCTGGAGATCGCGGAAGCCGAACAATGGGTGCGGGACCATCCGAAGTGGAAACCCAAGAAGCTCATGGACGAAGCGAAGAAGCAGACCTGGGATCCCAGCGTGCAAGGGCTGGTCGCCTTCCCCGATGTGATCTCACGTCTGAGCCAGAATATCAGCTGGACCACGCAGCTTGGCAACGCTTTTCTCGCCCAGCAAGCGGATGTGATGCAGGCGGTGCAGCGCATGCGGGCTCAAGCCCAGGCAAAAGGTACGCTCCATTCGACACCACAGGAGACCGTCGCCACACAAAACCAGGGAGGGCAGACTGCAATCACCATCCAGCCGGCCAACCCGGAGGTCTGGTACGTGCCGGATTACAATCCCGTGTCCATATGGGGACCACCGGTCTGGGGCCTTTATCCGCCGTGGGTTTATCCAGGCGTCGATGTGGGCTTTTCATTTTTTCCCGGTATAGATCTTGGTCTCTATTTTGGCGGATGGGGTGGCTGGGGATGGGGCGGTTGGGGATGGGGCCCCGACTGGTTCGGCGGAGGTATATTCGTCGACGGTTCTTTCTTCAATCGTTTTGGGTTCCGGAATTTCCACGGAGGGCGGCTGGGCACTTCGGCGTGGGCACACGATCCGGCTCACCGCATGGGCGTGCCATATGGCAATCGTGGAGTGGCCAACCGGTTCGCGCGCAATGGCGGCGAAGGCAGATTTGGCGGCGGCCGGGCCGGGGGCTTTAATCGCGGCCAGTCCGCGCCTGAGCAGCGTTTCGGAAATAAAGGCTTTGAGCAGCGCGGCTACACGAATAATCATAGTGTCTTCGGCGGTTATCACAACGGTGGTGCGACGCGCATGCAAAGCGACCGCGGCTTCTCCAGTATCGGAGGAGCCCGCGGATTCGGTGGTGGCGGGTTCGGCGGCGGTGGCGGATTCCACGGTGGTGGGGGGAGGCGATAGCAATGACTGGCAGACTCTGTAGCATTCTCGCGGCGATGGCGATACTAGGCGCCGCGCCTTCATTCGCCCAGGAGCGCTTCGATTCCTCCGAGGCTGCGGCGCAGGCCCTCATTGATGCGGTGGAACAGCACGATTCCGCGCGGCTCTCCGCCATTTTGGGTCCTCAGGCGAAAGGACTCCTCACCTCGGGCGATGCCACGCAGGATCGCGGCGAACAAGACGAATTTGCACGGATGGCCCGCGCTAAGCACCGGCTTGAAATTTGCGGCATGAACCCGAATCGCGTGATCCTCGCGATCGGCGATGAGGATTGGCCGTTTCCAGTCCCAATTGTCCAGACCAAAGGCAAATGGAGTTTTGACGCCTCTGAAACTCCGGCTGAAATGCGCGCGCGGCGCATCGGCACGGACGAGCTCGACGCCATCGAGATTTCTCACGGCTACGTGGAGGCGCAGTTGAAATATGCTGCCGAGGATCGCGACAAGGACGGCATGCTCGAGTACGCGCCCCGTCTAATCAGTTCGCCTGGCCACCATGACGGGTTGTATTGGGAAGGCGAGAGCGAGCCGCTGGTTCCCGAAGGATTCGCCCACGCCACCTGGGACGGCGTCCAAAAAGGACAAGCCAAACCCTACCACGGATACTATTTCCGGATTCTCAAAGCGCAAGGCCCCGATGCGCCCGGCGGCACGCACAATTACTTCGTGAAAGACAAACTGATTGGCGGATTCGGCTTAGTAGCGTGGCCGGCCCAATATGGAGTAACGGGCATTCACACGTTCATCGTGAACCAGGATGGCGTGGTCTATGAAAAGGATATCGCGCCCGTGGCCGGAAAAGCGCCGCTGCCTATAACCCGATTCGATCCCGGTCATTCCTGGGCACCTGTGGAGTAGAGCGGCCGTGGCGCTAAGCTCGCGTTCTTTTATAGTGCATGGCCAAGCTCGTAAGAAACCCGATGATGAACACCCAGAACAATACCTTCGTGAGACCCGCCAAAGTGCTGGCGGTTTCGCCCACGCCCATCAAAGCCACCAGGACCGCCGCCATCATGAATGCAATCGCCCACCTCAACATAGCCAACCTCACATTGCGTTAGACTCCGGGGCGAGAACATTGTGACATTGCCAACAAAAATTTCCTAAGGTCTCCGGGCCCGGAAGCGGAAGGCGTAGGGGTTTACATCCACCTGAACGTCCACAAAACCAGCGGCTTCAAGGCGTTTCGGGAAACTGGCTGGTTCCACCACCACCATGGTGTCGAACAGGTGGAGCAGTCGAAAACCGCGGCTCGAAAGGCTATCCACCCCCGCAAATATCCCTCCCGGACGCAGAACCCTGGCCACTTCCGCCAGCAAACCATCCTGCAAAGCCGCTGACGGGACGTGGTGGAGCATGGTGAAACTCAGCGCTCCATCGAAGCTCGAATCGGGAAACGACATGGCCGTGGCATCCTGGCGGACTACGGTCACGTTCTTTCCATTCATTCGTTTGGACAGCGAACTGGCGAATCCGCTGTCGATTTCGACGCACGTCAGCCGTTCAAAGCGAGAGTGCAGAAGGTCTGTGGTAACTCCCGGACCCGGCCCCACTTCAAGCACGTTCGATCCCAGGTCGAAGTTTTCCAGAACCCATTGGAATCACATGGGTTTCCACCGTTGTTTTCCAGGTCTTGGAACTGCACATGAAGCGATGAGCCAGGTTCATGAGCCTAGCTTGCGACACAAACCGGGCTGTCGTAAAGACCACAAAACGACATAATGTATCGCGAATCCGGCAAATGAGGCCCCTTGACAAATAGGCGAATAAAAGGCGAATATGAAGCCGGGCGCCTATGCTCTTTGATGTTGACGCTCCAGGCAAGTTGGTAGGCATCGCGCGGCTGGCCGCCTCGAGCGAGGTCCTGGAGGCCAAGCAGCGAGTCCAGTACTTCGAGCTCGAAACGCGACGGTTCATCGGCCGGAACTCGAACTCCCGGATGCGCTTCGTATGGACCATCAACCCATATCGCGGCTGCGAATTCGGATGCAAGTATTGTTACGCGCGCTATGCTCACGAATTCATGGAATTGCGCGAGCCGGAGCTGTTCGAGACCAAGATTTACGCCAAGCAATTCCACGCGCCATCATTTCGCGCCGAGCTGAAGCGAGTGAAGCGCGGCGAATGCATCTGGATTGGAACTGCAACCGATCCTTACCAGCCGGCTGAGCGCCGTTTCCGGATCACGCGGCGAATGCTGGAAGTTTTGGCGGGCGAGCGAGGATTGGATTTTGGGATCACCACGAAGTCAGATCTAGTCGCCCGCGACGCGGAGCTTCTGGGGCAAATTTCGAAGCGCAACGCGGTTCGCGTGAATCTGACGATCACGACTTTGGACGACGAGCTCGCTAGACTTCTGGAACCGCGCGCCCCCCGACCAGCGCTGCGCCTCGGCGCTGTGAAGAAACTCAACGAAGCAGGCGTCGCGGTGGGAGTACTGGCGCATCCGGTGATGCCGCTTATCAATGACAGCGAAGAGAGCCTGGACAGCATCTGCGAAGCCGCCGCCCAAAACGGAGCGTCTTTTTTCAGCGCCGCTCCGCTGTTCCTGAAGCCGTGCTCCCAACAGGTCTTCTTCCCATTCCTCGAGCAGCACTTCCCGCATCTGGTGCGCCGCTATCGGGAGCGATACGAAAAAAATGCCTATCTGCGCGGCCATTATCCGGAAATGATTCAGGATCGGGTGCATAAAATCCGGGAGCGGCATGCACTAACAGCCCACGAAATGCCGGAATGGCCGGTGGACGATCAACTCGAACTGTTCTCAATCCGAGTATAATTGGCCAGGAGAGTTCGATATGCCTAACTGGCTCTTGGTCAGCCTGACCCTCTCGCTCTCAATTTCTCTCGCCGCGGATCGCGTCACGCTGACTGGAAAGGTGACCGATTCTTCCGGAAAGCCGCTCGAAGACGCAACAGTAATGATTTACCGTGCCGACGTCAAGAAAGGCTACAGCACTTTCTGCCCGATTTGTTACGTGGATTGCGGCAAGCGCGCGGTAACCGATGCGGAGGGTTCATTCACGATTCCGAAGCTCGATCCGGATCTGCGGTTCGAACTGCTGGTGGTTCATGACGGCTACAGAACCAAGTTCGTGGCAAAAGTCGACCCCTCGCTGGGACTGGCTGAAACCGCAGCCCTCGTGCTACGAGCGCCGGTTGACGATCCAAGCCGTGTTGTGCTCGGCCGCGTGGTGGATTCAAACGGCCGGCCGCTCGGTGACGCCGTCGTGGTTCCTAGAGAAGTGGCCACGATCCTGGAGGGTCGCGGCCCCGGTCTCATGTTGTACAACGACTTACAGGCCCTAAAACAGGTCGCAGTTACCAACGCGAAAGGGGAATTCGAACTTGCCCTCCGCCCGAGGACGTCGGGGGTGCTGGTGGAGGTCGAGGCTCCGGGCATGGCGCCGAAGGTGATCGCTATACCAACCGGCGCCGAGCGCAAGACCATAACCGTTTCAGACGGCGCCGTGATTCGCGGCCGTCTTATGGATCACGGCAAGCCCATGGCCGGGGCTGAGGTCGGCTTGTCCCCCCGGCATAAAGGCGGGTTTGGCCAAGATCTCAAGATCAATGGAGACCCCTATCGGGAAATCCGGATCAGTACTCAGGAAGACGGCTCGTTCGTCATTCCCAACGTGCCCGCTCCGGTGGATGGGTACATCTACGGCAAGATGGAATCAATCGCGGCACTGGGTGCGACGCCGCTTGTAGAGTGCGCTACGAAGCGCGACAAAGGTGAGGTGGACGTGGGCGATATCCAAATCCAGCCCGGCCATTACCTCCGCGGCAAAATCACACTCAGCGATGGCGCGGCCATAGCCGAGGGAATGTGGGTGACCATTGGCGCCGCGCGCGGCTTCGACAGCGAGACAGTCTTAATTGGCCGCGATGGCGGTTTCGAATTCACAGGTCTCGCCACTGGCGAGTACGTGATTTTCACTTCCGTTAGCGGTTACGAAATGCCCGGGGATGCAATGCTGATGAAAACGATTGACCGCGACATCGACGACGTCGCGATTGTCCTAGATCCTGCTCGCCGCCGCTGAGGTACTACCCAGTACTTTACAACGTAAAGTCGATTTCGTATAATCTCTGCATGGCCTCCGTTCAGCCCATTCGTGCGGCGCACCCGGAACCGGTGTCGCTGCAGAGCCACGCGATGGACAACTTGAAGTTCATCCGCGAAACCATGGAACGCGCCGGATCGTTCACCGCTGTCCCCGGCTGGGGCGGATTCGCGATGGGGGTGAGCGCGCTAGGGGCCAGCGTGATCGCCGCCAGTCAATCCACGCGGGAAGCCTGGCTTATGACCTGGCTCCTGGAAGGTGTTTTTGCGATCGCGTTGGGAGCGCTGGCCATGACGCGCAAAGCCAACCGCGCCCAGGTGCCGCTGATGTCGGCGCCCGCGCGAAAATTCGTCCTCAGCTTTGCGCCGCCATTGATGGTGGGTGCGCTTCTGACGCTGGTTCTGTATCGCGCCGGTCTCACCGGGGCTATCCCGGGAACGTGGCTGTTGCTCTACGGCACTGGGGTTGTTACTGGCGGCGCTTTCTCGGTACGCGTGGTGCCAGTGATGGGGCTGTGCTTCATGTTCCTTGGCGCAGTCGCGCTGTTTTGTCCGCTCTCGTGGGGCACGGCCTTTCTAGCAACGGGGTTCGGTGGCTTGCACCTTGTTTTCGGAACGATTATCGCCAGGAGGTACGGTGGCTAAAAATAACACCGCTCGAAAAGAATCGCCGGTGGAAAAGCCGGCCAACGCCCGTGTGCGCGCCGTTGCCGGCTCGAACGCGGTCCCCGATCTGGACCGTTTGATCCACGAACGCATGCGGCTGGGGATTGTGAGCGCGTTGGCGGCCAACGAATCCCTGACGTTTAACGAATTAAAGAAGCTGCTCAAGACCACCGATGGAAACTTGAGCGTGCATGCGCGCAAGCTGGAGGAAGCCAATTACATCGCTTGCACCAAATCGTTCCAAGGGCGCATGCCGAAGACCGAGTACCGTCTGACCGAGGCCGGCCGCAAGGCGCTGGAGAAATATCTCAACCATATGGAAGCCTTGATTCACGCGATGCGGGAGCTTTGATGCGGCCGGACAATGAGAATCTGCACGCTGCCATCATCATGGATGGCAATGGCCGCTGGGCTACGGCGCGAGGGCTTCCACGCGTAGCCGGCCACACTGCCGGCGCCGAAGCGCTGCGGCGGACTGTGGAAGCGGCGCCGGACCTCGGCATTCGCATCCTTACCGTATACGCATTTTCTTCCGACAACTGGCAGCGTCCGCGGACGGAAGTGTCGGCGCTGATGAAGTTGTTCCACATGTATCTGCGGCGCGAGCGCGCCCGATGCGTGGAGAACGGCGTGCGCGTCTCAATCATCGGACGGCGCGACCGGCTGCCCGCCATGGTGTTGCCCGAGATTGAATCGGCAGAGAAGGCCACTGTGGAAGGAAAGAAACTCCAGCTACGCTTGGCGGTGGACTATTCATCGCGTGAAGCCATCGCCGCCGCCGCCAAGAAACTGAATGGCCATGCCACGCGCGATCGTCTGTCCGCGGCGCTGGGAGGCCCGGATGTCGACCTGTTGATCCGCACCGGCGGCGAACAGCGCCTCAGCGATTTCCTGCTCTGGGAAGCCGCCTACGCCGAACTGGTATTCACACCGGTGATGTGGCCGGACTTTCGGGCTTCGGACCTGGCCGCTGCCGTCGCGGAATTCCATTCACGCGAGCGGCGGTTCGGAGCCGTGCCGAAGGTGGCGCTGGCGTAAGTAATCGCCGTGTTGGCAGGCGAAAAGCTTTTCCCGAGATTGCTCAATCTGCATTCTTAAGTGGGGCGGTCCCCCTGGACCGCAGNNCGAAGAGCGGGTCCAGGGGGTCTGCCCCACTATGACGACAAGAATCCCCAGTCTTAGGAAAACTAAGTGGACATTGGGCAGGCGCTTTCGCCTGCCAACCGATATAATGAAAGTCGACAGGCGCTCTTTCGCGAGTTGTTTGCTGTGGCCCACTTCGACGCAAGATGGCAAAGGCCTGAAACCCTCCTGGCGATCTTTGATCAGCTCTCCGATGCAGTCTTCTTTTACGACAAGAATTTACACCTGGTTGGCGTAAACAAGAGCGGCGAGAAGCTGTTTGGCTTATCCGCCGAGAAGATGCTCGGCCAGCCTTGTTCGGCGCTGTTTCATGTTGCGTCTGACACTCCGCTGGATCCTGACGAATCAGCGTATGTGCCTACTGGAAACCTTACTTTGTTGGACCACGGGCGCGAACACCGCGTGATTGTCCGAAGCATGGAGCTTCTCGACGAGCAGGGCCGGCTGGAGGGCTTGGTGGCCACCGTCACGGACCTCACGGAGAGGGCCCTGGAGACCGATCTCGACCTCAATGAAAGGCCTGGCGCCCGCCCGTCAGCCAAGAAATATCATCCGATTGTTCTGAGGAATCGGATGGTGGCCGCGGTGGCGGGTGCGGTGTTGTTGTGCCTCATAGCCGTATTGATTGTCAGCAGGTATTGGACACCTGGAAAGCAGTTAGCTCCGGAAGAAAAACGGCTGGTGGCGGCGCGCGAAGCAACGGCCAGGTTCAACGCCATGACGCCCGCTCAGCATATCGAACGGGCGAAGTTAGCTTTGCGGCCGGGCGCGGCCTCGGATGCGATCATGGACGGGCTCCGCCATCTCAAAGCCATTCCGCTCTCGGCGCCTGAAGCCGGCCATGCCAAGGCGCTCGAAAAGGATCTGACCAAGGCAGCTAGCCTAGCGAGCGCGCAAAGCCTGATTGATGCTTCATCCAACGGCGATGTCCGCGACGGCATGGATAAGCTGCAGCGAGCTAACGCAATTATTGGGGTGGTAATGCGGCAATATCCGGACGATAAGGGGGCCTCCCAGCTCTCCAGCGCGGCGCAAGCATCCGCAGAACAGTTGGCCATGCGCTTTCCACAGGAGTTCGCGTCCGCTGAAACCAAGCTGGTTGACTTCACCTGGGAGAAAGGCGGGTTCGGTACCGTCATGATGGCTAATTTCACCATTCGCAACGATAGCCCAGTGAATGTCGCGGATTTCAAGATTCGGTGCCAGCACTACGATTCGAGCGGCGTGGTCCTGGATCAAAACGCCGGGACTGCGTTCGGTATCGTCAAAGCCCATGCCACTACCAGGATCCCAAACGTCAACATGGGTTTCCTGAACACGCAATCTAGTAACTCCCGTACTACTAAAACCGACTGCGAAATCCTGAGCCTCAAACTTGCTTCTCAGTCCGAGGCTTTGAGTTCCACGAGATAGGCCGGACTACGCTGCATAAGCTTCATTGCTGGTACTAGCCGTACCCCACGTCCGTTAGTGTGAAATCTCGATTACCATACAAGAAGCCTCTCGGGGCGAGACCTCCGTCCGAATGGTCGTCAGAATAGTGCGCAATTCTACAACACCGCCCGCCGGCCGCAGTGGAACGATGCGGCGCCCGTTCATCTATCCGCACCGCAGCATCCGCTCGGTTCGTATCACACCGGGCAGGATTTTTCTGGCGGCGGTTACGGCAATTCTTCTCACGGTCCTGGTGGCCACCGAGCAAGGGAGACTTGTCGACGGACACAACTGGCTCACACGCGCCATCGTGGAGTTGGCGGGAGTGCCCGTGGTGGGCGTCGCGACGGCGCCGCTGTTCCCCGGCCTCGAACCGACTCCGGCGCTGGTGGTGAGTGCCAGCCGTTTGGACGGCAAGCCTTTTGAGTTACTGATCCTATTCGCTGTCGGGATGCTGGTGCTTTTCGAAATCCATCGGCGTGTGCCGTTGGCTCGTGGCTTTGTTGTATTCCTGATGATCCTGCTGTTGGTCGCCACTGGAGTCGTGGTTTTCCATCCATCCAGTCAATTTGGTTCCGTGGAGTTCACCCAGATCTGGATGCGGGGCGAGATGCTGGTTTGGCTGCTGCTGCCCTGGTTCTCAGCCGCGATGTTTGTGCTGATTCACCCGCTGTTCGGCGCTGCTTGGGCGCTCGCAACTCAAGTCTACGGATTCCTGTGGTCCGCTGTCCGGCTGGCATTTTCCATCTGCCTGATTCACTATTCCGGTATCTTATTCGTTCCACTGGCGTGGTTCGCCTTGGGATTGCTGGCCGACATGGTATACCTGGTGGTTTCCTATTCGATTGCTGTCGAGTGGGCATCCCGCCGAGCGTGGGGAAGAAGGGGAAAATGATCCTCCTGTTTATAGCGAAATTTTTCTTAGGGCTTGCCATCGTCGTGTTGACGCTGTACGCCATTCGTCATTATGTGTTCGCGCTCTGCCGATTGGCGCTTCGCCGGCCGCGCGACTTCATGGAACTCACCGGCTTCGCGCTTCCCCGCACCAGCGTTCTGGTGCCTATGCACAACGAAGAAGCGGTGGCGGCGGACATTCTGCAGGCGTTGGTGGAATGTGACTACGACCGGACCCGTTTGGAAGTTTTGGCAATCGACGATAATTCCGAGGACCGCACGGGCGCCATCATCGACGATTACGCCGCCAGGTTTTCAATCGTGAAGGCCATCCACCGCCACGAGGGCGCCGGTGGAAAGGCCGCTGCTTTGCTCGAAGCAACACGGCAGGCCACGGGCGAAGTGCTGCTGCTGTTTGATGCCGATTATTTTCCCGGACCATCCATGGTCAAACAATTGGTGGCCCCGTTCTGCGATCCGCAGGTGGGAGCAGTGATGGGACGCGTGGTCCCTCACAACACCGACAAAACGCTGCTAGCGGCGCTGCTCGGCTTGGAACGCGCCGCTGGTTATCAGGTGGGGCAGCAGGCTCGCTACAACCTGGGATTGACGCCGCAGTTCGGCGGAACGGTGGGTGGCGTTCGCACTTCCGCGCTGGCCTCCGTGGATGGCTGGAACACGGATTCGCTCACTGAGGATACCGATCTAACATTTCGGTTAGTCCTGCATGGTTGGAAGGTGGCCTACGTCAACCGGGCTGAATGCTATGAGGAAGTGCCGGAGTCTTGGCCGGCGCGCGAGACGCAAATCGCCCGCTGGGCCACCGGGCATACGGACTGCCTGCATCGGCTGTGGCCCTCACTGCTTCGTTCCCGTTCGCTGTCTTTCACCGAGAAAGTGGATGCGCTATTTGTCCTTGCCTGCTACCTGACCGCTCCCGTCCTGATTCTGGGCTGGCTCGCGTCATTGGTATTATTCTTCAGCCCGCAAATGCACTCCGTTCCGATACTATCAATCGCGTTGATGTTTGTGGGGTATCAAATATTCGGCAACCAGGCCACCTTCTTTGAATTAGGAATCGCCGCCTTGCTGGACGGTATGAATCGCCGGGTGTTGCTGATGCCGTGTAACCTCTTCAATTTCTTCGCAAGCACCAGCGCGATTTCGAAAGCCCTTGTCCGCTTCTATCTGGGGAAAGTCTGGGGTTCCGGAGGGCCGCCCTGGGCCAAGACCAGGCGCTTCCGGACCAATGGCAAGGAGCGGCCATTCGCCAACGGCTCACACACCGCGCCGAAGCTATTTAGTCAGGGCACCAACGGCATATACACCTATAGCCGCAGCGGTGATTGATGCCTGACGTGATCGCATGGCGATTCATTGTTTTCACCATCATCTTCGCGGGATTACTCTACCTTCAGTTTTATCTCGCTCACCGGCAATGGAGGAAAATTAAGGGCCAGCAGACCTCCGAGATTGACGTCGGCTACGTCCGCATGGAGGATTACCTCGCGCAATCCTTTCGCAGGAAGGTGAAGGAGTGGCTGCAATTGCCGTCCACCATCGCGAGTGACCGGGAGCGGACCATTCTCAAGGGCCGCGAAACAATTCGTGTCATTACCGGCGGCATTGAATTCGGCTCGGGCGAGCAGTGCGATGACATTCTGGTGGTGGAAGGGGATTTCGCATGCGGCTCCGGCTGCCTCTTCGCGCGCGAGATCCTGGTGAAGGGGAATGCGCGATTCGGTCCGGGCGCGCAGTTGCAATCCGTGGCAGTGGACGGCGATCTGGCGCTCGGCTGGGATGTGAAAGTTGCACGCTGGCTGGATAGCACGCGCGAGTTGACCATCGGGGCCAACTGCCTGGTGGGCGCGCGAGTCACCGCGGCCGGGATCATCCGCCTGGGTCCAGGGGCGCAGGCCGCATCGATGTACGCGCCGCAAGTTGCCACAGTGGCCTGGGATGGAACGTTCCAGAGCAAAGAAACACCGGAGATGGCGAAACTTCCCGTGATCGCGTTCTCCGCGGATGCGATTGCCGCTCGCGAATCTTTGGAGGCCGCTGGGTTTGACGTGAAGAGGTTGATCCAACTTGGATCGGACTCCTGGCTGTATAAAGGCGATCTTCGCCTGCTCGCCCCGCTGCGTTTAACCACCAAGCTGGTGGTGAAGGGAAAATGCGATCTGCCGGACGCGTGCGTTTTGGAAGCGGATATACACGCCGATGGGTCGCTCAATATTGGCGCCAATTCTGTGTGCCGGGGAAATCTGATCTCCGGAAAGGATATTCACTTGGGCCCCGGCTGCCGGTTCGCCGGCGTAATTCATGCCGATGGTTCGGTACGGCTGGGGCAAGGAACCCGCGGCTTCAAAGACGACGGTATGGTAGTAGCGTTCGCCGGCGAAGTCCTAGAGGTGGAAAGGGACGTGGCGATCAAAGGCAAGCTGGCAGCCGGCGGACGGGTGATCGTGGAGAGCGCGGAGGCGGCGGAAGCGGGCAGCGTTTAGTGGCCCGGGGCAGTCCGCATTCTTGGTGGGGCGGTCCCCCTGGACCGCAG
>PMOK01000219.1 GCA_003162425.1 Bryobacterales bacterium | reverse complement strand
GGGACGGCGCGATCGGGAAAGTAGACGCTGGTGCCACGCAGGGCGGCCTCGTCATCGATGGGCGAGCCGGGCGTTACGTAGTGGCTGACGTCCGCGATATGGACCTGGAGCGCATAGTTGCCGTTCGCAAGCCGTTCCAGGAAGACGGCGTCGTCGAAATCGCGCGCGGTTTCGCCATCAATGGTGACGATATCGAGATCCCGGAAATCCTGGCGGCTTTTTAGCTCATCCAAGCGAATGGTGTTGGTGACGTTTTGGGCCTGTTCCAGGACGGCTGGTGGAAACTGATGCGGGATATGATGCTTGCGGATGACGATCTCGACGTCGACGCCGAAGTCGTCCGGATGCCCCAGCACTTCGATCACGCGCCCCGAGGCGTGGCCGCCATCTTTCGGGAATTCGAGAATCTCGACGTTGACGATCATGCCATCAAGATCGTCGGGGCTGGTGACGTCGACAGGTTTCACGCCGACGCGGTCGCGGCTCTCGGCCGTTGCGGGCAATTCCATGCCCTCGGGGATGTCGATCCATTGATTGATTCGCTCGTCGTGCGGAATGACATACGAGCCGCGTTTACGGATCTTGAACTCGCCGACCACCGTGAGATGAGCGCGCCGCAGGATCTTGACAATCTCGCCGTCAGCCCGGCCATCGCTCTCGATGCGCGAGATATGGACTACTACGCGGTCGCCNNTCGGGAATGAGGAAGCCGTACCCGTCGCGATGCATATTCAGGCGGCCGACGGCGTACTCGCTGCTGAAGCGGGCGGCTACGAAATGGCCGGAGCGCACTTCCACCAGGTCGCCACGCTCGGTCAAGCGATCCAGCGCGGAATCCACATCGTCGCGCGATGCACCGCGCGCCCCGAGTTCGCGGACCAATTGCTTGAAGGTCGCGCGGGCGTGGGGGAGCTTCGAAATGTGCTGGAGGATCGCGGAATCGGTCACTTGACAATTATAAGGGCCGTGACCCTGATGGCGAGACATGACGGTCTGTCTGCCAGTGCACATAATCAAGCCGGGCTTGTAGGGGAAACACCTACATTATCGTCTGACAATATCTGAGGTCGGGTTGTATTCTCGCCGACACACTAGTCCGCTAACGCCGCAAATTCTGGCACCTTTCGGAAATCTCGTGTTAGTATGTATCAAATTCCCCCATCGACGCCATCGGTTTTTCGTGCTTACTCGACCCGATGCTCGGCGACCAGAATCCTTTTGCCAAATCGTTTGGCGTTGCGGCGCCAAGTCCCTAATGTTCGAGGGGAACACAAAAAGGAATGTCGGATGAGCAGAACAGTTGATTCTTAAAGAAGGAGGAAGTTGCCCGCGGCATTTAGTAACCCACACTACAATTTGAATCGCGCACGACGATCCCGGATGAATTTTGTTGGACCATGCAAACCGGGAGCGGCGTCGTGATCCTGGTTCTTTCGAGGTTCAAGGTGGCGAATGGCCTGGAAGACTCTGTGGCTCGCGCTTTTATGGACCGTCCGCGGATGGTGGAACACGCCGAAGGCTTTTTGGGTCTGGAGGTATTCACGGACAACGGCGACGCGTCGGTTTTCTATCTGTTGACGCGCTGGACCACAGAATCCGCTTTCCGCAAATGGCATTCCAGCCCCGCGCACCACGCCTCGCACAAGGGCATTCCGAAGGGCCTGAAGCTGGATTCAGCATTCACGCAACTGACCATCATGGCGAGTCTATGCCATTGAATGCGGAGGGCCTTGCGGTCAGCCGCACCCTCCAGGAAAGCCGCGAGGCGATCGCCAAGCGCGTCACTAACCTTTACTTTGAAGCCCGTCCGCAACTCGAACAGCGTTGGAAAGGGGCTCGGCGGAAATGTACGGAGGATAACTGCTACCACCTCGACCACCTTTGCGCAGCTCTTTCCTTCGGGCAGCCCGCGCTGTTTGCCGAATACATCGCTTGGACAGCAGCGCTACTGGCTGGCTTGAATATTGACGGCGAAGCGCTGGCCTTCAATCTGGGACTGCTGCGAAACACTTTGGATCTGGAGCTGGAGGGCGCAGGCGCCGCGCTGGCGTCCAAATATCTGGACATGGGGCTTCGGATTATCGAAGGAGTTGTTCCCAAGCCTCCCGAGTACATCGACGGAATCGGGGCGCTCGACGTTCTGGCGCGCGGGTATCTGGAGGCCCTACTACAAGGAGACCGCCAGAGCGCGCGACATCTCATCTTCGCCGAGGTGGACCGTGGAACTTCGATCAAGGACATCTATCTCCTCGTCTTTCAACGCGTACTGCGTGAAGTTGGCCGGCTCTGGCACTCGAATCGAATCGGCGTCGGTCAGGAGCACTATTGCACGGCCTGTACCCAGTTCATAATGTCGCAGCTCTATCCGCGCATTTTTTCTAACGAAAAGAAGGGCCGCCGCCTGGTGTCGGCTTGTGTGGGTGGGGATCTGCACGAGATTGGGATGCGCATGGTGACCGACTTCTTTGAGATGGAAGGCTGGGATACGTTCTATCTTGGCGCAAACACTCCCACTTCCGGCACCCTCCAGCTAGTGGCGCAGCGCAAGCCGCATGTGCTGGCTATCTCAGCAACGATGCCGATCCATCTACAAGCCGTGGCTGATCTGATCGCCGCCTCGCGAGCCGCCGGGAATCCGGCGCGCATTCTGGTGGGAGGGGCGCCATTTAACTCCGTACCAGGGTTGTGGGAAGATGTCGGGGCCGACGGCTATGCCCGCGACGCCGCCGAGGCAATCACCGTGGCCGGGGAGTGGTGCGCATGATTCGCGGGTCCGCGAGCTCCGCCGGCATCGCGCTCTTGTGCAACACGGAAGGGCATGTCCTCGAAGTCCTCAGCGATCAACTCGGCTTGGAAGACCGCTTTTCCGCTGGGCGCCCGTTCAGCTCCGGCTTGGCCGCGGGCAGTTTGGCGAAAAGTCTCAGCTTCCTGCAGGAGATTTGCGCGTCCCAAGCCGGCTTCGATTGGGAGCTTCAATTGGCCGGGAAAGACGGGCCTGAGTCCACTCTTTCGTTCAACGGCTGCATGGTAAGCGGCCAAATCCTGGTTTTGGGGTTTCGCCTGGGGCATAAAGAGATGGCGCTCAAGGATGCCGTGGGCGACCACCTAAAGGACAACAGCTACAACGAGCTTAGCCTCCTCAATAACGAGCTTGTCAACACACAGCGCCAACTCGCCAAACAGAATTTCGAACTGGAACACCTCAACCAGCTGAAGACAGAAGGTATTCGAGAACTCCAGCAAGCGCGGGATACGCTCGAGAAAACCGAGGAACGCATACGCTTCACACTGCGTTCCGCAGGGATCGCCGTTTGGAGTTGGCAGATCGCGCCAAATATTATCGAGGCGGATGAGAATTGCTCGGTCCAATTCGGCCTTCCGGTCGGCCAGTTCCCAAGAACCGTAGAGGGATTTGCAGCGTGCGCGCATCCGGAGGATCGCAAGCGCGTCCAACAAGAGGTCGCCGCAGCGGTGGAACACGGCGCAGAATACTCAACGGAGTTCCGCATAGTGTGGCCGGAAGGCGCAGTGAGGACTCTGGCTGCCCGCGGAAAAGTTTATTACGGCCAAGGCGGACAGCCTGAGCGGCTCACCGGCGTCACGTGGGACGTGACGGAACGCCGTGAGGCGGAGGAGAACCTGCGCGCCGCCGCGAAGAGGCTGGTGGCGGAGGGGAAGTTCCGTGAATTGCTGGAAGCGGCGCCGGACGCGGTAGTGGTGGTAAATCGCGAGGGAAAGATCGTCCTGGTGAATACGCAGGTGGAGAAGCTGTTCGG
>PMOK01000057.1 GCA_003162425.1 Bryobacterales bacterium | reverse complement strand
ACCAGGGGGTCCGCCCCACTTTAGACCAGTCCTTAGGCACGCTGGGTGCTAAAATTGAATTCGTCCGCATGGAACGCGTTGCCAAATCGCTTGCCAGGTTGAAACTCTCGGATGCCATCTCCACCGAAGATCTGGCTCGAGCGGCTTGGCCAGCGGCGGTGGGCAAACGCATCGCCTCGCACGCGGCGGCGAAGTCGCTAGTGCGCGATTCGCTCATCGTTGAAGTGGAAGACGCCATCTGGCGGAAGAATCTGTTCCAACTCCGCTATCAGATTCTGGGGAAACTGTCCGAGATTCTGGGCAGCGGCGTTGTGCAAGACGTGGAATTCCGAGTACCAACCACCAGGCGTCCACCCCAGCCTGCACGGCGGCTCAATGAATCGGCCGCGGCCGACGAGGCAGATGGAATCGATGATCCGGGCATGCGCATCGTATATAAGCAGGCCAGGAAAAAGGCGTCGGCGTGAAGATCACCGAAAAGGAAGTTCGCTATGTCGCGGACCTGGCGAACCTCAAGTTAACCGGTGAGGAGATCGGCCGGCTCTCGAAAGACCTGGACGAAATTCTGACGCATATTGATACATTGAACGAGCTCGACACGTCTAACGTGCAGCCCATGGCGCAAGTTTTGTACGATGCCGAGGAAAACGCCACGCTGCGCGAGGACCAGGAGCGGCCCTGCCTGGGAAATGAACTGGCTCTGGCCAATGCGCCGCTGGCCGGGGCTGGATATTTCAAAGTACCCAAGGTGATTGAGCGATGAGCGCGATCTCATCGGGCATTGCTTCTCTCACCATCGATCAAGTGCGCAAGGGATTGGCTGCGCGCGAATTCAGCGCCGTCGAGCTTACTCAATCGGCGCTCGAGTTTGCAAAAGCGGAGAATCCCAAAACCAACGCCTATCTGCATTTTTCGCCGGAGCGGGCTCTGGCGGCGGCCGAACAAGTGGACCGGAAGGTGGCCGCTGGAGACGATGCCGGGCCTCTGGCCGGCGTACCGGTTGCCCTCAAAGACGTGATCGTCACCAAGGGCGTTCGGACCACCTGCGGATCGCGGTTGCTGGAACGCTACATCCCGCCTTACGACGCAACCGCCGTGATTCGCCTGGAACAAGCCGGCGGAATCATTTTGGGTAAAACCAACTGCGACGAGTTCGCGATGGGCTCCTCGAACGAAAACTCCGCCTTCGGACCGGTGAAAAATCCAGTAGCGCCGGATCGCGTGCCGGGCGGGTCGAGCGGAGGTTCAGCGGCGGCGGTGGCGCAAGGAACGGCGGTGGTCGCACTCGGCTCCGACACGGGCGGATCCGTTCGCCAGCCGGCATCTTTTTGCGGCGTGGTGGGCGTGACGCCAACCTACGGGCGAGTGTCGCGCTATGGCTTAGTGGCATTCGCCAGCTCTCTCGATCACATCGGGCCCCTGGCACGCACGGTGGCAGATGCGGCGCTGGTGCTTCAAATCATCGCCGGCCGCGATGAAAACGACTCCACTTCGGCTTTCGCGCCGTTGCCCGATTATGTGGCGGCACTGGACGGCAAAATCAAAGGCACCAGGATTGGCTTGCCGCGCGAGTATTTCGAAGGCTTGGCGAGCGAGACCGGCGACCTGATCGCGAAGGGTGTCGAGTTGCTCAAAAAGTTGGGCTGCGAGGTTCGCGAGATCAGCTTGCCGGCCACCAAGTATGCCGTGGCGTGCTACTACATCATCGCCACAGCCGAAGCCAGCTCGAATCTGGCGCGTTACGATGGCGTCCGTTATACGTCGCGGGCCGAAGCCGAAACTTTGAGCGACATGTATCGCGCCACGCGCGGGGCGGGATTCGGCGCGGAATGCAAGCGGCGCATCATGCTCGGAACCTACGTCCTGAGCCACGGCTACTACGATGCTTATTACCTGAAGGCGCAAAAAGTGCGCGCATTGATCGCGGAGGATTTTCGAAAGGCCTTTGCCGAGGTGGATGCGATTGTCGCGCCGGTCGCGCCCTCCCCGGCGTTCAAGATTGGAGAGAAGATCGACGATCCGCTCGAAATGTATCTTTCCGACATTTACACCATTACGGGCGATCTGGCGGGCATCCCTTGCATGAGCGTGCCCTGCGGGAAGACCAGCGCCGGCCTGCCAGTGGGCATGCAGATTCTGACCAGACACTTTGACGAGACGGGCATGTTCCGCCTCGCGGACGCTTTTGAAAAGGCCGGCGGATTCGCCGGGTAAAAATACAGACTGAAGAGGAGATAACTATGGCTTTTACCGTTCCCCCACTGCCCTACGCGTTTGACGCGCTGGAGCCGTACATCGACAAGCTGACCATGGAGATCCATCACGACAAACACCATGGCGCCTACGTCACCAATCTGAACAAAGCGCTGGAACAGGCGCCGGCGCTGCAGGACAAACCCATAGAGGCTCTGCTGGCGGACAACTGCTCCATTGTGCCGGAGCAGATTCAGACCGCGGTCCGCAATAATGGAGGCGGTCACGTCAATCACAGCATGTTCTGGCAGATCCTGGCTCCGGGCGCGGGAGGCAATCCGGTGGGCAACGTCGCGCAGGCCATCACCAGCACCTTCGGGACGTTCGATCAATTCAAGGAGAAATTCAACGCGGCGGCCACTGGCCGATTCGGTTCCGGCTGGGCATGGCTGATCAAGGGCAGCAAGGGTCTGCAGATTATCTCAACCGCCAATCAGGACTCACCGATCATGGAGGGTCACTATCCGGTGATGGGCCTGGACGTGTGGGAACACGCGTATTATTTGAAGTATCAGAACCGCAGGCCGGAGTATATCGCCGCCTGGTGGAACGTTGTGAACTGGCCGGAGATTGAGAAGCGGTTCAACTCGGGGAAATAAGATTCTTAGCCACGGATGGACACGGATACGCACGGATAAGACGGCGCAAAGAATCCGTGTTCATCCGTGTCTATCCGTGGCTATTTGACGCCTTCCGAAAAAAGTCTTGCGTCTACGGACATCGTACTGTAATATTTCAATTGAAAAATGGAATCTGTCCTGGAGCTCGAAGACATCTCAAAGGACTATCCGGCGCACCGGGCGGTGAATGCGGTTTCGCTCGACGTCGGACGCGGTGAGTTCTTTTCGCTGCTCGGCCCGTCTGGCTGCGGGAAGACGACAACGCTGCGCATGGTGGCTGGCTTCGAAGATCCAACCACGGGTCAAATCCGATTGAACGGCGCCAGAATCCACCATTTGAAGCCCTACCAGCGCAACGTCAGCACGGTCTTCCAGAACTACGCGCTCTTCCCGCATTTGACCGTACAGCAGAACATCGAATTCGGCCTCAGGCGGCGGGCGGAGAACCATATCGACCAGCGCGTTCGCCAGGTGCTGGAGTTGGTGCAGCTCACCGGCAAGGAATCGCGGTATCCGTCGCAGCTCTCTGGTGGAGAGCGGCAGCGCGTGGCGTTGGCCCGATCGCTGGTACTGGAACCAGACGTACTTCTGCTGGATGAGCCTCTGTCCGCCCTGGATCCCAATCTCCGCAAACAGGTGCGAGCCGAGCTCAAGAACATTCAACGCCAGACCGGCATCACGTTTTTGTTCGTCACTCACGATCAGGAAGAAGCTCTGTCGCTTTCCGATCGTCTAGGTGTGATGAGCGGAGGCGAGCTGCAGCAAGTGGGAACGCCGGAGGATCTTTACCTGCGGCCGCGGACGCGCTTCGTGGCGTCGTTCCTGGGGCTGGTGAATTGGATAGACGGCGTGGGCGTACGTCCAGAAGCCACGCGCGTAACGAAGGGGCCTGCAGAGACGGGAGCGCGGTCGATGCCCGCCAGGGTGGTGCAGTCCACTTTTCTCGGCAACTGCGTTCATGTAGAAGCTCGCATGGATGCCGGCCCAACCGTGGTAGCGGAAGTATCGCGCCTGGGCGAAAGCTTCAGCGAAGGCGAAACGGTGGACGTCTGGTGGCAGCCCGACGATGAGCTGACCTTCGAATGAAGCGCCTGCGGGCCTGGTTCCTTGCACCTACCTGGACCGTGATGCTGTCGCTGTTCGCCGCTCCGCTGGCCATCATTCTGGCTTACAGCTTTCTCACTCGTGGAACCTGGGGCGGCCTTACGCGGCCTTGGTCCACGGAAAGCTACCAGCGGCTGGCCGATCCTATTTATCTAGGCATCCTGTGGCGCTCGTTCTGGATCGCAGGCGCGGCAACCGTTCTTTGCCTGGTGCTCGGTTTTCCGCTGGCGCTTTTCATATCCCGCGCGGGCAATCGGAAGAATCTCTATTTGAGCCTGGTAATTCTTCCGTTCTGGACCAGTTTCCTGGTCCGCACCTACGCCTGGATGTTTCTGCTGCGAGATACGGGACTGATCAACACGGTGCTCCAGAAACTGGGTCTGATTCACAATCCACTGCCGCTGCTCTATAACGACGGCGCGGTGATTCTTGGGCTGGTGTACGGTTATCTGCCGTTCATGGTGTTGCCTTTGTACGCCACGCTGGAACGGCTGGATCGCAATCTGCTGGAAGCCGCGGCCGATCTCGGCGCCAAGCCTTGGGTGGCACTGACCCGCGTGGTTATTCCACTCTCGGCGCCCGGGATTCGGGCTGGTGCGATTCTGGTGTTCATCCCGTGCCTGGGCGCGTATCTGACGCCCGATTTGCTGGGCGGCGGCAAGACGGTCATGATCGGCAATCTCATCCAGAACCAATTCACTACGGCTCGCGATTGGCCTTTCGGATCGGCTGTGTCGCTCACCTTGATGGCGATTGTTTTGGTATTACTCCTGGTATTCGTGCGGCGCCAAGAGGGTGGGCTGGTGTGAAAAAGCCTGGTGTGAAATGGTTGGCCGCACCGCTCGCGATCTACGCGGTGCTGGCTTACCTTTTCCTCCACCTGCCGCTGTTAATTCTGTCCGGATTCAGCTTCAACGAATCGCGTTTCACAGTATGGCAGGGCTTCTCGCTGGTTTGGTATCGCGCCGCATTTCAGAATCAGCAATTGAAGGAAGCCGCGTGGAACAGCCTGATCATCGCCATCTTTGCCACAGTGGCCGCCACCATCATCGGCACGCTGTGCGCTTACGGATTCTGGAAGCGATCTTCGCCCGTGCTGGCCGGCTCACTCTACATGTCGCTGGTGACGCCGGAAATCGTGAGCGGCATTTCGCTGCTGGCCTTCTACCAATGGATCTTCCGCTTCCTTCGCGTTCAATTAGGTATGCACACGGTCATTTTGGCGCACGTCTCGTTTTCGATTGCGTATGTCGTGATCGTGGTGATGGCGCGGCTTCGCACCGTGGATGCGCAACTTGAGGAAGCCGCGCTCGATCTTGGCGCCAATGAATGGGAGGCTTTTCGCTATGTGACGCTGCCGGCCATTTTGCCGGGCGTAATCGCGGCCGCTCTCCTGGCGTTTACGGTCTCTTTCGACGATTACGTCATCACTAGCATGGTGGCCGGTGTGGATTCCGAGACGCTCCCGATGGTGATTTACGCCATCGCGCGGCGCGGCGTGAATCCGGTGGTGAATGCGATCTCGGCGCTGATCGTGATGGGATTCGGATCGCTGATTCTGATCTCAGAGAGGTTGCGCGAGACATGAACCCGATGACGCTCTTGGTAGGGCGGTCCCCCTGGACCGCAGCNNCCGACGCCCTCGTCGGCTTGGTGAGCGGGTCCAGGGGGACCCGCGCGGACCAGGGGGTCCGCCCCACGATTGCTTCAGCAGTTGCACTAAGAATATGAACCGCCGCTACTTTCTGATGGGCGCGGCAGGTCTGGCTGCCTGCAGCCGCGATCGGCGAGCGCGGCTGAACGTCTTCAATTGGTCCGACTACATCGCGCCCGACACAATCCCAAAGTTCGAAGCGGAATACGGCGTACGCGTTCGTTACGGCATCTATGAAAGCAACGAGGAGATGCTGGCGCGCGTCATGGGCGGCAATTCCGGCTGGGACGTGGTCTTCCCCACCGACTACATTGTGAAGCCAATGCTGGCGAACGATCTGCTTGCCCAGGTACATCGCGAGGAACTTCCGGATCTTGCGCAACTCGAGCCACGATTTCAGAAGCCGGAGTGGGACCCGGAACTGAAATGGTCAGTGCCGTACATGGTGATCGCGGCGGGCATCGCTTACAACCGCAAGTTGAATCCCCCGCCCCGGACCTGGGCCGACATGTGGGACGAGCGGTTGCGCGGCCGTATGACGATGCTGGACGATCCGTTCGATGTGATTGGCGCGTGTCTCAAAAAGCTGGGATTGTCGGTGAATTCGAGCGATCCTGGCGAGCTGCGGCGCGCGCAGGCCGAAGCGATCCGGCAGAAGCCGCTGCTGCGGGCATATCTCAACGCCGAAGTGCGCGATCAACTGGTGAGCGGCGACGTGCTGGCCGCGCACATGTGGAACACAACGGCCCAACAGGCCATGGATTCTTCTCCTGACATCGGATTCGCCTATCCGGAGGAAGGCTACGCCGTGTATCCAGACTGCGCGGTGATTCTGCGGGAGAGCAAGCGCCCGGAGCTGGCGCACAAGTTTCTGCACTTCCTGCTGCGCCCGGACATCGCGGCGGCGAACGCGTTGGCCGCGCGCACTACCACCACGAATGCGGGCGCTCGCAAGATTCTGCCACCGGCTTTCCGGGACAATCCGACGTTGTATCCAGGCCCGGATGTGATCGCGCGGGGTGAGTGGGCAAAGACCACGGATCCGGCGGCGCAGCGTTTGCGGGACCGGTTGTGGACTGAGATCAAGTCGGCTTGATTTTGGCCGCGAACGAACGTGGATGAACGCGAATCACTTTCGTATCCCCCGGCGATCTGCCATCTCACGGCCTACTGCCGCGAGGTCGGCTTCCGGCAACACTTTCGCTGCCAGCGGGAAGAGTTCAGCATCTTCAATTGCTATGTGTCTCGCGTACAGGCTGGATAATCGGGTCAATGCCTGGCCGAGTTCCCGGGCTGGTGCTGCAGCCAGCTTCCCCTCAGCTAGCCATCGAGTGCCGAGCGAATCTGCTGTTGCATGATCCTTGGCTGCCGCCTGGTGATCGCCCTCAAGTTTGTCCAGACATTCCAGCGCGGACGCCGCTTCGCGCGACGCACGCAAGCGGGGAAACAGCGAATCTTCTTCGTCAGAAGTATGTTTCGGCGCCGAGTTGCGGAAATAGGTAAGGGCAGTTTCGAGCGCGGCTTGTTCCACGGCGGGCAGCTCGGCCCCGTTCCGCTTTTCTGAAATTTTGACCAGTACTCCCAGGAACCTCTCGATGCGGCGATGGCAATCGCTCAGCAGCCCTAGGGGATTGAAAAAGTCCGATTCCGGCTTTTGACCGATTTGAACTGGCATCCACCTTGATTCTATACGGACTGCTCCCCGAATGACGCAATTGCGGAGTCTTTTGCGCTAACTAGGGTAGATGCGAAACCCGAAAGCTGTATTGTGGCTGTTGATGTTGATGGGCGCCTGGGAGCTGCCTGCGAACGCTGCCAGCGTACCGTTCACGCTGAACCTGAGCGGTATGTTTGCGAATCCTAATGGCATTGGAGGAAATCCGCCCGTCGGCACTCCTTTCCAGCCAACCAGCGCGGCGGGAACTATCATGCCGTTCGGGCAAGCTAGCGCCGCATTGCAAACCACGTTTAACGGCAGTACCGTAACAGCCATCATCACATTCACTACTGCCGATGGAAGCTCTTTCTCCGGCACATTCTCGGGAAGCGCCACCACAGGCTCGCCCACGTTGCCCCTGTCCGGCAATATTACCAGTGGCACTGGGATTTTTGACAAAACCTCCGGATCGCTCAATGGCGCGTTCACCATCACGAACCTCAGCATGACTGTTCCGAATCTGACGTATACGATCACAGGCACCGGCACGGTAAACACGCAGGACTCGGGCACCGGGCTTGCGGTGACGCCTGGCGGATTCACATTCTCGGTCGCAGAGAAGTCCACAACTCCGGCTTCTCAGGGCTTGGTGGTTCACAATTTGTCCGTGAACCCCGTTGCATTTCAAGCGGTACCCAGTTCAACGGGCAACTGGCTTTCGGTTTCTCCAAATAGTGTCACCGCTACACCTTATTCGAATATCCCGCTGACGGTGACAGTGAATGGTTCTGGGCTTAAGGCGGGCGTGTATCAAGGACAAATAATCGTATCGTCTGCCACGGCTTCCATCACGGTCTTCGTGGAACTGGTGGTGGGTCCAGCCGGAGTCTACCTGCAACTTTCACAGACTGGACTCCGCTACCAGGGCAATCCTCAAGGGGCCCCGCCACCACCCCAATCGATTGTAGTTTCAAACACGGGGGTTGGATCCTTAACCGGGTTGACCGCAACGGCATCGGTTCTTGAAACGGGGCTAAGCTGGTTGACCGCCACGGTGGTTTCCTCCACCGCGAGCCAGGTTCAAGTGGCAGTGACAGCGAATCCGAAGGGGCTGGCAGTCGGCAAACACTTCGGCCAAGTCGCCTTTTCCTTGCCCGGATCGCCCAACTCGCCGCAAATAGCCACCGTCATTCTGGCCGCCCTGCCGGACGAAGTCGAATTCTTTGCCCTTGAGAAAAACGGGGGAGTGTTTGAAGGTGGGGTGTTTATGCTATTCCTGCCGGGCAATCCCAACCGACCTTCTCCGCAGTTCGCCGAACTTCTCAACTCCGGGAATGTGGCTGGGACCTTTACCGCGCAAGTTGAAAAAGACTCTTTCCCCTGGCTCACTGTTTCGCCGACTAGCGGATCTCTGCCGGTGGGTCAGGCGCTCACGGAATTGACTGTCTCGACCGTTTCCGGCATTGTGAACGGGCTCCCGGCGGGGGACTACTCAGCCGACATTCGCGTAAAATATACACCGAGCCCAGCTAACGGAGATGACATCATCCCCGTCGAGCTCTTCATCGCTTCGGTGGAGTCGGTGCCATACAGTGGTAACGATGGCGGTTTCCCTGTGGCAGAGCTTGCGGCAACTACTTGCGTTCCGACGCAGGAGGTAGTGTTCACCACGCTGAGAAGGGCATTCAGCGCAACGGCCGGCCAGCCGACGCCAATCCGGGCCTTGGTGATGGATAACTGTGCGAACCAAGTGGATAGCGGTTCCGTAGTGGCTACGTTCTCAAACGGGGATCCGCCGCTGCCGCTCACTTCCGTTGGCTTGGGCGAGTGGTCGGCAACCTGGGTGCCAAAGAAGGTGGCGGCCGAAGTAAACGTGACCGTGCAAGCCCAGACGCTGACCTCGCCGTTGCTTTCTGCCACCCGGCTGCGTACCGGTTCCGTAGCGGCGGCCGATCCCGATACGCCAATCGTCAACGATGGCGGCGTAGGAAGTGCCGCGAACGGCGTTACGACCATCGCGCCTGGTGAGTTCATCACTATTTATGGATCGAACCTGCGGACCGGCGCTGCCGATGCTCCGTCCACGGCGCCCTATCCGCCATCCTTAGATGGCATTCAAGTGACGCTCGGTGGACGGGTCTTGCCGCTCGCGTATTCCGGCGCAGGGCAAATCAATGCGATCGTGCCGTATGACGTTCCGCCAAACACGCGGCAACAGCTCATCGTGCAGACCGCCACGGCCTATTCGCAACCACAGAATGTGACTATCGCCGCAACCCAGCCGGGAGTCTTTACGCAGGATCAAAGCGGCACCGGACCCGGAGCTATCCAGGTACAGAAAGCCGGCAGCAGTGTCTCGACGTTAGTGACTGCGTCGAACCCGGCTTCCCCCGGCGACGCATTGCTGATCTTCTGCACAGGCCTTGGGACCGTCAGCCCAGCGGTGGCGGCGGGAGCGGCCACACCCGCTTCGCCACTCTCCCATACGAACAATCCGGTGACGGTCACGATCGGTGGTCAGAGCGCCACGGTCCTGTTCGCCGGATTGGCGCCGGGATTTGTCGGCTTGTATCAGGTGAACGTAACCGTGCCGAACGGAATCGCGCCCGCGACAAATGTGCCATTGGTCATAACGGTGGCCGGCGCCGACAGCGTCCCGGTGACGGTGGCGATCAAATGAGCCTGTCGGCCGCTGCCTGAATTTGGCTACCATCGTAGATTGCTACGCATTCATGTCAGCGCCATCATCTTCGATTACGGAAACGTGCTCTGTTCTTCACCGCTCGCGGCGGAGATTGAAGGGATGGCCTCCATCCTCGGCATGCCCGTGGCTGATTTTCAGAAGAGCTACTGGCGGGATCGGCTGGCGTATGATCGGGCCTCGTTCGATCCGGCAGCATATTGGAATACCGTCGCCGGACGTCAGTTGAGCGCTGCCGACATCGACAAGCTACAAGGGATTGACAGCGCCAGTTGGTCGCATCCCGACCCGGTGATGCCCGCGTGGGCACAACGGGTGCGCGCCGCTGGATTTCGCACTGCGCTGCTTTCGAATATGCCGGCGCCGGTGCGCGATTACATCATCAAATGTCCGTGGCTGCCGGAGTTCGATCACACTACGTTTTCCTGCGACCTTCGCAGCACCAAACCCTCGCCTGAAATCTACCAGCATTCTTTGGCCGCTCTCGGCGTGGGGACATCGGATGCGTTACTGCTGGATGACCGCGTGGAAAACATTCGCGCCGCCGAAGCCTTGGGGATTCACAGCATCCTCTTTACGACTCCCGAGGCGCTTCCGCACGAACTGGAGCGCCGCTTCGCCATACACGTGCCGCTGGTTGTAAAGTAAAAAGAGCCGTACAGTAAAAAGAGCCGATGATAAAAACCAGCAACGTTGCGGAACTTCAGTTGATCGCGAAGCAGATGCGGCGCGAGATCGTCGAGATGATCACCCACGCCAAGTCCGGCCATCCGGGCGGGTCGCTTTCCGCGGTGGAGATCCTGGTTACATTGTTCTTCGACGTCATGCGGCACGATCCCGCGAATCCCAAATGGCCCGATCGCGATCGCTTCATCCTTTCTAAAGGGCATGCCGCGCCGGTGCTCTACAGCGTGATGGCGGAGTGCGGATACACGCCCAAGGATCAGCTCAACACGCTGCGGAAACTCGGCTCTATCTATCAGGGCCATCCGGATGTGCGGTTCATACCGACGCTCGAAGCATCCACGGGCTCGCTCGGCGAAGGCCTTTCGATTGGAATTGGAATGTCGCTGGCCGCAAAGCTCGATCAACGGCCTTCGCGAACGTACGTGGTCCTGGGCGACGGCGAAGTCCAAGAAGGGCAAATCTGGGAGTCGGCGATGTTCGGCGGCGACAAGGGCGTGGACAACCTGGTGGCCATTCTCGATTACAATCACATTCAACTGGATGGATTCGTGAACGACATCATGCCGCTCGATCCGGTACCCGACAAATGGCGCGCCTTCAACTGGCATGCCATTGAGGTGGACGGCCACAGCATTCCAGCGCTACAGGCTGCGTTTGCCGAGGCGGCTACCACAAAGGGCAGACCAACCATCGTCGTCGCGCACACCATCAAGGGGAAAGGCGTATCGTTCATGGAGAACAATCCCAAGTTTCATGGCACCGCGCCCACCGAGGAAGAGATGGAAAAGGCGTTGTTGGAGCTGGCCTAAATGGAAACGAAAACAAAATTTGACCTGAAGCTGGGGATGGCCACGCGCGAGGCTTTCGGAAGAGCACTGGTTGACCTGGGCCGCGAGAACAAGAACATTGTCGCGTTAGACGCGGATCTTTCCAAATCAACGTACACTCACTTCTTCGCCAAGGAATTTCCCGAGCGTTTCGTGGAATGCGGAATTGCCGAAGCCAACATGATAGCGATCGGCGCCGGCTTGGCGTCCAGCGGCAAGATTCCATTCGCAGCCAGCTTCTCCTGCTTCGCCATCAACAAAGGATTCGAACAGCTCCGGGTTGCGGTGGCATACCCGAACGTCAACCTGAAAGTGGTGGGCACGCACAGCGGTATTTCGATCGGCGAGGACGGTCCGTCGCAGATGAGCATTGAGGACCTGGGCCTGGCGTGTTCGCTTCCCGGCTTTACCGTGCTGTCGCCGGCCGACGAGGTCTCGATGCGCGCCCTAGTCTTCGCTGCGGCGGCTCACATCGGTCCAGTCTTTCTTCGCGCCGGACGGCCCAAGGCAGCTATCGTGCATGCGGCCGATCAACATTTTGAAATCGGCGGCTCAGTGCAGTTGACGGATGGCAAGGACCTCACCATTCTGGCGCACGGGTTGCTGGTAGCGGAGGCCATCCGGGCTCAAGAAAAGCTGGAGGCGGAGGGCGTGTCCGTGCGCGTGATCGACATGTATTCCATCAAGCCATTGGATCGGGATGCGATTGCCCGCGCGGCGCGAGAAACGCGCGCGATTGTGGTGGCGGAGGAGCACCTGGTGGCCAGCGGCCTGGGCGTGCGCGTGGCACAGGTGGTGACGGAAACGCATCCTTGCCCCATGGAATTCGTGGGCATTCAGGATACGTACGCGGAGTCGGGAACTCCCGAAGAGCTGATGGAGAAGTACGGCCTGGTGGCGAGTAATGTCATCGCCGCTTCCAAGCGCGTGTTGGGGCGGAAGTAGAGTGGGGCGGACCCCCTGGTCCGCGCGGGTCCCCCTGGACCCGAAGTTCGAACGTTTCACCAATAGGCCGACGAGGGCGTCGGCCGCGGACCAGGGGGTCCGCCCCACATAAGAGTGCTACGAAACAATTTAACAGTTTCTTGTTGCATTGCAGCTGAAAAAGATGCATCATGAGCGATAAGCATCCTACCAAGCGAACGTCGAAGGCGTCGCAACCGGCGCTGGCCCAAATGCTGTTCGCCGCAATCCAGGAGCACGACGCAGCTTTGGATGGAGTGGCGCGGGTGTTGCACCATGACGTCAGTCAGGTGCTGAGCGCAGTGGGGTTGCAGCTCGACGCCATGAGGATGGACTTCAGGGATCAAGCGCCCGGTCTGGATGATCGGGCGGCCGAGATTCAGACCATGCTCGAGCAGGTGATCGAACAGTTACGCGATATCAGCAACGAACTCAATCCCTCCATCGTGGAGAGAGCCGGGTTGCAATTTGCGCTGGACCGATTGGTGGGCAAGTTTCGCAAGACGTTTTCCGGCTCCGTGCGGTTGCACTTCGATGCTGCGGCGCGGGTGCCCACAGCCATAGCGACCACGTTTTATAAGATCGCCGAGTGCGCGCTGGAGAGTGCGGTCGCGCGGCCGCGCTGCAGCGCCATCGATATCCACGTGAAACGGGCGCAGGGCGATTTCGTTTTGGAGATTCGCGATAACGCCGAGGCCGATGCAGGCGACCGCAGCAAACTTCCCTTGGCGCGCCTGCTGCTGGACTACTATGCGTCCAAGGGCCGGTTGGCGCTCGATATTCAGGGCAGCCCCAGTCGTGGTACCGTAATCCGAGCCAGTCATCCGCTGCCGGACAGTGTTCCAGAGGTCGCGAGCTAGCAAACATGCCGTCCCAAATTCTGCTGGTCGACGATCACAAAATCATGAGAGATGGCATCAAGGCCATTCTCCGGCACAGTGACGATTTCGTCGTCATGGCCGAAGCCGAGAACGGCACTGAAGCCGTGCAAATCTGCAAGTTGAAGCGTCCGGATATCATCCTGATGGACATTGGTCTGCCGGGGTTGAACGGAATTGAAACCACCACTGAGATTCTGCGCTACAATCCCGAAGCCAAGGTGATCATCCTCTCGATGTACGATGACGAGCATTCCGTGGTGAGCGCCATTCGCTCCGGCGCACGGGCGTTTGTGTTGAAAAAAGCTTCCGATGGCGATTTGTTGGATGCTCTGCGCACTGTGGCCAAGGGCGGATCATACCTAAGCCCGCAGGTGTCGGACCGGCTGCTGCAACGCATCCAGCGCGGCGACCTGGAATCGAAACCCGTCGCTTCCGCGCTGTCGGATCTCTCGCCGCGTGAGTTGCAGGTGCTTCGGCTGGTGGCTGAGGGGAAAACCAGCAAAGAGATCGCGGTGATGCTCGATCTCGGCCTGCAGACCGTCCGCAGCTATCGGAAAACCATGATGAAGAAGTTGAACGTGAACAACGTCGCGGGGCTCACGCAGGTGGCGCTGGCGGCGGGCATCACGCGCTTTCCGATCCCGGTGCCCGATCAAAAGGCCGTACCTTAATGGAAACGCCCTGGGGCGCGCTGCCCATTTCGGATGCACACATTCATTTCTTCTCGCACCGTTTTTTCTCGACGCTCGCGGATCAGAAGAAAGCGCCGTTGAACTCGCTGGAGCCTCTACTCGGCTGGCAAATGCCGGACGAAGATCCTGAACAACTGGCAGCCGCCTGGGTCCAGGAATTGGATCGGCACGGCATCTCGAAAGCAGTGCTGATCGCGAGTGTTCCCGGCGATCAGGATTCAGTTATCGCGGCCGTCCAGCGGTTCCGGGATCGTTTCTACGGGTACATGATGGTGAATCCGACGGCGCCGGACGCGGCCGTGCAGGTAGAGAGCGCGTTATCGAGCGGCCACATCCACGGTCTCTGTTTTTTTCCGGCTATGCATTGTTATTCCATCCAGGATGAGCGAGCCGGAAAACTTCTGGATCTGGCGGCGGGGAAGCCGGGCATTGTTGCTTTCGTGCATTGCGGCGTGCTGAGCGTGGGTGTGCGCAGGAAGCTAGGCTTGCCATCATTATTTGATATGCGCTTCTCGAATCCCATCGATCTGCACGCGGTCGCGCTACGGTATCCGCAGATCCGTTTCATCGTCCCTCATTTTGGCGCGGGCTATTTCCGTGAGGCGCTCATGCTATGCGATCTATGCCAGAACGTATACCTGGATACATCCAGCAGCAATAGTTGGACTCGGTATGAAGAAGCGCATTTGGATCTGCGAACGGTTTTCCGCCGCGCGCTGGATGTAGTAGGACCGAAGCGGCTACTGTTCGGCACCGATTCATCTTTTTTTCCGCGTGGTTGGAACCGGGCAGTGTTCGACGCACAGACCAAAGCTCTCTACGAAATTGGCGTCACGGGCGAAATTGCATGTTCGATTCTGCACGATAATTTGCAGAATCTGTTTCCCTGAGACGAACCGCGCCGCCGCTGCACTTTCTTGGCGTAAGTGCCATGACTCTAAAAATCCGGCGCCGGGTATCGGGCGCACCTTTTATACATCCCATGGATCCTACTCCGCGCACGGCTATTCTGGCGCCGGGTTTTCAGGAAACCAAGCTGGTCCGCGTATTCCCGGCCGGCTGGACCGAAGAGGCGGCACGCTTCCATCCTTCTTCTATCGCAGGTCGAGCGGAGCAACTACGGCTTCTCGCCGAGCGCGGTCTCGAACTGAAGCATGCAGTGGTCGCGTTCACCTACCAAGGCCAGGCGGCTCTTTCCGATGACGATCGAGACCTGTTCTGGGAATCCTTTGGCGTACCGGTTTTTGAACAGCATCTGGGTGCAGGCAATGAACTGCTGGCGATGGAATGCGAGGCGCATGCCGGGTTGCACGTGATGCGCGATTTCGGCGCTTCGCGCCTGGATCGCAATTCGTGCGCATGCGGCAACCCCGCGCCGCGGTTTCAGAGACGGCGAATCGACGAACTTGCAGAAATGCTGGCCTGAAGGCCAGCTTTCGGCAAGTTCGTCGATTCGCCGGTTCTTCAGTTCATCAGTTATTCGGTTCTTCGGTTCGGTCAACCGCGTGTTCGTTGAGCTCATAACTGAGGGTTAAGAACCGAAGAACTGAAGAACCGAGTAACCGAAGAACGCGGCGCGCGCCGCTAGGCAAGCGCCGCCTTGCAGTAGTCGAAACACTTTTTCACTTCTGCCACCGTATCCATTCCCGGCTTTCCGTATTCGTATTCGATCATCGCCGGGATTGGATATTTCTTGTCCTTGAGCAGTTGGAGTACGCCCTTGATGTCTGTGTCGCCCTGGCCGAACGGCATGTTCGGGCCGTGATTCTTCTTGCGATCCTTGATGTGCAGCGTCACGATGCTTGCATGATGCTCTTCGATGAAGCTCACCGGATCGAAATTCGCGGCTGTGAAGTGTCCGATGTCCAGATTGATACCGATATATTTCGATCGGCCCGCCATCGCCGTCTTCCAATCGTCGGGCGTTGAGAATTCGTTCTTCTTCATGCTGTCGTGATTGTGGAAGCCCACCACGATCTTATAGCGCTGCGCGTATTTGTCCACTCGCTCAGAGACGGTTACATTGGACGACGCCGTGATGCGGGACACGCCAAACAGCCGCGCAACCTGGAACCCGTGATCGATCTCATCGTCGGTGAACTCGTCGCGGAAACTGTCGTTGTAGGAGTAAATCTCAATGCCGGCGTCTTCGAACTTCTTGCGGATGGCCCTTATCTCGTCCACCGGGGGATTCGCCCGCCATGCCTTCAACGCTTCCCGATCCTTGGGTGCGATATCGCTCACGGTCAGCTCCGCATAGCCCAGGCCGATCTGCTTCATGGCGTCGATGCGTGCGTCTAGCGTCGGAAGATCGCGAAAGCTGTAGGTTTGCGATCCGATCATGACGCCGTCGATCTTGGAGTTTATCTTTGACTTTGCGAAAGCCGGAGTGAACGCGGCCGCCAGCGGCGCCCCCAGCGCCAGCTTCACCAAATCTCTCCGAGAACAAATCATGTGCTCGATGATATCAATTGTGACGACGAAAGTGACCCGGCAATGGCTTCCGCAATCTTCTTCCCGTGGAAGCGTCCATTCTCAATGAAAATCTCGTTGGTGTGCATCCCGGCAACAATCACGCCGGCCAGAAAGATTCCGGGCCGATCGCTTTCGAGAGTGTCCGGATTCGTCCGCGGCCGCTCCGTAACAGGCTCCAGCCGAATTCCCAAAGCTCCCAAAAAATCGAGATCCGGATGATACCCGGTCAACGCAAAGACAAAATCGTTTTTCAACGTTACCGGACCCTCGGGCGTTTCCACTACCACCGTCTTGGGATGGATTTCGACTACGCGCGAATTAAAGTACGCCAGGATCTCGCCGTTCTTGATGCGATTCTCGATGTTGGGCTTGATCCAGTATTTGATGCGGTCGGAAACCCAGCTTCCGCGATGGACCATGGTTACCCGCGCTCCGGTCCAAAACAGCTCCAGCGCTGCGATGGCGGCCGAATTCTTAGCGCCGACGACAATCACGTCGTGGTTGTAATAAGGGTGGGGCTCTTTGTAGTAATGAACCACCTTGTCTAGCTCTTCGCCCGGAACATTCAGCATGTTGGGAAGGTCATAGTAGCCGGTGGCGAGAACGATCTTGCGCGCGTGGTATTCGCCCTTGCTGGTGCGCACTTCGAAATCCCCGTCATCGCCCTGAATGCTCATCACTCGCTCATATTGATGAATATTGAGCTCATAATGATCGGCCACGCGGCGATAATATTTCAACGCCTCAGTGCGTCCCGGCTTTTCATTGAGGGCCGTCATGGGAAGATTACCGATTTCGAGCAGTTCGGGCGTCGTGAAAAACACCATGTGCGTGGGGTAATTGTAGATGGAATTCACCACGCAGCCCTTTTCAAGCAGGACCGTGCTCACCCCGCGCTGCTGCAGTTCGATTCCGCAGGCCAGACCTGTAGGTCCGGCGCCAACCACCACCACGTCGTAGCGCTGCACGGTTAGAGCATCCCTTCTACGGCCCCGTAAACCGCTTCGAGAGCGCGCCCTAGCCCTGAAGGATCCTTGCCGCCCGCTTCCGCCATGTCCGGGCGTCCACCGCCTTTACCCCCGACAGCTTGAGCCACCGCGCCGGCCAGTTTCCCGGCGTGCACCTTGGATGTCAGGTCCTTGGTGACTCCGGCGACGATGGACACGTTTGAATCCTCGGCGGAGGCTAACAGCACCACCGCGCTCTTCAACTTGTTCCGAAGCGAATCCACCAGCGTGCGTAATTGTTCACGGTCCATGCCGGGAACCTGAATAGCCAGCACCTTGACGCCCTTCACATCCTTGGCCTGGCTTTCGAGATCCGACACCTTGGCGTGCGCCAGCATCTCCTTCATTTGCTCCACACGCTTCTCGAGCGCCCGTTTTTCTTCGAGAAGCTTCTCCTGAGCCTGCTCGGATGATTGCGCAGTTTCCTTGAGCTTCTCAAGCACCGTTTCACCCGTGATGGCCTCAATTCGCCGGACGCCAGCCGAGATACTGCCTTCGTATGTAATCACGCACAGGCCGATGTCGCCGGTGCGGTGAACATGCGTGCCTCCACACAGCTCCTGGCTGAAGCCGGGAACGGAAACTACGCGGACTTTATCGCCATATTTTTCACCAAATAGCGCCATTGCGCCGGTATTTAGCGCCTGGTCCAGATCCATAACTTTGGTATTTACTTCGACATTCTCTAATATTTCACGATTTACCAGTTTCTGGATTTCAGCCAGCTCGTCGGGGTCTGTATGGGCGTAGTGTGTAAAATCGAAGCGAAGGCGCCCGGGATCCACAACGCTTCCGGCTTGCTTGACGTGCGTCCCCAGAACCTTGCGCAATGCTGCGTGCAACAGGTGCGTAGCGGTGTGATTCCGCATGGTGGAATGCCGCGAATCCTCATCCACTTTAGCGATCACGACGTCGCCTGGCTTCAGGCCGCCGGGCTCCGGCAGTCTGTGAGCGGTTATTCCTGGGGCTGGCGCGAACGCGGTGTTCACCTGAACGGTGGCTCCGGTTTCCTTCGAAATGAGCACGCCACTATCGCCCACCTGTCCGCCCGCTTCGGCGTAAAAAGGCGTACGATCCAGAACGATCTCGTCGTCCAACACTGCCAGCACTCGTGCTTCCGCTTCGAGCGTTTCTCTGCCTAGAAATTCGGTCTTAGGCAAGGTCTGATAAACAGGATTGATCTGTGTCTTGTCGGCGCCCTTCCAACTAGCGCGAGCGCGGGTGCGCTGCTTGTCCATCTCAGCATTGAAACCCGCGATGTCCGTGCTGGTCCCATACTGCCGCGCCATGTCTTCTTGCTCGTCTAGAGCTAGTCCGAAAGTATCGTACAACTTAAACGACACCTCGCCCGGAATCACGCCGCCCTTCTTGGCTTCCGCTTGAAACATCTTTTCCGCGATTTGGAACGTGGTGGCGTAGCGATGTTCCTCTTCCTTCACCACACGCGCCACGCGCTGGATGCTCTCCATCATCTCCGGATATCCAGGCTGCATCAGCTCCGCCACGAAACCGGTGAGCTGGTAGAGGTACGGATCCGCCTGTCCGATCATGCGGGCATTCCGGATGGCCCGGCGCATGATTTTGCGGAGCACGTAGCCGCGGCCTTCGTTGGATGGCAGAACGCCATCGTGGATCAGGAACGCCGTGGCGCGGCTATGATCGGCATTGATCCGCAGCGCGACATCCGTGCGGTCGTTCTCGCCGTACGAAGCATCGCAGAGCTCGGCCGCACGATCGATGATCGGCCGCAGCAGGTCCGTCTCGTAATTTGAGAGCTTGCCTTGCAACACGCACGCCATGCGTTCCAGGCCCATGCCGGTGTCGATGGAAGGCCTGGGCAGCGGCGTCATGGTCCCATCCGCGGACCGGTCGAACTGCATGAACACCAGGTTCCACAGCTCGACAAACCGCTCGCCGGGATCATCTGGAAACTCGCCGGGACCAGCCTCGGGCCCAAAATCGTAATGAATTTCCGAGCACGGGCCGCAGGGTCCGGTGTCGCCCATCTGCCAAAAATTGTCCTTTTCGCCACAGCGAAAAATGCGGCTCTTCGGAACGCCGGCCACTTCCTGCCACAGGCGCTCTGCATCGTCATCCTCACGAAAAACCGTGACGTACAGCCTGTCCTTGGCGAGCCCGAACTCTTTGGTCACCAGCTCCCAGGCAAACGCGATGGCGTCTTTCTTGAAGTAGTCGCCGAAGGAAAAATTGCCCAGCATTTCGAAGAACGTGTGGTGCCGGCGCGTGTAGCCTACGTTATCCAGATCGTTGTGCTTGCCGCCCGCGCGGACGCACTTCTGCGAAGTTGTGGCGCGCGAATAATCGCGCTTCTCAAGCCCGGTAAAGACGTCCTTGAACTGATTCATCCCTGCGTTAGTGAACAACAGCGTGGGATCGTTGGCCGGCACCAACGATGAGCTGCGCACAATCCGGTGCCCGTGCGACGCGAAGTAGTCCAGAAACTTCTGGCGAATCTCGTTACCTGTCATCTTACTCAATTGTAGGACATGCCTCCGGCTTGTCCTGATCTACAAAGAAAAAAAGGGCAAGCCACGTAGGCCTGCCCTTGCATTCGCTACGAAAAATTTACCGCTTAGAAACTGAACCGCGCCGCGAGCTGGATGACGCGCGATGCGGCGGTGCTCGAGATCTGACCGAAGGTCGCACTGCCGATACCTGTGCTCGGGTTGCTGAACTCCGCGTGATTTAAAATGTTGAAGAAGTCCGCGCGGATTTCCAGATGCGTACGCTCGGACAGGCTGGTTGTCTTCGCAATACTCATGTTGACGTTGAATTGGTCGGGGCCACGGTATTCATTGCGTCCGGAACTGCCATAGGTATATTGACCCGGCTGCAGGTACGAGAAATCAGCCGAGAAGGCATCCGGATTGAACCAGAAGTTGCCGGTAGCCGTGCCCTGGATGTTGGGGTTATTGAGAGTCGGAGTCTGCTTCGGATTGTAGTAGGTAACCGAGTTCACTTGATTCGCTAGAATCAAACCCTGATCGCCCGCCCCGGATGGCCCCGGATCGGTGCTGCGGGTACCAAGACCGGAGAAAATGGTCATCGGCGAACCTGTTCGGAAAGTGATAATCGGATACAGGGTCCAACCTTTGGTGAGCCGCGTCGGGCCGCTCGACCACATTTTGTAGAACGGCAGTTCCCAGGTTCCGCTGAAGGCGATGTAGTGTCGCAGATCGAAATCCGAATCCGCGCGGAATCGGTCCGCATTCCAGGCTGGCACCTGCCCGTTCGTGGAGCGGAATCCGGACGCGTTGTCGATGGAGTGGCCATAGGTCCAGGAGAACTGGAATTGCACATTTCCGATCTTGGTATCGCTGAAGCGCTTACTGAGCCCCACCGCCATGGAGTTGTAATTCGCTTGCACAACGTTATTGAACTCGGGCATGAATGTGAAAGCTTGGCTTATATTATTCGCCGCTTGGTACTGCATGACGGCCGGATTCAAATCGAACAACCGCGTATTGCCACCGATCGGGAATGGATTAGAGTCCTTAAGCGCCGTGAGCCCGTGCGAATCTGAGCCGATGTAAGACACCTCAAGCGTTGTATCGTTCCATAGCTCGCGTTGAACACTCAGATTGTACTGGTAGATGTAGGGCGTCTTCAGGTGTGGATCGACGTAAAACAGACCGGCGCCTCCCACCGGTGTGAGACCGGCATTCGCAAAATTAATGTCGTGATTCGGCGGCTTCGACGGGAATGGATCGGGCGTGCCGTTGGCGGTAAACGGAGCACTCAAGTAGTTGGACGGCACCGTGGGATTTGCGGTGAGCCCGTTGAAGAAGAAGAAGGCATAGCCGAAGAACGGCGGCTGACCGTTGAATTGCAAGTTATCCTCGCCCTTCAAGATGTCGTAGAAGATGCCGGCTCCCCCTCGAATGCTCATTTTCCCATTGCCCTTCGGATCCCAGGCGAAACCGAACCGGGGTGCGAAGTTGGTCTTATCCGGGAAATTGGCGCCGCGGGGGGCTCCAGGATCTCCGGGGAACAGGACACCGGGAGGCGCGCCGGGGAACACAGTTGACTGCTGGCCGATATCCAAGGAAAAGGAGCGCCCTTGCGTGTCCAGTTTCGGGGAACTGTATTCGTAGCGGAGACCCAAGGTTAGAGTGAGATTCTTCCGCACTTTCCATTCATCCTGGAAAAACCCGGCAATGTTGTGACTCCGGATGTTGCTAGGTGCGCGGGGAGCTTGATACAAATCGTCCGGCAAGCCCATCAGAAAATCCGCTCGATCATTCTGTGAAAAGGACCCTCCGCCGCTCACTCCGTAGAAGTCGAAATCGCCGTTGACATAAAAATCATAAGTAGTGTTGTTCTGGAACGGCGTGTAACTGAATCCCATTTTCAAGCCGTGGTTGCCCTTCTGCCAACTCAGCGTATCGTTCCAGATGTAGGTGTTGTTTATCAGTTGCGTGGGACCGTTGGGACTGAATCCAGTGCAGTAATTTTCGTCGTAGAAGCACAGAATGGGCGGACCAGTCTGTTGATCCGGTGTAAGGCCAACTCCCAATGCGGAGTCGGTCGGCAGACTGGAGCCGGGGAAGTCCTGCCGGATATTGTTACGTTGAGCGGAGAATCGGAATTCGTTTACCATCGTCGGCGATAATGTCTTGGTGTATGCGATGGAACCCAAATAGCGGTTGCCACCGAACCCGTTGTTGTAGGTGCCGCCGTTGCCGGATGGATTGCCCAGACTCGTGGGGTTCAATTGATTTTGGCGGTAGCCATGCAGGGTGACAGAGATGCGATCTTTATCGGTAGCGACAAAGTCCACTCTTTGGGTGATCTCGTCATTGTTGTCGAGTGTGGAACCCTGTTGGAACAGCGAGCCGGTCGCAGTGCTCGGTATCAAGTTTGCCTTGATAATGTTCTGAGCCACTGGGTTAATCTTGGATGGATCGATGATGCCTTCCGCCGCTAGCGTCGGATTCGGCTGGAAGTATGGAAATTCCTGCAGATACTTGACCACCTTCGGGTCCGGGCTGCCGTTGGGGCCGGAGTGGGAAAAGTCGCCGTTCAGTTCAGCGGGCGTGAAAACGGTGACCTGGCCGGCCGTCAGCAAGCCGGTCAGGCGTTGGCTTTGCCATGAGGTCATGAAAAACAGCCGATTCTTGCCATTGAATACTTTCGGAATCCACACCGGACCGCCGACTTCCGCTCCAAACTGGTTTCTCTTTAGGATGTTTTTCGGAATGTCCTGCTGGTTGTTGAAGAACGAATTGGCATTTAAGTCGTTATTGCGAACGTAGTCGAAGAGGACGCCGTGGAACTCGTTAGTTCCGCCCTTCGTCACCACGCTGACAATTCCGGACCCGCTTCGTCCATACTCGGCGTTGTAGTTGCTCGTCAGAATTCGGAACTCCTCCAC
>PMOK01000113.1 GCA_003162425.1 Bryobacterales bacterium | reverse complement strand
ACCAGGGGGTCCGCCCCACCACTGGTCGAAGTTTTCAGTCCATTGGAAGGGCTGCAAGCCCATGAGGTACACTCGTGCCGGCGCATGGCTTGCCGTGAGAACTGGCTGCCTCATTGGCTGGCCTCTACAAGAAACGGCTGAAGGTCGCCAGCCACCGTTGCAATCTCCAACAGGCCGCGCCAAACACTCAGGCGAGCTAGCGCGTCGTCGATCTCCGACTGTGTCAGCAACCGCTGGGCTTCCGCCACTTCGTCGATATTCGCCAGTCCCGATTGATACCGCGCGGTGGATTGCTGGAGCGCCGCGCGCGCAGCGTTCACTTGCACAGGAGTATTGGTCACAACTTCGCGAGCGCCGCGGAGTCTCGCAGTCGCGGCATTCCAGCGCGCCCGCAGTTCGGTGGCAATCTGCTGGGAACGCGCGGTTTCGGCGCGAACGGTAGCCGACTGCGCCGCCCGCCGTGCTTGAATGGCCGGGAGATCCATGGCGGGGAATGTCACGGTGAACCCCAGCGCGTAATCTTGCACCGTGGGCGCCAGCCCGTTGAGACCGCCCAGCAAAGCTCCATTCGTCTCTGCCCCCGTACCACGGGCGTACGCCGATCCCTGCAATGAAAATCGGGGGAAGTAGGTTCGTTCTAAAGCTCGCAACTGCGCCTTGGCCCGCTCCACAGCGGCGTCCTGCTCGATCGCGATTGGATTCGCCTTTGAATCGACGGGAGCCGAGTCCTGCGCAGGCGGCAACTCCAGCAGCTTGGGTGCAGCCAGCGTGATCTGGTTTGGTTCCACGCCGACGAACTGCGAAATAGTGGCGCGCGCGACTTCAGTGGCCTGTTTGGCCTGAATCCATTGCGTGCGCGCAGCAGCGAGTTCCGCCTGCGCGCGTGAACTATCAGCGCCCGGCCGTAGCCCCGAATTCACAAGCGCCTGGATCGTTCGTAGTATTGTCTCGGCACGATCCACCCCGGCCTGCGCGGCTCGCACGGTCTCTTCAGCCGCGGCGAGTGTCAGATAAGCGTCCGCCGTCGCGACTGCCACGTCATACCGGGTGCGCTGGAGTGTCGCTTCCGCTTCGGTCCGCGCGGCGGCCGCCACCCCTACGTTCGCGCGGCGAAGACCGAAATCAAACGGCTCCCAGGAAACCAGCACGCCGGCCGCGCTGCCCCACGCTGTCCCGAAATTGTTCGAGCCGATCACCGGTCCCGACATGGACGGGATAATGTTCTGCGGCAGCAGCAGCCCGAAGACATTGTTTCTGGTCGCGCGATTCGCCTGTGCCAGCAAATCCACGCGTGGCAGGTACGACGTTCGAGCCAACTGAATGCCAGCCGCAGCCGCGCTGATCTGTTCCTGAGACACTCGGATCGCGGGATAGTTGCGAAGGGCGCCCTCCACCGCCTGGCTGATCGTGAGCGATTGACCGAAGAGCGATGCGCCAGCGGCAACCAGTAGCGATAAGCCCGTGCTTCTCATCGGCCCTCAATCAGCTCACGGAACAATTCGCGCACCTTGCCCTTGGCCGCCGCCAGCGCGCTCTTGCCCAGCGGTGTTGCCCGGTACACTTTGCGCAGCGATTTGCCGTTCCGCCGTTCCGTCGCCCGCAGATACCCTTTCTTCTCCAAGCCGTGCAGCAGTGGGTACAACGTTCCGGGACTGATCCGATAGCCGTGACGCGCCAGTTCTTCCACCATCCCCAGGCCAAAGATCGGTTCGTGTACGGCGTGATGCAACACGTGCAAACGAATCAATCCTGAGTAAAGATCCCGGTCAGCCGCGTGATCATGATCGAGCTTCGTTTTCGGTGTTCGATTACGAATATGCTAAGTATACGCGCATGCCGCCCACTGGTCAAGAGTTATGCTGTGGAGTTATGCTGTGGTTCGATGTCCCCTTGCTTACGGGTCTGTGAAACAATCGGTTGGCGGGCGAAAGCGCCTGCCCCACTCAAACCGTAAAACCTTGTACGTCAAAGTGGGGCAGACGCTTCCGTCTGCCAGCCCGGCAATTCATTCGATTTTTCACAGACCCTGAGGCGCGGGGCTGCGCTGAAGCCGTCCTCGACACATGGGTAGGGGGCCGTTTGATACCGCCGATAAAGCACGGCCGCCAGGCTTGTTGGCCGCAGAAACCCTGGAGTTGCCGTGCCGTCTCGAAGAGATCGATCATCGGCGGAGCTTAGCGAACCACTTCTGCATCTCAACTGGTCCGGAAGATTCGCGCGCAGGCATGGTTCGCAACGCGTGATTGAATGCGCCCTCGAGAACAGCCAACATTTGCAGGTTGTCAGCCTCCCGGATTTCTCGGCGACGGATGGCCTCGAGCTGCGGGCCGGCTTCTCTCCAGGCCTCGACCGATCGGCGCATCATCTCCTGCTCGTCCATAGTCTGATTATGAACGATCCGGTTCGGCGCCTTCGATTCTCGCCCTAGAACGGCAGATCTCTCGCTCCGTGTTTGGGCAGCGAGAGTGCCGATTTGGCCAGATATGGATAAGGATTTACCGGCGTTCCGGCCATGCGCACTTCATAATGCAGGTGCGGCGAGGTCACACGGCCACTGCTGCCGGATAGGCCAAGGATATCTCCGCGGCGGATCTCCTGCCCGCTGACCACTTCAAACCGCGATAGATGGCCATAGTACGTTTGCAGTCCATTGCCGTGGTCGACGACTACCAGCCGCCCATAGCCGCCATTGAATTCGGCATGCACCACGATTCCGTCAGCGGCGGAATGCACCGGCGTTCCCTGCGGCGCCGCTAGGTCCACTCCAGTATGAATCGCACCTTCGCCCGAGAACGGGTCCGTCCGGCCTCCGAATGGACTCATCAGCCGGCCCTCCACCGGCCACAGGCTGGGCCGGATGTTGGTTTGCCACTGTTTGGGGTAGGTTCGGAAGAGCTTCGAGATGGAAGCGGATTGAAGAAAGTTGTACTCACCCAGCGACTCACGGAAGTTCGGCGCAAGCGGCGAACCATTCGAGATATCGGTGGAGGTCTCGGGCTTGCTCTTCAGCCCGTAGGCCACCGAAACTTCGCTGGCGAATGTTTCCAGCGTCGCCAACTGCTCGTTCTTCTGGTTGGTAACTTTTTGAAGCTCCTGGTACTTGGCGCGCAAAGAGTCAACTTCTTGGCGAAGCGAATTGTAATTGGCCACCTTCCAGGTCATTCTCGCGTAGCTGGATACGAACCCAAATACCGAGAAGCACCCTATCAGGGCTAGTGTGAAAGCGGCGTATATGGCTTTGTGTGGAATATGTACTCGACGCAATCGACCGTGTAACGAATGCGCCAGCACAAGCACAAAATAAGGCTGATGCGGCACTGAATCTCCCTTAGAGTTAATTCGGCGCAACCCAGAAAAACTACAGACGCGGTGGGCCGTAGGCCGGAGAGTACCAATGACAGAACGAAGGCTAAGGATACTTCATGTGAAGGAGTAGTGTCAAGGCCGGTAAATGTAATGCATATTACATTTACAGACCAGGCGGCAGGATGCAGGAGGCAGGCGGCAGCAAACCGCACCGGTCACCTGTGCGGGGTTTTCTGCCGCCTGCCTCCTGCCCCCTGGCGCCTTCTTTACGGGGCTCCCTTCCGTCTCACATCAATGTTCAACCGTTTGATCTTCTGATTCAGCGTTGACAGCGGGATGCTTAGTTTCTCGGCGGCCTCGGTCTGGCTCCAGTTGACTGTTTCCAGCGTCTCGATGATCTTGCGGCGTTCGAAGTCGGCCACGATCTCGAATAACGAGGCGTCGGCTGGCAGAGTGCCGCTTTCATCGCGGCGGATACGGATGCCGCCGGCCTGCAGAATGGAGTCCGGCAGCACGTCTACCGAGACGGTTGCGTCGGAAGCCAGCACCACTGCACGCTCCACGGCGTTTTCGAGCTCGCGGACATTGCCCGGCCAGTTGTAGTCCATCAGCAGTTGCATCGCATCGGGCTCAAAATGCAGCCGGCTTTTCTGCTCATCATCCAGGAACTTCTCGTTTTCCCTGCTGTACTTGGTGAAGAAGAAGTCCACCAGGCGCGGAGTGTCTTCCTTGCGCTCCCTAAGCGGAGGAAGCACCAGGTTGATGACGTTGAGACGGTAATAAAGGTCTTCGCGGAATTTTCCTTCCTCCACCAGCCTTTTCAAATCCGCATTGGTGGCCGCGATGATGCGTACATCCACCTTGATGGTCTCGGTGGATCCCACGGGCATGAACTCGCGTTCCTGGATCACGCGCAGGAGCTTGGCTTGCGTTTCCGGACTGATGGTGCCGATTTCGTCGAAGAAGATGGTGCCTCGGTTGGCGATCTCGAAATATCCCTTCTGCGCGGCGATGGCGCTGGTGAAGGCCCCCTTGATGTGGCCGAAGAGCGCCGATTCCATCAGATCCGACGGCACCGATCCGCTGTTGACGGGAACAAACAACTGGTTCGACCTGGCGGAGTGCGCGTGGATGGCTTTGGCGATCAACTCCTTGCCGGTGCCGGTTTCACCGGTGATCAAGATGGTCGCGCGGCTCGGCGCAACTTGCATCACCAGATCCAGGATGCGCAACATGCGGTCGCTCTTGCCGATGATGTTCGGGAATGAGTACTGCTGTTTCAGAGCGCGCTTGAGCTGGATATTCTCTCGCGCCAGGCGGCTGGAGGCGATCATGCGATCGATCTCGATCAGCAGCTTTTCGTTATCCCAGGGCTTTGAAAAATAATCGTTGGCGCCGCTCTTGAGCGCGTCTACGGCCACTTCCACCGAACCGTAGGCGGTAATCATGAAAATGGGTGTTTCCGTGTCGCGTTCCCGAAAATCTTTGAGCACTTCCATGCCGGAACGGTCCGGCATCATCAGGTCCAGCAAGATGAGATCGTAGCTGCCGGCTTCGGCCTTGCGTAGGCCTTCAGTTGCATTGGCGGCCAGATTCACGTTGTAGCCTTCCAGCTCGAGCAAGGTGGCCAAGCTTTCGCGAATTTCCGCCTCGTCATCGATAACCAGGATGCGAGCTTTGTGGAGTGGAGTCGCGAGGTCGTCTGCGGGGAGTTGATCAGGCATGCACTGGCTTCCTCGCTAAAGGAAGCTCAACGTGGAAGCGAGCGCCCGCTCCGGGCCGGCTCTCGACTCGAATAGCACCGCCGTGCTCCCTCACAATGCCGTACGTCACAGAGAGGCCCAAGCCAGTTCCTTTCCGGGAACCTTTGGTTGTGAAAAAAGGATCGTAGATTCGCTCCAAATGTTCGGGCGAGATGCCTTGCCCGCTATCAGCAACTTCGATGCGGGCGAACCCGTCTTCGTTCCAAGTCCGGACGGCCAGCGTGCCGCCGGATTCCATGGCGTCGCGCGCATTCAGGAACAGGTTCAGGAATACCTGTTGGAGCTTGCCCGAATTCGCCTTCACTCCCGGGAGCCCTGTTTCCAGCGTCAACTTCACTTCGATAGACGCTTTCTCCAACTGGTGTTCGATCAGGGTCAAAGTTTCCCGGATCACTTTGTTCAAGTCGACTTCTACAAATTCGGTCGGCGAAGTCCTCGAAAAACTCAACAATGAATTGACGATCTCGCTGGCCCGGAAGGTCTGTTTGGCGATTTTGTCCAGCAGCTTGAACTTCTGCTCGTCGCCAGAAATCTGTTTCGCCAGCATCTGGGCGTACGTGGAGATCACGGCCAGCGGCGTATTTACCTCGTGAGCAACTCCGGCTGCCAGCAGGCCGATGGAACTCAGCTTGTCCGCTTGCACCAGGCGTCGCTCCAGTTCATCACGATCGGTGATGTCGTCGAAGATGATCAGCCGTCCGATCTGCTCCAGATCTTTCGCCACCAGCGGCGCAACCGCGATATTCAGCGTGTGGGCGTGGCCGTTTCCGTTGACTCGCGGGGATCCCAGCACGAATTTGTAGATGTTGCGAACGCCTGTGTCGCCGCGAACCTGATCGAACCGCTCGCAGAGATCGGCCGGGAACAGCTCGGCTAAGCGGCGGCCCACTGCATCTTGCCGCGAAATGCCGGTCAACCGCTCGATCTGTGTGTTCCAGCTCCCCACGCGATCATCCAGGTCAGCCGCCAGAATGCCGACATTGATGGATTCGACGATGTTCTCGCTGAATTCCTTGAGCCGCTCGTATTCTTCCACCTTGTGCTGCAAGGAGCGGTACAAGCGGGCGTTCTCCACGGCGATGCTGACATAACCGGCGAGAGTGATCAGCAGTTCTACGTCATCACTCGAAAGAAAGTCGCCCTTGTCGGTGCGGCTTAACGCCAGGTAAGCGATGGTTCGCCCGCGCACGGTGCAGGCGAAGTAATAAGTCAGATCGAGTTCTGAGATCGTGTTACGTACCTGCGTAGGCCATTCGTGCGAGACGACATCCAAGAGATGCCGCGTGCGCTCGAAGAACAGATAGGGCTTTCCGGGCAGAGACGTTAGGAAACTCAAATCCAGCTCCGCCAGCGGTTTCTGTCCGCGATCCTTGCGGTTCCCCATGGTCATGTGCAGGCGGAATTGGTCGTCCGTATCACCGGCTAGAAAAAACGCGACATGTTGAATGGAAAGCGTGTGAACCAACCGGTCCGCCACCGAGCGAAGCATTTCGTCCAGGTTCGTTTCCGAACCAATTTCCTTGGCAAACTCGATCAGCGTGCGCCGGTAGTCATAGCGGTCTTTGTAGAAGAAATACCGGTCAAGCTGTTCCTGCAACCAATCGCGAATGGGCTGGAAGATAAACGTCGCGAATACAATTAGGCCGACGATCGCGGCAGGGCTCAAATCCTCCGGGCGCATAAAAGAAAAGATCAGCCCGTAAAAGATGCCCAGAACCACCAGCGTGGCCAGAGTGTAAACATAACCCTGTTGGAAGATGATGTCGACGTCCATGAGCCGGTATCGCAGAATCGCGTAAGCCCAGGTCACAGGGATTAAGATCAGCGAGAGAACAGCCATCTTCTCGTAGTGCCCGGGCAGCGATCCAAGCACGTAGGGAAGCGCGTAAATCAAAGTAAACGGAGCCACGCCGAACAGCGCTCCGTTGCGCAAGTACTTGAGTTGCCTTCCAACCAGCGGATCGTCGGCGTCCGACGACTTCAACCACAGCGCAACTACCCCCGCCAGATAGCCAGCCGTCAGATACAGCATCGAAAGCCGGTCGAGGAACCAGTTGACCTCGATGGAGGAGACCGAGACTTGCAACATCCCCTTGGCCACCAGTGCGTAGACGGTCAGCAGAGCCAAACCGGGGATGTATAGCAACGCCATGGACGCGCGCCGGGTCAGCCACTTGGGACGGTCGGGAAAGACCAGGCAGAAGTGCAGGAAGATGGTCGGCGCTAGAATGCCTGCCGCTACGTTGCCGAAATAGATTACCTGATCGAAGGCGTTCAGCTTCCCGGTGTAGTGGAAACAATAAAACACAAACGAAGCCAGACACAGCACGTAAAAATGGACCGAGCGTGGCGCGCTGACGCGGCGGTAGTAGACAAACAACCCGACCAGCAGGTACGCTACCCCAACCATGTAGGTGTAGTACACCGCCCGATCCACGATGCTTTCGCCCACGATCACCTGGGCCGGAAGCTGGACGCTTCCGCGCCGCACCACGTATTCAGCTTTTCGCCAGGCGCCTACTCGGGCCAAAGCTTGTGAGACATCGCTGGCTTTGTGAATCGGGACGCCGGCCACTTGAATTAGGGCGTCACCGGCTCGTATTCCCGCATTATCCGCCTCTCCGGACGGCACCACATGCAGCGCGACGACGGAGTTTTGCCCGCCGGCATCGTTGCGGTCCACCCAGACTACGCCGTCGTCCGGCAACGTATACAGGCTCTTCTGCCGGAAATTGACGATGGCGCAGCACACCGCTGCCACCGTGAGGATGAACAGTAGCGCGCTGACAAACTGGGTCTTGAGATCCCTCAAAGCGCTCTTCCCTTGAAGCCCGACCGCGGGCAGACTAATCCTAACTTACACCTTTCCCGTGCTTTCGGTGTAGCACTTCAAATGCCACCCCTGCCGACTGTAGCTCACTATGAGAATACAGGATTTACTGACAGAAAACAAATGACTTGTTTATGAATATCCCGTTTTCAGGATATGTCACTATTGGAAAGTGTATTAGGTACGAAAAAGCGGAAGTGGTTGAGATTACGGTCGCGTGCGCCTGACGTGCCAAACCAGAGCGACGGCGATAGTGAGAAGTGGCAGAGTGACTGGTTCCGGGACAGCGGAAACTGTGGGCGTGTTGACCGGTGCTAGTAGTTCGAAACTGCTTTTGGTCCGAGCTGCCCGACGTGGTGACGACCGACCCTGATCCTGGCCCAGGCAGATCGATTTCGAGAAACGAATTGAACCCGTTCGGATTGGTGGTTGGAATCTCGTTGCCGTTAGAATCCAAAATCGCGAACATGAACGTATCCGGACCGATGAAATCCGGGTTCGTGGACGCTGCCAGGTTGAAGCTAAGCGTGTTCCCCGACGTGAAGGCAAACCGGACGTCGTTGTTGCTTGAAACTGTTCCAGATTGTGCCTTGTTGCAAACGGCGGCTCGTCATTCGTTCCTAAAGCCTAGCTGATCAAAAGAACTGTTCTTTTCCGCCTAACCAAACCAGAATCTGGATCGTCCTATAATCAGACTGTCTATGGGAACCGACAAACCGAAGGCCGACCTTTTGCCTGGCACCCTCGACATGCTGGTTCTCAAGATGTTGATGCGGGGCCATTTGCACGGGTATGCGATCGCGCAACTGATTCAGCAATTGTCCGACGATCTGCTGCGCGTCGAAGAAGGCTCTCTTTACCCGGCTCTCCAGCGACTTGAGTTGAATGGCTGGATCGAGGGAGAGTGGGGCCTATCGGCCAACAACCGGCGCGCTCGTTTCTATAAGCTGACTCCCGACGGCCGCAAACACCTCGCCGAGGAGTCGGCCAGTTACCGCCAGGTCACCGGCGCGGTGGCCCGCATTATGGGGTTCGCTTCATGAGATGTAGCACGATTTGGAAGCGCTTTCGGCTGCGTCTGCGGTATTTGGCGCGGCACAGCGAGCGGCAGCGATTGCTGTGGGAAGAAATGGATTTCCACATCCAATCGATGACCGAGGAACTGGTAGCGAGCGGTATGCCGGAGCCGGAAGCGCGTGCGGCGGCGCGCAGAAAGTTTGGCAATATGACACGAAACTCAGAAGAAGCGCGCTCGGTATGGATCGTCCGCTGGATGAGCGATCTGGCGCAGGATCTGCGTCAGGCGTTTCGCGGAATGCGGCGCGATGCCGGCTTCACCACGTTTGTGATTCTCATCGCCGGCCTCGGCATCGGAGCCAGTGCGACGGTATTCAGCGTGGTGAACGCTTTGCTGCTGCGTCCGCTGCCATTCCGCGATCCGGAGCGTCTGGTGTGGATTGCGAACGTGGAATGGAGTATGCAAGTGAGTCAGTATCTGGATTTGCGGGAGCGGAACAAATCATTCTCCGATCTAGCTGGGTCCGCGGGTTATGGCGTGGGCGACATCGAATTAACGGGAACAGGCGAGCCGGAGCGCTTGACGAGCGCTCCCGTTACCCAGAACTTCTTCACGTTGCTGGGTGTGCAACCGATGATCGGAAGATCGTTCGCCGTCGAGGAGTGTCGCGGGAGATCCGACACTCCACCGGCCGCTCTGTTGAGTTACGGCTTTTGGCAGAGGCGGTTTGCTTCAGACCGGGGAGTGGTGGGACGGAAGCTGACGCTGGACAATAAGCCAGTAATGGTGGTGGGTGTACTGCCGGCGTCCTTCGATTTCGCGAGCGTTTTTGCGCCCGGCACTCCGGTGGATGTGTTCATTCCATGGCCCCTGACTGACGAAACGAACGGACACGGAAATACCATGCAGGCGATCGGAAGGCTGAGGCCTGGCGCCACGGCCGAAGGCGCCCAGGCTGAGTTCACGGTGCTGGCAAAACAGCTCGAAATCCAGCATCCGGAACGAAACCCGGTCAAGCCGAGGCTGACTACGCTGCAGCGGCACGTGAACGGACGAGTGAGTCCGGCTCTGATCGTGCTGGCCTGTGCGGTTGGAGTGGTGATGTTGATTGTGTGCGCGAATCTTTCGAATCTGCAATTGGCGCGGCTTGGGACGCGGCAAAAGGAAATGGCGATGCGGGCGGCATTAGGAGCCGGCCGTTCGCGGTTGCTGCGGCAAATGCTTACCGAGAGCGTCGCGCTCTCCTGCTGCGGCGCGGCGCTGGGCCTGATTCTCGCGATTGCCGGCACGCGCGCCATCGCTCATCTGGATGCATTCAATATTCCGCTGCTCGCAAGCGTACGGCTGGACGGAGACGCGCTTGGTTTCACGCTGCTGGCAGCGGCCCTGACCGGCGTACTCTTTGGCTGGTTGCCGGCCCTCGAAGTCCGGTCGTTCGCGGTCGGGGAAATGCTGAAAGATGGCAGCCGCGGGTCGAGCGCCGGACATAGGAGTGGGTTGGGGCACGCCTGGGTCCGCAACGGACTGGTGGTTTCCGAGGTCGCGTTTGCCTGCACCTTACTGGTCGCCGCGGGACTGCTGTTGCGGAGTTTTCTGCGTGTCCTGGATGTAGATCCGGGATTTCAACCGGAAGGGGTGGCTACCCTCCGGGTAGACCCGAGTTTTCAGTTTTCGGGTTTAGTGCAGCAGAACTCCTATATCGATGAGGTGCTGCGGCGGACGCGCTCGCTCCCAGGCATGCGGGCAGCCGGTCTCACCGACGTTCTGCCCCTCGAAGGCGACCGGTCGTGGCAGGTCTCCGGGAAGGGACAGGTTTACCCGAAGGACCGGCATCCCGAGGCATACATCCGGGTAGTGAGCGATGGATACTTCGAGTCAGTCGGGATCCGTTTGCAGGCTGGAAGAAAATTCACGGAGAGGGATCGCGCATCAAGCGAACCGGTTGCGATGGTCAATGAGACCCTGGCTCGCACCCTCTGGCCTGGCCAGGATGCGGTTGGGAAGGTCGTGACGCAGGATGGAGGCCGACGAGTGGTGGGAGTAGTTGGTGATGTCCGGCATGAGGCTCTGGAGAAGGCGGGCGATTCCGAAATGTATCTGCCGATGCGGCAAACCTTAGACTATCCCGCCATGAACTTGGTTGTACGGACGGTGCTTCCTCCGGATCGGCTGGCGCCGGCGGTTCGAGCGGCTCTCAGGCCGATCGATTCGAATTTGCCGGTGCGCGAATTTACAACCCTGCAGGAACTGGTGGACAAGGCGGTATCACCACGACGGTTTCTGGTGCTGCTGTTGGCCGGATTCGCGGCTTTCGCCTTGATACTCGCCTCGCTCGGGATCTACGCCGTGATTTCCTATTCGGTAAGTCAGCGGGTGCAGGAAATTGGAATTCGGATGGCGCTGGGGGCTTCCGCGACTCATCTGCAGAGTCGTATTCTTCTGCGGACGTTCGGATTGGCTGCCCTCGGGCTCGGGCTGGGAATGGCAGCATCGCGCGCTCTGACGAGTACGCTGGGAAGCTTGTTGTTTGGTGTCACCCCCGGCGATCCGTTCACGTTTATCGGAATAGGGGCGCTACTGATTGTGGTGGCTGCCCTCGCCGGATATTTTCCCGCTCGTAGAGCTTCGCGAATCGATCCGATGGTGGCGTTGCGGGCGAGTTGAAGGGAAACGAACGCAGCGTGGTGCCGTGAAACTTTCTAGCAGGAGATACGTCACGCAGCCCGCTCCAAGGGGCGACGAGATGATCCTGCAGATCCTATGGATGCTATTGCCTTTCTGGTTTGCGTATGTGCTGGTCGGCGACTCCACGGCCAAACGCTGGCAGGATGCCCTACCAAAAGGTTTATACGTTGGATGCGCGTATGCGGCCATCGCGACTGATGGCAGGCACGCCAAAATATACGGCAGTCGCGGCGCCATGCGATCTGGCATATCGGGGATGTCCGCGCGCGGCACCTCCAGCATGGCATCAATGATTTCGGCGGTGAGCCGGTGCTTCCTGCAGAATGTGATCGGGGTCGTGCAGCGCCTTTTTCAAATCAGCGTAGGCCGACGCGGGAAGGCGGTTTTTCTCGGACGTGGTACACAACTTCCGCCAGGCTGATAACTGACAACAGAATCTTTCACCTGGAGCTCGCCGCGGTCTCAAAAGCCGCCTTGGCCGGCACTGACAAACGGGGATCGCCAAACAGATACCAAAGCGCGGCGTGAGTGTCGGCAACGCCGGCGATCATCAGAAGTCTCTGGCAAGGCCGCGGAACATCTCTCTGCGGTTCTCGTCGATTTCCTCAGCGGACGGCGCCGGGCCGTACTTCGCCAGCATGCCGTACCCCGACTTGAACGGCTGGCCAGGCTGAGTGGGTTCGGCCTCTTCGCCGGCAAGCTTCTTCAGCCAGTCTTGAAGGATAAGACCCTGTGCCGCAGCCTTCGTATTGAGTGCGGCAAGCTGCTCATTCGAAACTTCAATGCTGACGGCCTTAGCGGACTCTCTTCGGGTTAACCCGAAAACTGTACTCGAACCAGGCGCCGGTGTTACGCCGAAAGCGCCGGTCTCAGGAAGGTCGCCCCGCCACCGGTTTTGATGTCAGCTCGGCTGTTCCGAGCGGCGGTAGGAGAGAAATTTGATGTTCGACCCGGAACTGGACAATTTCAAGAGCGAAATCGATCTGCGTGCATATGCCGGGGCATGGGCTATGTGCGGTTATCGATTTAAGTTGCGGGCCAAGGATCCGTCGACTGCCAATGGCGACTCGCAGTTGTGTGCTTCGGTGTTTTTAGAAAACGGCGGTCGAGGAGGCAAGCGTCCGCTGCCAGTGCGCCAATTGCCGCGAGCACTCTCCCGGTGTGCCGCTGCGCGAAGATAGGAAGGAGGGGCGTGTGGCCGTTAGCTTAATGGAGCGCCAGCATGGAGTCTACGAAGCCATTTGATGAAACACTAAAGGAAGCATGGCCATGGGCCAAGGCGTTCTCGCGTTATCTTAAGCGAACGCGTTCTGCCCCATTTCGAGGCTCGCATTTAATGTTCGGTTCCGATTACAGCGGAGACCATCCCAAGAGCGAATTCCGCATTTACGGCTTCCTTGTCGCAGATGAAGATGGTTCGCCCCAGTGGCCTGCGAGATGCCACGAAGTCCGGGAGAAATACCTTAGGGATGGCAGGCGCATGTCTTTCAAGAACATGAATGACGTTCAGCGGCGTCGCGCCCTGATCCCATTCCTGGAAGCTGCCGAGTATCTTGACGGCTATGTTGTCGTGGTCGCCGTGACGAAGCAACTCGGACAATTGTCTTCAACGCCCACATCCATGCAAGTGTGGCACGATATACATGGTCTTCAAGGAAAATGGGACATAAAAGCGTTTGAACAGATGGCCCGAGTTGCCCATTTTTTCTCGATGTTCTTAGAAGCGTGGTCGTCAAAGGGCATGGACGTGACGTGGATAACTGACGACGACAGCATCGTGGCGAATGCTGGGCGTCTGGACGATGTGCATCAATTCGCTGCGCGGCTATCTGCACTCTTTGTGCCGCACCAGCTAGGTATCTTCGCGATGAATACCGTTTCGTACGACGGCAAAGCTCGCGGATTCGAGGATTTCGTGGCGATTCCTGACCTCGCCGCTGGTATGGTCGGTGAAGCACTTTCTGTGAAGCGCGGCCAAGAACATGGGGGTCAAAAAGAATACGGCGCGGAAGAGTTGAGCTTCAAGTCAGAGGCTATCGCAGATTGGTTTTGGCATCGATCTGGCCCGCTCAAGAAGATATGCATCTTGATTAGTCCGGGTGGTGTCAAAGGTCAGTTTGGTATCGGCGAGCTACGTATGGAGCTGCGATAGCAGACTGGGCCGGGCGGTCGGCAACCCGCCGTCCTTCACTCTCACGGCGAGGCGGCTGTTTGTCGATTACGAGGACGCCACGTGATCGATACATTTCAGAACGCAAATGTTTTATAAATAGGTGATGGCCGGTTCGGAGAATCTCCGTGTGGACAATGACGGCCTGGTGACTCCCGAAGTGGGCGGCTGGGCGGAGACGAAGTATCGCCTCTTGGCCCTCTATAGCGAACTGTTCTCGACCGGCATGAAGAACAAGTGGGATCAGCGCGTCTATATCGATTTATACGCCGGAGCCGGGTACAGCCGCGTTCAGGAAACGAGCAGATTTCTGAAAGGATCGCCCGTCATCGCGCTGACGGTTACGCACCTTTTCGACAAATACATCTTCTGCGAGGAAGACAAGGACCTGTTGGACGCCTTGGAGGCCCGTGCGGGACGGATCGCGCCTCAAGCCAATGTGGCATACGTCGCTGGCAACTGCGACGCCGAAATCGAGAGGATTTACAAAGAAATACCAAAGGCTTCTTCCACGAATAGAGTGCTGAGCCTTTGTCTCGTAGATCCGTTCGACTTCGGGCTCAAATTCGAGACCATGCGTAGGCTTTCCACTGTCTTCATCGATTTCGTCGTCCTGCTTGCCATCGGCATGGATGCGAATCGTAATTATGAGCATTACGTCGAGGGCAATTCCACGAAGATTGACGAGGCGCTTGGGAATACGGAGTGGCGGGAACGCTGGAAGGTGGTCGGTCTCAGGAGGAGTGACTTCAGACCGTTTCTGGCCGACGAGTTCTGCAGGAGCATGGAATCCCTTGGCTACCTTAAAAAGCCGCTGCATCGCATGAAGCTGGTCCGGTCTGTCGAGAAAAATCTGCCACTTTACTACCTTGCTCTATTCTCTCGGAGTGAGACAGCTTTTAAATTCTGGGACGATGTGCTCAAATACAGCACCGATCAAAAGAACCTTTGGGATTGAACTTCGATGTCACTGCTTTCAAAAATCGAGTGGACGGACGCAACCTGGAACCCGGTGCGCGGCTGCACTAAAATAAGTCCGGGTTGCAAGCATTGCTACGCGGAACGGTTCGCCGAGCGCTTCCGCGGGGTGAAGGGACATCCCTTCGAGCAAGGCTTCGATCTGCTTCTCGTACCAAAGAAACTCGGCGAGCCCCTTCGCTGGAGCGAGTCACGGATGGTATTTGTCAACTCGATGAGCGATCTGTTCCAGGACGGCGTTCCCGTTAAGTATATCGAGAAGGTGGCTGAGACAATGCGGCTTGCGAACTGGCACACCTATCAGGTCCTTACGAAGCGCTCCCAGCGCCTGCGGGAACTGCTCAGTGGGCCGCTTCGGACAGCCGCGAAGGACGCTCACATATGGTGGGGTGTTTCAGTGGAGGATCGTAAATACGGACTGCCACGAATCGCCGACCTTCAAGCCGCGCCTGCGGCTGTGCGCTTCCTGTCCGTGGAGCCGCTTCTGGAAGATCTGGGAAATCTGCCGCTGAGGGGCATCTCTTGGGTGATTGTCGGCGGCGAAAGCGGACCCGGCGCGCGGCCGATGAAAGAGGAGTGGGTTCTTTCTATTCGCGAACAGTGCAAAGCCGCTAACGTCCCTTTCTTCTTCAAGCAGTGGGGCGGGGTGCGCAAGAAGACGACGGGAAGGACGCTTCGAGGCCGGACTTATGATGGTTTTCCCGCGCGAGTGCGGAACCCAACATTGCCTACACTGCTGCGCCTTAAACACGCACTCGAAATCGAAGACGCTGGGCTCGTGCAGTTGGTCTAAGTGGACCGTGGCTTTTCATCCCTCGAATACTCCATCGAAACGGCGGTCTGGGGGTCCTTGACGGGGATCGGTACCGATAAGTCGCATTCCAAGAGCTCGTGACCAGACGAGCGGTTGGAAGGCCGATCGCGGGGCCGAGGTCGTTTGGTTAGCGGGCTTATTAAAACACCAAAGGCCGAAAGCCCCCGCATCCCAATCACCCTTCCTCGCGGAGCACCGTCATGGGATCCACTCCCGCCGCGCGGCTGGCCGGGATCAAGGCCGCCAGTAGGCCGACCAGAGTCATTAGAACGCAGGCCACGACGAGTGCGGCCGGGTCCAGCGCGGACACCTCGAACAAGAGACTCTTCAGTGCCCGGGTCAGCGCAAAAGCTCCAGCCAGTCCGGCGGCAAGCCCCACCAGGAGCATCGAGAGGGCGCTGCGCAAAGTGTGCGATACCACGTCGCCCGGCCGCGCGCCCAGGGCCATGCGGATGCCAATCTCGCGGCGCTGGTCGGTCACCGCATTCGCCAGAACACCGTAAAGCCCCAGCGCAGCCATCAGAGCCGCAACCCCAGCAAAGGCGCCAAGCACCCAGGAGGGTTGCCTCGCCCAGAGTATGCTCTGCTGCTTCACCTGTTCCATTGTCATCACGTCGCCCAGAGGCAGGTGCGGATCGATCTGCCGCACCGCTTCTCGAATCCCGGGCATCACCGACGCTGGATCGTTCAGCGTTCGAACCACCAGTTTGATGTCCTGCCGCGGAGCCTGGGCCAATGGTAGATAGGCCACCAGTTCTGGCGGCGCGTTCAATGCGGCGGTACGCTCGCTGCGAATCACACCGACGATCTGCAGTTTTACCAGCGACTCCGGGATTGGGCCGTAGCCCGGCACGTCGATGCCAACGATTCGCCCAATGGGATTTCGAATTCCGAATGTTTTCGACAATTGCCGGGCCACTTCCTCATTGATGACTACAACAGGAGGAGCGCTAGCGCGATCCCGATCTCCAATTCCGCGCCCGGACTCCAATGGAATTTGCAGGGTGCCAAAATACCAGGGATCGACAAGCTTCAAGCGAACCAGGAAAAAGTCCTTCACTCCGGGCAAGCTCAAATATTCGCCCCATTGCACACCTTGAAGCGGCAAGCCCTGCGAGACGGATGCCTGCTCCACTCCGGGCACGGCCCGTAGCCTTTGAACCACGGCATCATAAAATCGGGCCGCGCTGGCTGGAGACGGGTACGCAGCCGACGGAAGATCGGTGGACATGGTAATGACATGGTCGATTCGTACGCCAAGATCCACCCGCTGAAGTTTTGCCAGGCTCTTGAACAGGAGCGCCGCGCCGCAAATGAGCACGACGGAAGCAGCGACTTCAGCGATGACGATGGTCCGGCGCACCGCCGCGCTCGAACCAGACGATCCCCGTGGCGATTGATTCAAGGCGTTTGAAAGAGCGCCGAAAGAAGTCTGCAAGGAAGGAAGCAGGCCAGCGAGGATCAAGGCCGCCATCACGGCAGCCGCGGCGAACCCAAGGACGCGCAGATCCATGCTGAGATCGGCGGTAAATGGCAGCGATGTCCTGAGCAACGGGACCGCAACACGAAGCAGCAGTGCGCCCAACACAACACCGGCCGCGCCTCCGAGCATGCATAGGACCAGGCTCTCGGTGAGTAATTGCACGATCAAACGGCCGCGGCTGGCGCCTAGCGCGGTTCTGAGCGCCATCTCCTTCCGCCGGGTTGCGCCTTTGGCCAGCATCAGGTTCGCCACGTTTGCGCAAGCGATGAGCAACACCATCAGAACCGCTCCAGACGCCAGGTAGATGGACCGGCGCAGGGTATCGCCAACCAGCATCTGCGCGAACGGGTCCACCGCGAAGCCCCAGTCCTTCTGGAAAATCACGTCATTTAGACTGGCTCTCAACGCGGTCATCTTGGCTTGTGCCTGCTGGGTGCTCACTCCCGTTCGCAGCCGCCCAATGGGGTTGAGCCAATGCTGGCCGCGATTCATTTGATCCGGCGCGAAGATCAGCGGCGTCCAGAACCTAGCTTCGTCACGATCAAAACTCCCCCGCGGTAGAACGCCGATGATTCTATGCGGTTCACCGTCGAGCATCAAATCGCGGCTTAGAACACCAGGATCGCCGGCAAATTGCGTTTGCCAGAACGCGTGGCTTAACACCACCACTGAAGCCGCTCCCGGCTGATCTTCCCCTGTTGCGAAGGTCCGCCCGATTTGAGGCTTCACGCCGAACACCTGAAAGTAATCGGTGGACACCTGCTTACCCGAAACGCGCGCCGGATCGCCGCCAGTCGCCACCGCGGCGCTGGTTGGGTTCTCCACCGACAATGCCTCGAAGACATCGCTCTGCCGCTTCCAGTCCAAGAAGGTCAGCGTGGTGGTGCCGTTGCGCCCTTGTGGAGTGGATTCCCAGACCCTTACCATGCGCTCCGGCTCAGGGAACGGAAGCGGTTTCAACATCACCGCATCCACGATACTGAACATTGCCGTGTTGGCGCCGATGCCGAGAGCCAGTAATGCGATGGTAACCGCGGCGAACCCGGGATCCCGCCCGAGCGATGCCATCCCGTAACGCAAGTCTCTCAACAGGTTCTCCACCCACGGGACGCTCCGTTGATCGCGATGCTCTTCCTTCATCTGTTGGATTCCTCCAAAACGCTGGTTGGCCTCGCGGCGAGCCTCTTCGGGTGTGAGGCCAGCGGCGATAGCATCGAGCTCGGCCATCTCCAGGTGAGCAAGAATTTCACCCTCCAGTTCTCCATCGAGACGCCGCTTGCGAAGCAACGCCAGAAGACGCCGAGCCGCGAATCGAAGCTTCACGACTCCGCCTCCAGCTTTGTTTTCACGAAGAACCGTGCCACCAGCGCCGTCGCCCTCTCCCAGTTCCGAACCGCGACACTGAGTTGCTTTGCTCCAGCCTTGGTCAGCGAATAAAACTTGACCTTGCGTTTGGTCTCAGAGATTCCCCATTGCGTGCGAATCCAGCCTTGCTCTTCCAGGCGTATGAGAGCTGGATAAATCGACCCCTGGTTCAATCGTAAGAGGTTCTCCGCGACCTGCTCAATTCTCCTGGCGATGCGGTAGCCGTGCATGGGCCCCATGGTGTCCAGTGTTTTAAGGATCAGCAGATCCAGGGTCCCGTACGGGACGTCCGTTTTGTATTCAGACATGTTGGCTGCCTACAGCTATATACTACATCAGACAACCGGTAGGCTGTCAACACCTATGAGCAACGGCCGCTGGAGAAACCATCGCTAGCTATCGCGAACGCTGGCCAGGACGTTGTGGCCGGGCCAGAACCCAGTGGGACAGATGATCACGACGGATGGCGGGACGGCGGGGCGTCGGCTTAGTCGCCGACCCTCCGCACGACCATTTCAAGACTTTTTACCCACAGATTCCTCCGACGAGCCCGGATTAAAACGTTCCATACGTACTGGTTCCCACGGAAATTTGTCAGGCTAAGTCCTTGATCTACTATTCGAAAGCGCGGTCCCGCAATGGTTCGCGTTAAATTCTGTTGACAAGGGCATCACTTAGGCTTAACATCGTCATTCTGGATTCTTAGAGTTGGGCAGCCAACAACTTGACAAGGCACCATCGGTCTACGTATGACCTTGTTCCAAATCGGTGAGAAGATCGTCTATCCCAACCATGGGATAGGCACGGTCGAGAACATCAGCACCCGATCCTTTGGCGCACAAGCCGAAAGATTCTATCTCCTGCGCCTGACCTACACCAGCATGACCGTCATGGTGCCTTTCTCCCACGTTACGGAGATCGGACTGCGGAAGGTGACACGGAATGGCGAGGTCGCAAGAGTGCTTTCGTATCTTGCGGAAGGAAGCTCGAAGCGCAAGTGCGACTGGAAGGACCGTTTCAAGGAAAACTCGGATCGAATGCGCAAGGGCACACTTCTGGAGATTGCGGAAGTGCTAAAAACCTTGCTGGTGCTGCAGACTGAGAAGCCGCTTTCGTTCCGGGAGAAAAAAATGCTCGACCGGGCCCGCCACATGCTAATCACCGAGCTATCCATTTCGCGTGGATTGCGGGAGTGCGAGGTGGTGGAACTGATCGAGAAGGCGCTGGCTAAGGCTGCGTTAGCGCTTCCGGCTCCGCTGTAGGACAAGCCTCCGGCTTGTCCCGGGGCAAGCCAGAGGCTTGCCCTACACTTTCCCCTAACTCTCGACGATTCACCAGATAGCGATGCATCGGTTTGGACCTTTGCCGGGAAGCCGCGAAGCTCGGGCTCTGAGCTGGATTACGATAGTGGCCGCGCTGATTGTGTGCGGATTTCAGGGCCAGACCCCCATGGGCCGTCCGTTAGGCGGGGATTTCGTGCAGTTCTACGTGGCGGGGAAGATTTTGAACCAGTATGAACCAGCGCGTATGTACGACCTCGACTTGGAGGTGCGGCTCCAGCATTCCTTACGCGGGACTTATCTATCGCCTCTTCGCCCGGCTCCCCTACCCCTGGGCGTATGTCGGCTGGCTCGCTTTCTCGCTGGCTCTTTACTCAGCCGCGGTCGTTTTGTTGCTTCGATCAGTCGAGCTTTCCGAGCCGCAGAGGAGAACCGGTTTTCTGCTGGCGATATCCTCAATGCCGTTCCTCATGGAGAGCTGGATCGGCGGGCAGATTTCCGTACTCGGTTTCATTGCGGTCACGCTGTTTGTGTTTTTCCGCGCCAGGAATCACAGGTTTTTCGCTGGTCTCGCGCTTGCGCTGGCGCTGTTCAAGCCGACACTCATCGCGATCCCGGTTCTGATGCTGTTTTGCGGCCGGCGCTGGCGCATGCTGGGCGGGGCTATAACAGGGGCAGCCGCGCTCGCGCTGGCTTCGATTCGAATGGTGGGAATCAAAGGGGGCGCTGCGTGGCTCGACACTCTGAAGTTCTACGGGCGTCTGGCAACCGGTCCAGCGGCAGCGCTGCGCCGCAACAAATACGTGGATGTGGGTTCGTTTTTTCATTTGCTGCTGGGGAATGCTTCGACGCTCGCGCAAGTTCTGGCGGCTGTGGCGGCCTTGGCGGCGCTCGCGATCCTGGCGATGGCGTGGTGGCAGTCAAGTTCATGGAGCGCGGCCTCGCGTGACTTGTTTATGGGCTGCTACCCTGGCCGGCGCTCTGGTTTCGAATGTGTACACGCCGATTTACGACACCATCCTGATAGGGCCCGCCGTAACGCTAGCAGCGGGAGTGATGCTGAGGTGCGCCGGGAACGAACGGGAGGTTTTTGGCGGATGGCTGGCTCTGCTTTACATCGTCCCTTGGCTGACGCAATCGTTTGCTGAATTCTTGCGGTTCCAGCCGCTTACGCTGATATTGGCTGGATTTGCCTGGTGGGCGCTCGGGTGGGTGCGACGGTCGGCTGGAGGTCAGGAGGATGCGCAATCACAGCGTCCGCAAGATATTGATTTTGAGTCGAGCGAGGGGTCCGGGGCGTACCAAACGCAGGGTTCTACTTACCACCGATTGCTAGGGCTAACGTCGTACGCCGTATCCTGCCTTACGAGGAATTCCGGGCGTTGCTTAAGTGTTTTCCTGCGTAGCTATTCCCCCGCTCCGGCCATATTATGGGAACGAGATAGGTAGGCCTATGAAGTGCCGGTACTGCAATATCGCGCTTGCGCCGCTCCGCACCCTGACGGATGGTGAATTCTGCTGCGACGAACATCGCATCGCGTTCGCCGAGTTGGGAGGTGAAGAAGCTGTATCGCCGCCGGAAGGCGGATTGGTCCCCTTCAACACAAGATTGGAAGGTGTTGTTGGAGAGACGCCCGCGCCGCATCTCAAGCAACCGGTACCACTGGAGTTCCGGCCGAAGACCATGGCAGCGCCGGCCTTTTCGGCGCTGGCCGAAGCCCGTGAGGCAAAGAAGTGGTTTGGATTGCCGGAGCGATTGCTCGCGCTAACATTTGCAACGCAACTCTTCAATACGCCCAGCCGCCGCATCGCGCAACCCAAAGCTGAACCGCAATTCCCGGCCACCCCGGTCCTGCCCGGCGCGTATGTGGAACCATCCGCGGCCGGCGCCCGATTCGAGCCGGCCGAGAGCGTGGACGAAGTTCCCGCAGAGATGGCGGAGATGGAAGAGGAATCGAACGAGCCGCGCTTCCATAGTATGGCGATGGGGCATGTGGCGACCGAAGCGGCACGCTCCTGGCGCTGGCTGGTGGATGTCTGGCGGAAGGCTCCGTCCGAATTGAGAATTGTGACGGTGCTGTTGCCGATTCTATTGGCGCTGGCCGTTAGTCCTTCGATGCCGAAAGTGAAAATCCCGAGCGGGGCGGGCAGCGGTGTTCAAAAGCTGGTGGCAGATCGCTGGACCACCCTGAATAAAAACATATTGGACCGTGCGGCCATCGCTTACACCGATGACTTCCGATCGGGCCTGGATGGATGGGAGAGCCGATCCAATTTGACCACGCGCTGGTCCTACGATGCGTCCGGCTTTGTGCAGCCCGGACCGCTGGCGGTTTTCCGGCCCACCGTAGACCTGACCGACTATCGCTTCGAGTTTCTGGGCGAAATCGACCAGAAAGGCATGGGCTGCGCCTTCCGGGCGGCCAATTTGGATAACTACTACGCCGTGAAGTTATTGGTGGTCAAGCCTGGTCCTCTGCCGGAAGTTCATGTGGTGCGCTATGCAGTAATTGGAGGCAAGGAAGGGCCGCGCGTGGAGAAGCGTTTGCCGTTCAGTGCCCGCGCCGACATGCTATACCGCATCCGGGTGGACGTCACGGGCAGTGACTTTGCCATTCGGGCGCAGGACCAGCTCATCGATTTCTGGTCCGATGATCGTATCCCGCGCGGTGGCGTTGGGCTGTTCTGCGGCCGCGGCGAAAAGGCTCGCGTTCGGTGGCTGGAAGTCTCGCATCAGTACGACACGCTGGGCAGATTGTGTGCATATCTTGCGCCCTACGGAATCGAGGGCAGAAATGGGAATCTTAACTGAGCATGAGTCAAAGCAAATCGCGATCATCGTCGTCTAATGGCGCAACCTCGCCGAACGGCTCAAAAGCGGCCAAGGTACCGGCGCTTGCCAGAGCAGTTTCACTGCATCTGGAAGGGAACCTCGAAGAAGCGCTGGATGAAATAAACGGCGCGCTCGCTGAAGGCGAGGAAAGCCTGGAAATTTACTCGGCGAAAGCTCAGCTTCAATACGACTTGGACCAGTATGAAGACGCCTCCAAGAGTTATGCGAAAGTACTTAGCCTGAATCCGAAGCACTCCGCCGCCAACTTCCACATGGCGGTGTGCTTGGAGAAGCTGGGACGCTGGCAGGAAGCAGCCGAATTCTTTGAAAAAGCCGCCGAGACAGATCCGGGCCGCATCGACGCCCGGCTAGGTTTAGGCATCTGCCAGTTGCATCTCGACAAAGTCGAGGCTGCCGCCGAGAGCTTCGATCGGGTACTGTCTGAAGAGCCCGAACATCCCACCGCATTGTTTGGAAAAGCAGTGACACTGCAGTTGCAGTGGAATTTCGACGAAGCGGGACGCATCTATCAATCGCTTCTGGCCGCGAACCCGAAGTCGGAAGAGTGCCTGGTGAACATGGTCACCATCGGGATGGCCCGGAAGGATCAAGCCATGATCGCGGACTACTCGGCTGCGTTATTGACGCTGCGGCCGAATTCCCAAACCGCGCTCGAGGGATTGGCTACCTCCGCCTTCGCCTCCAACGACTACGAAGCCGCCCGCCATTACTGCCAGAAGCTGGTGGAATACACGCCCGACAACTTCGATCGCTGGTTTAATCTCGGCGTGGCGTACCAGAAGACGGGCAAGCTGGAAGAAGCGGCCAAAGCATACTCGGAGGCCACTCGCGTCCGTCCTGACGCCAAGCAGGCTTACGTGAACCTGGGCGTCGTTCATCAGGAATCCGGCGACTTGGCCGCCGCCCGCACAGCGTATGAGAAAGCTCTCGAGATTGCCCCGGATCTAGTGGATGTCTTACACAATCTCGCTTCGGTTCTCGATAAGCAGGGTGCCAAAGAAGACGCCGAGCGAGTCTACGTAAAACTGCTTGGACGCAATCCAGATTTGGAGGACGTGTGGTTCCGTCTTGGTTATCTGCGGCTGGAACGAAACGATTACCAGGGAGCGAGCGAAGCGTTCCAGACCTGCGTCCAGAAGCGCCAAGATTGGCCGGAGGCGAACCTCAATCTCGGAATCGCTTGCTGGAACGTGGGCGATTCGGAAGGCGCTACTCGTGCTTTCGAAGCGATCCTGGCGTCGAATCCCAACTCGGTGGATGCGCTACGCGGTTTGGCGGCACTGGCCGTGGAACGTGAAAGCTTCGACCAGGCGCTGGATTATCAAGCCCGGCTGATCGAGAAGGGCGAGCGGAGTCCTGAGTTGTTCTACAACACTGGCCTGCTGTTGCAAAAGTCCGGTCAACTAGACGACGCCGAGCGCCTGTATAAGGAAGCACTCCAGGAACGGCCATCGTTCCCAGAGGCTCTTCTCAACCTGGGACATGTGCTCAAGAGCCAGGGCAAGCAGGACGAAGCCCGCGACTGCTGGAAGCAAGCGCTAGAGCAGAAGCCGGAGTTGGCGCAAGGGTATTTCGAACAACCGAGCTGAAGAACAGGAAGCAGGCGGCAGGAGGCAGCAACCCCGTAGTGGCGATCGTGCATCCTGTGGCCGGTCCTTTTCCTGCCGCCTGCCGCCTGGAGCCTGCCACCTGCTTTCCTGCCGCCTGCTTCCTGCAGCCTGCGTCCTGCAGCCTGCAGCCTGCCGCCTGTTATAGCTCCTCCCACCTCACCACCCGCTTCTCATAAATCGCCTTGCGGCCTAGCATCGCCACCATGGTCGACATTGCAGCCGACTCTGCATTGTTGAGTGGCGTCTTGTGGGCGCGCGCGTTGTCGATGAAGGCGGCAAGCGATAGGTAAGTGGAATCCTCCGCAGCATCCGGGACATCCAGCTTGATCTCGCCTTTCTTATCGCGCTCCATCCAGGTTGCGGTAGCGAGATCGATGGCGCCCTTTGCACCAAACACACGTTCCTTCACACCCGAGAATCCCGGAGGATCGAAATAGATGTGGCTGAACTCGAGGCGCAGGTCGTCGGGGAATTCGTAGATCACCGCGTAGTTGTCCATGGTGGTGCGGCCGGGCGGATCGTTCTTAAAAAAATTGATGCCGCCCGAGCCGAAGGCTCTCAGCGGATGTTTGCCCACTGTCCAGGTGAACAGATCGAGGATGTGACAAGCCTGCTCGACAATGTTGTCGCCGGAGCGGGTGCGATCGAAATACCAAGGCGTGTCATGCGGCAGATCGCCGGTGTGGCGATAACCCTGCAAAAAGAGAACGTCGCCAATTCCGCCGGAATGAATAAACTCGATTGACCTGCGGCGCCTGGGATCATGCCGGAGCTGGAAGCCGGCCTGAAAGACGCCTTTGGCGCTCTTGGCGGCCGCAACCATGAGCCGGACGTCCTGGGGCGTGGTAGCCATCGGCTTCTCGCAATACACACTGGTGCCGACTTCCAAGGCATCGATCGCGATCATTTTGTGTGTGTCCACGGGCGTGGCGATGATGGTGACGTCAATATCCTTGCGCTCGTCGAGCATCTTCCGGAAATCGGTATAGGTAGCGGGTTCGCCGCTGGCAGTAGCGCTGACCAGGGCCTTCGCCTTGTCCAGACGCTCGGTATCGAGATCGCAAAGCGCGACGACTTTCACGCCGGGCACTTTTAGTATATTTTTCAGGTCGTAGGAGCCGCGGTTCCCCACTCCGATCACCGCTACGCGAACGGTATCGTTGGGTGATTGCGCCTGCAAAAGCGCCGGCATCGCGGCTGCCGTTTTCAAAACATCGCGTCGAGAAAGCATGATGATTAGTATGCTGCATCGGCGAGCGGCATTACAATGACAGCATGGCGTTTCGGCTGGACGACACTGTGCGGATTCTGAGATCGACGCCGCCGTTGGCCAGCCAGTATCGTGAGAATGTGGGTTCGTGGGTGGTCTATATGTCGATCCCGGATGCACCGAAGCCGTAGGCGGCCAGTGGCGCGCATCCGGAAATTTGAAACCTCCGATCTCGAACGCATTCTCGCCATCGAGCGAGCCTCATTCGGGAACGATGCCTGGGATGAGAGAATGTTTCTCGCGTTCCACCGTAAGTGTCCGGATCTGTTTCTAGTCGCCACGGTTCGACGCCGCATCGCAGGCTACACCATCACATGCGCCGGTTCCAGGAACGCGGAGCTCGCGTCCATCGCCGTAGACCCACGCGACCGGCGCACGGGCGTCGGAGAGGCCATGCTCAACCACACGCTCGCCGAATTGCGCGCGTATGGCGTGAAAATGTGGTGGCTAATGGTGGAGACCAAGAACGAGCCGGGCATTCGATTCTACGAGAAGTACGGATTCCAGCGGGACAAAATAGTGAAGCGCTACTACGGCCCGGGGCGCCATGCGTGGCGCATGCGGTTCAAGGCCACAGCAGCAAACTGAGGAACAGGCCCAGCCACAGCAACGTCAAAAAGTGCCAATAGAGGGCTGAAACGGCCGCTCGCGTCCTCTGCCGCCGGAAATCCAGGAGCACGGACTCCGGCCGCAGCGAGGCGCGGAGCAGCAGGTAACATATGGCCGCCATGCCGCCGAGCAAATGAATTCCGTGCGCGCCCGTCACCACATAAAACAACGAGCTATGCGGATTGTGGCGCAAATAAATCCCCTGCGTCACCAGTTCGCGGAGCGCCAGGAGCTGCGAAGCGAGAAAAGCCAGACCGAGACCGAGCGTGAGTTCCAACCAGCGTGCATAGCGATGGCTGTTTTTCTGTTGCAAGAATCCACGTGCGGATTCCAGCGTCCAACTGCTGGCCAGAATCAGAGCCGTGCTGAGCCATAGCATTCGCGGAACGCGGATGTGCTGCCAGTTGAACCCCGTCCGGGAGCGCGTGAAGTAGGCCATGCCGATGGTGATGAACAGAGTGGTGATGGATAGCAGGACGAACCGCATGGCGAACAGGCCCGCGTCCGGAATGTATCGTGACTCGCCGCCATCGTCCCCGCCGCCCCCTCCAGGATCGTCCGGCCACAAGTCGCGCGGTCCACCGCCATGAGGACCGGCCAGCTTCGGTTCCGCGGTCTCAGACACCGTCGGCATTACCTTTAAGATAACGCCGACGGCGACAGGCGGCAGGCACCAGGCGGCAGGCTGCAGAAACCCGGATCGGCGTTCGTTCTGGCTACCGCCTGCCGCCTGGCCTACCAGCCCATCCGCTCGCGCAATCCTGTGATGTGCGCTACGTGATGTTGTCCGTGCCAGGCGTACAACGCCGCGTTCTTTTCGAGACTGACTGGGCCCAACGCCGGATGACGGAAGGTGCGTTTCCAATCCTCGTCAGTGAGCGAGCCGAGCAGGGCGCCCCACCGGCCGTGCAGCGATTCCAGCAGCGCGAGCGAGACTTCCACCGGCGCGGTGCGCGCATCCGGAAGCTCCGCCCATCGATCCTCGTAATACGCCTTGATCGGCGGATCGTCTTCAGTCAAAGCCCACCGGAATCGAACGTAGCTGTTCAGATGGCTATCGGGTACGTGATGCACCACCTGCCGGACGGTCCAACCGCCAGGGCGGTAGGGAGTATCGATCTGCTCATCGGAAAGGCCGGCGATGGCCGCTCTCATCCGGGCCGGCGCTTCGGCAATCTGCACGACGAACTTCGCGCGCTCCTCCGGAGTGACAGCATCTGGAAACTTGAACTTACCAACGGGATAACGAAGATCGGGAATTTCCATGGATCTAAGGATTCACCACACCAGTTCCAGGATGCAACGTATTTTAGCCATGCTATGCTGTTTCCGGAGTGTTCAGCAGGCATTACAGAAAAGTCAAGGCAATCTTCGGCCTTACCGACGTACTTCTCATTACTCTAGCTTTCCTAGCCGCCTACGAGACGCGCATCCGGCTGCAATTCGAAAAGGTTTTCTATCTCGATTTCTTGGTGGCCACGCTGCTGCTGATCATATCGATGTTGTGTTGGACCGCCATCGGCTACTGGTTCAACATCTACGAAAAGCTGGACTCCGCGCATCCCCGCGTGGTTCTGCGCGACACTTTCCGGCAATGCGCTTTGGGCGCGATCTCGCTGGTGCTGGCCGAGTATATGCTTCGTCTCGACCTCAGCCGCTCTTTCGTCGCTTTGTTCGCGATTTACGCTTGGGTACTGCTGTGCCTGTTTCGCATTAACTTCGCGCGCGCCATCGGCACGGTGCGCCGGGAATTTGGCACGGCCCACTTCGTGATGGTGGTGGGGTCGGGCGCAAGCGCGCGGCATCTGGGAGCGGCGCTGGAACAATCGGCGGATTATGGCGTTCGCCTGATGGGATTCCTGGACGATGAGCCGGGGCAGGTTGAGTTGTCTCAGGCCTACCAACAATATCCGCTATCGCAGCTGCCCGAATTACTGCGCCAGCAGGTGATCGACGAGATCATTTTTGCCGTGGAGAGCGGCAGGCTGGCTGGGATGGAGGAGGTTTTCCTGCTGTGCGACGAGGAGGGCGTGCGCACGCGAGTGGTGGTGGATTTCTTCCCGCACGTGAACAGTCAGGTGTATCTGGACCGGCTGGGAACCACGCCGTTGCTGACCTTTTCAGCCGCTCCGCACGACGAAATCCGGCTGCTTTTGAAGCGCGTCACGGACATCCTACTGGCCGCCGCGGCGCTGGTGCTGCTGCTGCCGTTCATGCTCTTGATCGCGCTGCTGATTCCGCTCACCTCACCCGGTCCGGCCATCTTCCGCCAGGAACGTTGCGGGCTGAACGGCCGCCGCTTTGTGTTCTATAAATTCCGCTCCATGTGCGACAACGCCGAAGAGCTGAAAGCGTCGGTAGCGCACCTCAATCAACGATCCACGGCCTTCAAGATCCCGAACGACCCCCGGCTTACGCGGATCGGTTGGTTCCTACGTAAGTTCTCGATCGACGAATGGCCGCAATTGTGGAACGTGCTCAAGGGCGATATGTCGCTGGTCGGTCCACGGCCTGCAGTCCCCGAAGAAGTGGAAAGGTATCAAAGATGGCAACGCCGCCGGCTTCGCATGCGGCCGGGGCTTACGTGTCTTTGGGCCGTAGCCGGCCGCGATGCTCTGGATTTCGAAACCTGGATGAAGATGGACATGCAATACATCGATACCTGGTCCTTAGCGCTAGACTGGAAGATAATCCTACGCACAATTCCGCGCGTGCTTACGGGGCGGGGGGCAAGCTGATCAGGGTGGAGAGAATATGCATTTAGTTCCGACTCAAGACGAAGTAGTGAGCCTGTTGCGGCGCACCGGGGCCATCCGCGACGGCCATTTCGAATACCCCAATGGCCTGCACGCCACCGAATACATGCAAGTGCAACTGGCGATGCGATACTACCAACACGCCAAAATACTGAGCGTGGGCCTGAGCCGGTTGCTGCGCGCTAACGCTGAGATCCGGGCCATTATTTCGGAGCTTTCCATCGTATGTCCGGACACAGGTGGATTGCCGGTAGCCTACGGCGTTTGCGAGGCACTGCGCGCGCACAAAGTTTATTGGGCGGAACGCGAAACAGAAAAAGGACCGATGCGTTTCCGACAGTACCTGGAACAGTTGCCGGGCGAGAAGGTACTTTTGGTGGATGATATCCTGCGGTCGGGCCGGAACCTGGGAGAATTGAAGCGCTTGGTGGAATCGAACGGAGCGCAGGTGGTGGGGCTCGCGGTGATCATCTACCAGCCCACGCCGAAGACTCCGGACTTCAGTCCCCTGCCCTTCTATTCGCTTGCCAAGCTGGATGCCACCTACTACAAGGACGCTGGATCGTGCGAAATGTGCAAGCGGGGAGTGCCGGCCGAGAAAGTTTGGATCTAAAGTAGCGACGGCGCCATGCGCCGTTTCCTTATTTTGGATTCTGCTCAGGAACTATCTTCGACTCCGCTGTGAACTTCTGATAATTGCTGAAATCGATCGTCTTCCGGCTGCACTGCTCGCGATCTCGAATGCAAACACGCGTCTCCGCCTGTAAAGGCAGCAGGTAGATGTCGAGAGATCCCAATCGGACCTCGCCGAAGTTCACGTACCCCTCCACGCTGCGGAGCGGGAAAGCGGACGGAATCCCTTCCGCCGTCCTTTCGATTCGCAACACGCGGCTTGACGACCGGTCGAACCAGATGCGGCCACTGTACTGCGCAACGATGAATTGATAATCAGAGAGAATTTTCCAGTCCGACTGTGCGCGGCTGATGTGAAAGCCGTACTCCTCGGCAGCCACGCCATCAATCCGGTCTTCCTTGATGAACTTGAAATCCGAATCTGGATTCTGAAGCAGGCTTCGCAATAAGCTTCCAAACTCTCCCGTGGAAACGTCGCCGCCTAACTCCACCCACGATTTTTGGGTTGGCTGACCGTTCAGCCGGATTTCGCGATAATCTTCGCCCGTTTTGCCACTATATGTAACCTCGGCAGAGATGGTGTCATGCACTCCGTTCTCAGATCGCGCTACCACTTCTCTGCAAAGGAAGTCTGGAAGCGTGCGATCCATCAGCCGCGCAGTTTCCCGGGACTGTTGGAGCAACGGGTCCGCTACGGTTTGGCCGTCCGCCGGCTCGGGCGGCGCTGCATTCGGAAGTGCCGCGCTCTGCAGCAGGCTCCACGATTTTGCCACCATACCGCGTCCGTCATAATGATTGCTCCGCACGCTGACCCGGTCTCCGGTACTGAGACTCACCTTCGCATTCCGCTCGAAATCAATTAGGACGAACCGTGAATCGTCCAATTCCAAAACCATGTTCTGGCCATTGATCGAATGTACCGATCCGACGAACGCATACATCGGCTCCGACGGAAGTTTGTGGGTAGCGGACCTCCGCGAGGAAGCTTTCGGCGATTTCTTAATTGCATCCGCAAGGTAAACCTCCCGGCTGAGAATTCGCACCCCTTTGCGCGTGCTCGAGACGCGTACCGTGTGGAGCGGCCGTTGCGCCTTGCGGGCCTGCTGCGGGGTGTAATCGAGCAGGTAGGAGGCTGACGTATCTGTCGCCATCTGATTCAGAGCCATCTTGAGATCGCTGCTGCTAAATGCCCGGCCCCCGGTCGCTGCCGACAACACCTCCAGCCCGTCCCGGTTCAGAGTGCCAAGTATCAGGCCCGGATCGAGTGTGTAGACCGCAATGTCGCCTCGATCGAATTTCGCGGCGAGTTGGAGCAACCGCGGCTTCAAGTCCACCCAGCCTTCAACCATTTTCATACTGCTCGGAATCCCGTAGGTGATCCAAAGCAACTGCTTGGGACCCGGAAACCGGAGCAACTCTTGGCTCATCGAATCCAGGCCGGAATAAACTGTCTTGAAACGCTCTACTGGGTCGGTCTTGAGGTCCGCGCGCCGCGCGCCATTCGCTTTTTGCAACGCTTGATTCAGCTGTTTTCCGATGCCTTGTACCGGATACAAACCGCCATCTGCCGTCAAAAGGTAGAGATGTAGCCGGGAAGTAGCTTCCGCGCCGGCCAGGGACTCCCGCATTTGATTTACCTCGGCGTTGCGCTCCTGGAAACTCAAATCCAGCAAGTCCAACAGGATGACAATCGTCGGTGCTGTTTTGCTTTGATCCAGGCGGAACGAGGTGATGGACTGAGGTGATCCGTCGTCAACTACGCGCAGATCGCTCGGCTGAAGATCCGTTACAGGATGGCCGGCGCGGTCGGTGGCTACCACTTTCAACTCGACCTGCGCATACGTGACCGAGATGGTGAGGGCCAGGGTCCAAGACGCTTTCATGGCGTAAGGCCTCCAGAAGAGTCCAGAAATCATACTACCTCAGCTGCGCGCAACGCTCGGATCTCGGGGGCCGAGTATCCAAGCTCATCGAGAATTTCGTCCGTATGTTCGCCTAGCGTTGGGGCGCGGCGGCGTATGCTACCCGGAGTGGCCGACAAGCGCACCGCGGGACTCGCTAGCGGGACTGGCTTGGGTGCGCCGGGGTAATCCATGTACTGCAGCAGCTCACGCGCCTTCACCTGCGGATCATCGAGTACTTGCTCCAAGTCAAGCACAGGACCCGCCGGCAATCGCGCGCCTTCCAGATCCGCCAAGGCCTGCGCGGTGGTGCGATTCGCGAGCCACGCTTCCATGGCCTGCGTGATTGTTTCGCGATTATCGGCGCGCAGCAGGTCGTCTCGAAAGCGTGGATCTTCGACGAGCTCTTCCCGGCCCACCAGCCGTGCCCAACGGGCGAACATATCGCGTCCAATGGTTTGAACGGTAATCCAACCGTCTGCGGTGCGGTAGGTGTCCGCCGGCGCTGTGAAGAATCCGGTGTTGCCCCGGGATTGACGCACGATTCCGGTTACAGATCGCTCCGCCAACAAAGCCTGCATGAACGTGACGCCGGTGGCCAGCAGCGATCCATCCACAACTTGGCCCTCGCCCGTTTGGGCACGATGATACAGCGCCACCATGATCCCGAAAGCCGTATGCAATGCCGTCCCGTAGTCTTCAAACGAAACCACGGAGCGAATCGGCGTGTCTGGAAATCCGGTGAGGCTCATGGCGCCGGACATGGCTTGGGCAATCGTATCGAAGCCGGGCCTATGAGCATACGGGCCATCGGGTCCGAAAGCGGAAATGCGGGCGAGGATGATGTCGCGTTTGAGAGCGCGCAAGGTATCGTAGTCTAAGCCCATCTTTCTGAGCACGCTAATCGGGAGGTTGGCCACCACTACGTCGGCGCTCTTCACGAGCCGGCGAATGATGTCCGCCGCGGCGGGTTGTGAGCTATCCAACGTCAAGCTGCGTTTGTTGCGATTCAGCGAAAGAAACGCTCCGCCCTCGCCGCCTTGGGTGACTGGTCCGGTATAACGGTCTTCGCTGCCGTGCCGTCGATCCACGCGAATCACGTCGGCTCCCAGATCGGCCAGCAGCATGGCGCAATAGGGTCCGGCGATGAATCGTCCGAAATCAATCACGCGAATTCCTGACAAAGGAAGGCGAAAGTCAGAAGAGGCCATGCACTAACTTTCGCACCGAATAACCGCGCGAAGGCAGCGCAGCAGCGCATGGCGCTGCCCCACTCTGAGTGCTAGCCTGATATTGCGTGGCTACATCCGCTGTGAGTAGAGGGCTGCTTCGGCAAATCGAATCGGCGCGAGCGCGTACCGACGAGTTGTTCAGGTTTTTGCGACCTGGCGTCCTGTACTCGCGGCCCATCCCGGAACGCCACCGGCTCATTTTTTATCTTGGACATCTGGAAGCGTTCGATTGGAACCAGATCTGCCGCCAGGCGCTGGACATCCCAAGCTTCCATCCGGAATTCGATCACTTGTTCGAATTTGGCATCGATCCGCCGGTTGGAAAGGCCCCGCAGGACCAACCGTCGGACTGGCCCTCGGAAGGTGAGATCCAGGACTACAACCAACGCACGCGGGCAATCGTCGACCAGGTTCTTGAACAGGCTCCGGAGCAAATCGCGCATGTGGCGCTGGAGCATCGCTTGATGCACGCCGAGACGCTGGCCTATCTTTTCCACAATTTGCCCTACGATCAAAAGATCCCGGCTCATGTGGATTCCATTCACAGCACGCTAGCGCCGCCGGCGAAGATGATCGAAATCCCGATGGGCCGCGCAACTCTTGGACAAGCGTCTGGTGAATTCGGCTGGGATAACGAATTCGACCAGCATCAGGTGAACGTACCCGGCTTCGCCATCAGCAAGTACAAAGTCACCAACGGCGAATATCTCGATTTCGTGCGAGCCGGCGCCAAAGCTCCGCATTTTTGGTTCGAGCGCGACAGCGAATGGTTCTACAAAGGCATGTTCGCTGAAATTCCGCTGCCGGCGAACGCACCTGTGTATGTGACCTACGCCGAAGCGAGTGCCTATGCGCGCTGGGCCGGCAAGGCGGTGCCCACCGAAGCTCAGTTTCACAGGGCTGCGTTCGGAACGCCTTCCGGCGATGAGCGCAACTATCCATGGGGTGATTCCGCCCCGGACATTACCCACGGGAATTTCGATTTCCACTCGTGGGATCCAATCGACGTCACGCGAAATCCCGCCGGCGACAGCGCCTTCGGCGTTTCGCAAATGGTGGGAAATGGATGGGAGTGGACCTCGACGCTGTTCGGTGGGTTTCCGGGGTTCGAACCGCTCCCGTTCTATGCCGGCTACTCCAAGAATTTCTTCGACGAAGAGCATTATGTATTGAAAGGCGGATCGCCGCGGACCGCGTCCTGTTTTCTGCGGCGCTCTTTCCGAAATTGGTTTCGTCCCGATTACCCTTATGTCTACGCGAGCTTCCGCCTGGTTGAAAACTGACGCGCCGAGAACTGACGCGCTGACGGAGGCCCACCTGCGGGAATTCGCCGCCGAGGTGTGCACCGATTTAAGCAAGCCGCAGAAGGAACTGCACTCGAAATATCTTTACGACGAGCTTGGCAGCGCACTGTTTGAAGCCATCACACGTCTTCCCGAATACGGACTTACGCGCGCCGATGAGCGGCTTTTAAGCTCGCACGCGCGGGAGATTGCTCAGTGGTTTCCCGCACCCGCTGCTGTGATCGAGTTGGGCAGTGGCACGGGCGAGAAGACACGGCATATCCTGGAAGCGTTCACGAGTTCGCTCTCCAAAGTACGTTATGTTCCCATTGATGTGTCGCCGAAAGCTCTGGCACGCTGCCAGCGGGATCTGGCCGACGTTGCTGAAGTCTACCCGCTGGCGCAGTCTTATCTGGATGGCATGGCTAGCGCTGTTGGCACTCGGCCAGTCGAGCAACCGTTGCTGGTGTTGTTTCTTGGAAGTACCATCGGAAACTTCGAGCGGCTGCGCGCGGTGGATTTTCTACAGGCTTTGCGCCGCTCGCTGCGGCCTGGCGACGCGCTTCTGATTGGAGCAGACCTCGTCAACGATCGCGACCAAATGTTGCGCGCCTACGATGACCCTATCGGCTTGACTGCCGCATTTAACCTGAATCTGCTGGGACGCATCAATCGCGAGCTAGGCGGCAATTTCGATTTGCGCAATTTCCAGCACGAAGCCCGCTGGAACGAAGCTGAGCGGCGCGTCGAGATGCATCTGCGCTCACGCATAGATCAAACGGCGTTCATCATGGAAGCTGATCTCACGGTTCGATTCCAGGCCGGCGAAACCATCTGGACAGAATCCTCGCACAAGTTTCAACTGGATGAGCTTTGTGAGATAGCTGAGCGGACCGGTTTTCGCGTCCAGGCACAATGGGTGGATCGCGACTGGCCGTTCGTTGAGAGCTTGTGGGTAGCGCGTTGACGCCAGCGGCCGGGTCCGCAGCCGTTGAGTTTCGCGAGGTTTCCTTTCGCATTCGCGACAGCCTGATCCTGGACAAACTGAGCTTTCGCATCGAACCCGGCGAAACGCTGGTTCTATTGGGGCGCAGTGGCTCTGGAAAAACCACCGCGCTGAAGCTGGTGAACGGACTGCTGTTTCCATCCAGCGGCGAAGTGCTGGTGGACGGACGGCCCACCACCGCCTGGAACGTCATTGCATTGCGCCGCAGCATCGGCTACGTGATTCAAGAGGTCGGACTGTTCCCGCATTTCACCGTCGGAGAAAACGTTGGGCTGGTTCCGCGCCTGGAGGGATGGCCGCCGGAGCGGATCGCATCGCGGACCAGGGAACTGTTGGAACAGGTAGGGCTCGATCCGGGACAATTTGCGGATCGCCGGCCGCGCGAGCTGTCGGGCGGCCAACGGCAAAGAGTGGGCGTGGCGCGAGCTCTGGCGGCCAACCCCCGGCTATTGCTGTTCGACGAACCTTTTGGCGCGCTCGATCCAGTGACTCGCCGTGAGCTGCAGGACCAGTTTCTTGGCTTGCGCAATACACTGCAGAAAACCTCCATTTTCGTTACTCATGACGTAGGCGAGGCGCTTCGGCTAAGCACTCGCATCGCCGTGCTGGATCGTGGGAGACTGGAGGTCTTGGCGACACCCGAGGAGTTTCTGAGATCGCAGGCGCCGGAGACGCGGGCGTTCCTGGCAGTGCTGAATTTTGAGCCACGGATGCACACGGATGAACACAGATAAGCATCCGTGTGAATCCGTGTCCATCCGTGGCCAGTAAATTGTTTATGCCTCGCGCCGGTCTCCTGCAGGACATCATCGATCTCACCGCCGAGCATACCGTGCTGGTGCTGATCTCGATGGCGTTCGCGCTTGCTATCGGGATTCCGCTTGGGATATTGCTCACCCGCCGAACGGCCCTGCGCGGGTGGGTGCTGGGTTTTGCCAATGTGATGCAAACGGTCCCGAGCCTGGCGTTGTTCGGTTTTCTCATACCGATTCCACTGATAGGCGGCATTGGTAAGCGCACTGCCATCGTGGCGTTGGTACTTTACGCGCTGCTGCCGATCCTGCGCAACACGCTGACCGGTATTCTGGGAGTGGACGCGGCGGTGCGCGAATCCGCTATCGCCATGGGGATGACCAGCCGACAGTTGCTGTGGCAGGTGGAGCTTCCGCTCGCCGCGCCGATCATTCTGGCTGGCATACGCATTGCCACCGTGACAACCATAGGGACGGCTACCATTGCCGCTGCCATTGGTGGTGGAGGGCTGGGCGTGTTTATTTTTCGCGGCATCGCATCTGTCGACACGACGGAGATACTTGCAGGGGCCGTACCGGCCGCTATGCTGGCTTTAATATCGGACGGAGGATTAAGTTGGATCGAAAAACGATTCTCGCCGGCCTAGCCGCCGTTCTGCTCATCACGGGCTGCTCGTCGAAACACCGGATCGCGATCGGCTCGAAGAACTTCACTGAACAGGTAATTCTGGGCGAGATTATCGCGCAACACCTTGAGAAGCGGCTGCATCAACCGGTGGAACGTAAACTGAATCTGGGCGGCACTCTGCTGGCTCATCAGGCGCTGCTATCCGGCGATATCGATATGTATCCGGAATATACGGGCACTGCTTTTACCAACATCCTGAAGCGTAGGGGTGTCACCGATCCGGCTGTCGTTCTGGATCGCGTGCGCACCGAATATGCATCCGGCTTGCGGCTGGACGTGTTGGATCCTCTCGGCTTCAACAGTTCCTTCGCCATGACGGTGCGTGGAGCGGACGCCCGCGCGAGACATCTTGAAACATTGAGCGACGCCGCAGCCGATCCCGCCGGCTTCGCGCTTGGTGCGGGCTATGAATTCATGACGCGTCCCGACGGCTTCCCCGCCGTGAATGGAACATATTCCATCAAATGGACCGCGGTGCCTAAGAGCATGGATCTGGGATTGCTTTACACCGCGCTGCTCGGCAAGCAGGTAAGTATGGTTGCGGCCAACACTACGGATGGCGCACTTACTAAGTTGGATGTCAAAGTCCTCAAAGATGACAAACAAGCTTTTCCTCCTTATCAGGCCTGCATCGTGGTGCGCTCTGAACTCGTGGCCGCAAATCCGGATGTCCGGAAGGCTCTTTCGGAGCTGTCCGGAAAAATTTCAGACGACGCCATGCGGGCCATGAACTACGCGGTGGACGCCGAACACAAACAGGTCCGCGACGTAGCCAAGGGATTTCTCGAAAAGGTTGGGCTGTAGCGCACGCACTCGTGCGTGCCGCGTTCACACTCGTGTGAACGCATGGATCTTTTCCGCACACTTATGTTCGCAGGAGTGCGAACACGGCACGCACGAGTGCGTGCGCTACAGTCAGGAGTAGGCCATGCTCCATATCACGAACGGTGAATCCGTCTCGATTCCCCAGACCAGTACCTCCCGGTCAACTCACATATTGGAACAACGATTACCGCTCCAGGAATTGAGCCGCATTCGAGCGCGCTTCAACGCCGAATTCTTTGGAATGCCGCT
>PMOK01000159.1:6222-39138 GCA_003162425.1 Bryobacterales bacterium | reverse complement strand
CCGCCCCACTTTGCATTCGTCTACACTTGGGCCAGGAGGTGCTTCTTGTATTGTCCCCAATGCAGAGTAGCTTACCGCGCTGGTTCCACGGAATGTTCCGATTGTCACGTGCCTCTGCTTGACGGAGCACCTCCACCAGAGGCACCTGAAGCATTCGACCCTGCGCTCGACCTGGTTGTGGTGCTGGAGACGAATAATGGCATCCAACTGGCCCTTGCGAGGGGATTGCTTCAGGCCGCGGACATTCCTTTCTTTGTGCTCGGCCAAATTGCGACACTAGTGACGGACGTGGATCCGTTTCTGCTGAAGTGGGTCCGGTTGCAGGTGCCGAAAGATCGCGAAGTGGAAGCGCGGGAGCTACTGGAGCCGTTGCTTAAACCGAAAATCACGCTCGAGGCCGTGGGAGAGGATGAGGGTGGCGAGTCTCTCTAGAACGCCTCAATCGTCGGTTTCGACCGGAACGGGTTCCAACGCCTCGAAGTTAGCTTGCGGATGTTCCTTGCCGGTGAAGACGAATCGGCCGGCGATCGCGGCAGCGGCCAAGGCGGCGATGGCCATCAGGAAAGCCGCCGAATATCCAAATCTATTGGCGAGGAGTCCGGCAGAGAACGAGCTCATGCCGACGAACAGATCGTAGAAGGCGCTCAGCACGCTCACGGTGGACCCGTGTTCGTGGGGCGGCGTCCGGCGCAGCACTGTGGATGCGACTGACGCCCACGGAAATGAGAATCCGAATCCTAACAGAGCGGCTCCGATCACAGCCCAAATCAAGGCTGGTCCGGTAGCCAGGACGCCCAGACCAAGCGCCATGCATGTCAAGCCGGTGTAGAACGTGATTCGGGGATGAATGCGATCCGGGAGGCCTCCCAGGAAGAATCGGGAAAGCAGAACCAACGCGGCGTAGGTGGAGAACGCTGCCGGGCCGGCGTTACCGCGTCGTGCCAAATAGAGGATGAGAAAGCCAGTGATTACGGGATAGTGGACGTTGACGAATCCGACGGCGATCCCGGCGGGCACCAGCGAACGGCGCAACCATCCAGGCCGGCGGATGTGAGCGGAGGGCCGGTAATCCTCAGGTACCTGGCTGAGCAGCGCGGCTGCCGTGAGCGCCGCAAAAATCTGGAAGCGCGCGGCGTTGTTGAAAGAGCCAAGCACTTGTCCGATCAAAGGCCCAGCCGCGATGCCACCCCATATTCCGCTACTCAAATATCCCAGCGCACGCGCGCTACGGTGTACGCCCGCAACTTCTACCGCCCAGGCAGCCGCGCCAATATAAAGGCAGGCCTCGCCGATGCCTTGCAATGCGCGTCCGAGGTAGATGCCGCCGATGCCCCAGGGCAACAGGTACGCAACGCCAGCCAGCGTGCAACTGCCGAGCCCGGTGAGAAAGGCGCGCTTGCGTCCCTTATGGTCGGCCAGGCGTCCGGCGAAGAGGCGGCTCGACAAGGCGATTACCGAGAAGGTTCCGATCACGAAACCGACGGTGCGGTCCGAACCTCCAAGATCGTGACGCACGTGCGGCGCGAGTCCCGGCAGGACTGTGCCGAAACCAAGAAAGCCGAGAAATGTTGCAGCGATCAGGCACCAAAAGCGTCCAGGCAATGATGTTGACGGCCGCATTTCCCATCATTACACGGGCAGATGGTACTTTAGAAAGGTTCACGATGCCGAAGAGTGCGGTCCTCGCCAGGGTCCTCCTCATTTTGTTTCCCTTATTCGCCGCGTTCGCTGCCGACCGCGATCAGGTGATCGTGATCCCTCACACTCACTGGGAGGGCGCGGTTTTCGAGACCCGCGAGGAATATCTCCGCATCGGATTGCCGAATATCCTGAAGGCCCTCCGGCTGTTGAAGCAGTATCCGGAATACCGGTTCGTTCTGGATCAGATGTGCTACGTTCGGCCGTTCCTGGAACGCTACCCCAACGAAGCTGAAACTTTTCGGGCCATGTTGGAACAGCACCGGCTAGAGATTGCCGGAGGCACGGACACGATGCACGACAACAACGTGCCTTCGGGAGAATCGATCGCGCGCCAATACCTGCTGGGGAAGCAGTTTTTTCGTGATGCGCTGGGCTATGAGGTGACGACCGGGTGGGGGCTCGACACGTTCGGGCACAATGCCCAGATGCCCCAGATTCTCAAGCTGGCGGGCATGGAGAGCTATTGGTTCCAGCGGGGCGTCGCGAGTCCGGAAACGGCCGCCGAGTTCCTTTGGCAAGGAATTGACGGAACTCAGATCCCCGCTTTCTGGTTACCTCTTGGCTATGGGCCTTTGTACGACACGCCGCGCGATCTGCCGCGCTTTGAAAGCAGGCTGCGCTCGCTCTACGATGCACTTACGCCTTTCGCCCGCGGATACGGCCGGGTCCTGCTGGCGGGCGCGGACGTATCGGAGCCGGAGGATCACCTGCCGCCGCTGTTGGATCAAGCTAACCGATCCGGGTCGCTGCCATTCGATGTGCGGTTCGGGTTGCCATCCGACTATCAGAAGCTCGTCGGGGAGCATCGCTCTGAGCGTCCGGTCTACGCAGGCGAACTGAATCCGGTTTTCCAGGGCGTCTACAGCAATCGGATCGAAGTGAAGCAATGGATGAGGGAACTGGAGCGGACGCTGACCTCGGCGGAGAAGGCGTCGGTGCTGGCGAACCGGCTGGGTGTACGGGACCGCGAGATGTTGGAAGAAGCCTGGGAGCCGGTTCTCTTCAATCAGGCGCACGATCTGAGTTCCGGCGTGATGCTGGACAAAGCCTACGACGATTCCATGGACCGTTATCGGTACGCCAAACACCTCGGTGATCGAATCCTGGACGATCGGCTGCGGGAGGTGATCGCGAATATCAACACGCAAGGAGCGGGCGCGCCGCTGGTGGTTTTCAATCTTCTGGGATGGGAGCGCTCCGACTTTGTCGAGTCCGAGGTGAGTATCGCGCAACCCAACGTAATGGACTTGGCTCTGTTGGAGGCGGATGGAAAGCGAATTCCATGCCAGATTTTGAACAGCCGGCGCGACCAGAACGGCGGAATTCTTTCGGCGACAATCGCGTTCATTGCACAGAATGTGCCTGCCATGGGGTACGCGGTCTATCACGTATTGGATGCGTCCCAAGCTGCGGCGCTCAGCATTCCCAGCGCGCCCCGAGGCAAGTCCGCGAATTCGGACCGCGATGACGAAGGGACGCTTGAAAACGAATCCTATCGGGCGACTTTCGATCTTTGGACCGGAGAGATGAAGAGCCTGATTCTGAAGAACAGTCAATGGGAGGTTTTGGCCGGCCCCGGCAACATCATCGCGCGCGAGGAGGACGGTGGTGACTTTTGGGAATTATACGGGAGCTTGAATGGCGCGCGGTTCACAGCCATGAAGAGAAAGAGCGGACCACCCAAACCGGGCGCGCCGTTGAGCAATGAATCCGTGAGTGGGAACGGCTCCGTCAGCGCTGGCCCGGTGTACTCGGAGTTCCACATTTCGCATCCTTTTGGGAAGAACAACTTTGCCACTCGTGTGCGGATGTATCCAGGAGTGCAGCGCATCGATATTCACAGCGAGATCCTGAATCAAGAGCAATTTGTGCGCTATCGCTTGATGTTTCCGGTGGCGCTTCAGGCGGGCCGTAACACGCAGGAAATCGCATTCGGTGCGATGGAGCGTCCCTTGAACCAGGAGTTTCCAGCGCAAAATTGGATAGATTACGGGGCCGGGGGCCGGGGTGTCGCGCTGCTGAACCGCGGTTTGCCGGGAAATAATGTGGCGGGTAACGTCATGCTGCTGTCGTTAATGCGCTCCGCACGATTGATTTCGTACGGCGGGCTTGAGCAGAGCACGTCTTCGGATACCGGATTGGAGCTGGGCAAACGCATCGGCTTTGATTATGCGCTGATGCCACACGCGGGAACGTGGCAGGACGCCGCGGTGTATCGCGCCGGTTTGGATTTCAACAACCCGTTACTATCGCGGCCGGCGAGCGTTCACACTGGCAAGCTGCCGCCTCGCTGGGGGCTGGTGGAAACTACTGGTGGAAGTGTGGTTCTGTCGGCCCTGAAACCGAGCCGCGAGGGCGAGGTGGCCGTGCGGGTTTACGAAGCAGCCGGGCAGCCCGCTCACGGTGTACGGATGCATTTCGCTGTGCCGTTGGTCTCCGTTCGCGACGCTAACTTGATTGAAGATCCTGGCGGAGAGATTGCGGTTCATCAGGATGCATTCTCGTTCGATTTACGACCCTACGAGATTAAGACGTTCCGGTTGCGGTTCGGGAGTCGCTGACGGGGCACCGACTCCCGCAGCCTCAGTCTCAGAGGCTGTGAAGAAATCGGAAAGATTGCCGGTTGGCAGACGAAAGCGTCTGCCCCACATTGACGTGCAATGGTTTACATCCTGGTGGGGCGGGCGCTTTCGCCTGCCAACCGATTTTTTCACAGCTTCTTACCTCACGGTCGCGGTTCGATAACGGGCGTGTGGCCGTCGATAGTATTGTTCTCTAGGCGGACGGAACCGGCGCCTTCGGCTTTATAGATGGAACGGCCGTGCGCATCGCGGATTTCGTTCCCGGCGAGGACTGTGCCGGTTACACGCTTCGCGATATAAAATCCAGCGGTGCCGTTGTCCAGGACCTTGTTATTGCGAAACGTATTGCGATTGCCGCTGTTCTCGGCAGTTTCCTCGCGAAAATAGACGCCGCTCACGCCGTTGCGCGCGATGGTGTTGTTCGAGAATTCGTTGTCGGTGTCCTTGTGGCCGATGGAAATGCCATAGTGGCCGTTGTCTTCGATGACGTTGTCGTGGAACTGGCCGTGACGTACTCGCCAGCACAGGTAGAGGCCGATGTCGCCGTTATTGTGCATGTGGCAGTGCTCCACTACAGAGTTCGCGCTGCCGGTGCCGGGATGGACGCCGTAGCCGGTGTGCCCGTACGATTCGCTATTCAGCACATGCACATTGTCGGAGATTTGCAATGAGATGCCGTCGCCGTTGTAGTTGCGGGCCACGCAGTTCTTGACGGTCACGTTGCGAACATTATAGAGATAGATTGCGCCGCCGCGGCAGCCGTCCAAGTAGGAGTTCGCGGTTTTGTTGCCATCTACAGTGAGATCTTCAAACGTGACGTTCTCCGCGTTCATTGTGCACAGGATGGGATAGGTGTTGTGGATGCGCGCGTGCTTTTTGGCCAGGTCGTAGTCGCGAACAGTGGGCGGGTTGATTTGGAGCATGTGATCGTGAACCGCGACGACTTTCGAAATGGACACATCCCAACCTTCCTTCAACGTATCATCTGAAATCTCGGCTCCCATGCCGGGGTGAAATCGTTCGGGATTAGCCGCGAACAGGTAGCTTTCGCCGAAGTCGGCGTCTTCGGTGAGCGCACTTTCGACGCCGGCGCTTTTCAATAGAATCGTCTTACCCGCAGTTCCACGCACGGTGACATTGGACGGGATCAGCAGGCTCGCGTCCATCTGGTATGTACCGGGGCCGATGACCAGCGTGTCGCCAGGACGAAGCATGTCCGCCGCTTTTTGCAGCGATGCGCTATCGGAACCGATGACGTCCGCGTTTCCGGACTGCGCGACGGCGATGATACGATGCGGATTGGTGGAGCTGGCGGCGGAACGGGAGGTACAGGAAACATTGGCTACAACGAAGAGAATCAGGAGCAAGACAGGAAGACGGCGGTTCATCCGGTCATTATCGCTGATCTTCATCCCTGCCGCTTTGCTGTATGCGCAGAGCGACGAAGCAGCGATTCGCGCCGTCGTTCAGAAGTATGTGGATGCACGCGAGAGCATGGACGCGCATGCAATTGAAGCGCTGTTCACGAGCGACGCTGACCAGCTTGTTTCTAGCGGGGAGTGGCGCAAGGGACGCAGCGAGTTGGTGCGGGGTACTATGGCCAGCTCTCAAAGCTCGGGCGGTAAACGGACCATTACCGTGGTGTCGGTCCGGTTCGTCGCGCCCGATGTGGCGATCGCGGATGGACGTTATGAAATTACTGGGATGGCAGGTGGTGGGACCCGTGCGATGTGGACTTCGCTGGTGCTGGCGCGCGGTTCGGATGGTTGGCGAATTACGGCGATCAGAAACATGCTGCCTGCGCCTGCGGGGTCGAAGTAGGTGGTATGGGGCGGGCAATTGTGCCCGCAACCGGCCTTCCAGCCGGCTAGGCCGGGCCGGCACGAATGCCGGCTGCAGGCAGGATTGCCTGCCCCACAGAGCAGCATAGCCGCAACCAAAACCAGGCCGACGAGGGCGTCGGCNNTTTTCAGGTCTAGTAGTACAAACTACGCTACACTTTCTCATGCGCTTTTGCGCTATTCCTTGCGTGCTTGCTCTTCGCCGCGGATCCGCCGGCAAAACAGGAACTGCTGTTTCTCAACCATCGTCCCCTCGCGAACGACCTTCCCCTCAAGACCCAGGCATTTGTGTAGGCCACCAAAGGCGTCCAGGGTTTGCAAATAGGTGTAGCCTGTTTTTGTGGGCAAAGAAGTAGCCGAGCTTCTTACAATCGAGGGGCGCGAAGTCCGCGTGACGCACCCGGACAAGCCGTATTTTTCCAAGCAAGTAAAGCTCTCGAAACTTGACATCGTGCGCTACTATCTCGCGATTGCGCCGGGAGCGCTGGCGGGAATTCAGGATCGTCCCATAGTTTTGAAGCGGTTCGTGAACGGCGCCGAGGGCGAGGCGTTTTACCAGAAGCGCGCTCCTACCGAGCGGCCAGAGTGGCTGCGAACGGTGACGCTGTCATTTCCTTCCGGCCGCACCGCGGAAGAAATAGTGATCGACGATGCGTCCGGCCTGGCTTGGATCGTCAACTTGGGGTGCATTGAACTACACCCGCACCCGGTGCGCTCGGGCGATCTCGACCACCCGGACGAGTTGAGGGTGGATCTGGATCCGGGGCCTGGGGTGGGTTGGGCGGACGTGCGAACGGTCGCGCTGGAGGTGAACGCGCTGCTTGAGGAAGTGGGATTGCGCGGCTGGCCCAAAACCAGCGGTTCGCGGGGGATGCACGTGATTGTGCGGATTGAGCCGCGTTGGACCTTCAGCGAAGTGCGCCGCGCGGCAATTGCGTTGTCGCGAGCAGTGGAACGTCGCGCGCCCACGCTGGCTAGTTCGAAATGGTGGAAAGAGGAGCGTCACGGAGTGTTCCTGGATTACAACCAGAATGCCAAGGACAGGACAACTTGCTCTGCTTATTCGGTGCGGCCCCTTCCTGACGCTCGCGTGTCCACTCCGCTGCACTGGCATGAGGTCCCCGATTGCGATCCGGCCGAGTTTACCGTGCTCACAATTCCGAAGCGCTTCGCAGAGTTTGGAGATCCGCACGCGGGCATCGACGCCGCTGCCGGATCGCTCGAAGAACTGCTGGAGCTTGCGGCGAGAGATGAGGCAGCGGGACTCGGCGATGCGCCCTGGCCGCCGCACTTTCGCAAGATGGAAGGTGAAGCGCCGCGGGTTGCTCCATCGCGCGCCAAGTCCGCCGCGTCAGCCGCGAAGAAACCGCGGACCAAGATGCCATTGGTGGTGGTGGCGAACTCTCCTAACAAAGATGCTGCGCTGGCGGGGCTGGAAAGGTGGAAGAGCAGGCATCCTCAGGTGGCTGAATTTTTGGCCGTGGATGACATATTGGTGGATTCGATGCGAGGCCGGTCATCCACGTGGACGCGCATCCGAGTGAACCTTCGGCATGTGAGGGAAGAATTACGTCCCCCGCAAGAAACTCCCGATCCCGACGATGATCCAACCCGAGAGTGGCGCGAAATGTGGGCCAAACGCCGCGCTCGCGAATGACTTCTAGCGGCCGCTCGAAAAAATCGCCATCAATTCCTGCGGCGGGACTACTTCGAGCTGCGCACATGTGCCGTCGCTCGGCTTCTTGGCGTTGCGCCATCGCCGAAAATGAGCCATGTGGCGGAAACGAGAGCCCTGCATATGCTCGTAGGCTGAGCTGGGCGATCCGCACCAAGGTATGGACACTGCCGCGGGTTCGCTCGAAAAATTGATCGAGCCACGCGAGACGCGCGCGAGGGCTATCCGCGCGTTGCGCGTGCTGGCGAACAAGGTGGGAACCATAGCGCGCATGAACCACGCCGGCATTCCGGTGTAGGACCTATCGCGTGCCAGACGTTGTGGCGGAAGCGGTGTGAGTAGCGGCTTCCTTCCGCGCCTCCGCAATCATTTCGCGCAACTTTGCAGCACTCTCCACTCCTCCGACCCGATGACCGTTGATGAACACCGTGGGTGTGCCGTTTATTTGAAACGATCCCGCGAGGTCCATGTCCTTGAGGACAAGCCCGACCGACATCCCGGCGTCGACGCACTTCTGAAATGCCCCCGCGCCGACTCCCTTACTACTTCTGGCCAACTCGCCTAGCTTCTTTTTGGCGTTCTCGGCCGTGATCGCCGCCTGATTCTCAAAGATCCGATCGTGCAGCGACCAAAAGGCCTCGCTGCTCTGCAATTGGGTGCACCCTGCAGCCTCGGCTGCTATTCGCGCCCAGGGATGCATGCCGAGCGGCATGTGGTGGAAGACGACGCGAACGTCCTTTCCGTCGCTGGAGAGAACCTCATCAAGAATTGAGGCGAATTTGCGGCAGAAGGGGCACTGGAAGTCGGAGAACTCCACAATCGTAACCGGTGCGTTCGCGGGACCGCGCGTTGCGATGGGACCCTGCACCATGCCTTTTAGTAAAGCCTCGTCCTTGGCCCGCTGCTCGAGGATCGGATCGAGCGTAGTGTCCAGAAGGTCGCTGCTTAGAAAGCGTGCGTCCGGTGACGCGTAAAGCGTTAGTTCCCAGGTCTTGAACGCGCTCTTTCCCTCGAAGGTGATCTCCCGGAAACAGGTGCCCCGTACCGTTGTGTTCTTCTTAAGCGAAAGAGCAATCTTATCGGGGATTTTATACTTCTTGTGTACATATTCTGTCAGTGTGCGTTTCTGCTTTTCCGTAAACGCCTGGGGGCACGCAGGGGCCTGCGCTTCGAGACGCAGACCCGAGCCAAGGAGCAAGCCACAAAGACCGATAAGATAGCTGCGAAGTGGAATGGATGTCATGCGGGTCTGGTTCACGGAGCTTGAATCTGGAGGAACACATCGTAGCAAAGGTCCTTTTCGTTATCGCTCTCGTCCCAAAAGGATCCCTTGAAGCGGAACTGGTTCCCGTACTGGTCGACGAACGGGGTGGAATGGTATTTCAATCCGATCTTGAAAATGCCGAGTTCCTGGAGTGTGTGCAGTTCGTTAGGCTCGCTGATGCCGTTGTGGTTCGAGTCGATCCAAACCCAGAGATGGGAGTACACGGCATCGCCCGGGTCGATGAATCCATTGCCATTGCCGCCATTCGCCGGGTTGTCGAAGACGGCCAGGGCCAGGAACCCGTTTGGAGTGTTGCTCGGAGGCTGGGCAGTGTAGTTGCCGAACAGTTCCGTGAAGTCGTCGATGGTTCCGTCGCCGTTCCGGTCCAGAGACAGCCAGCCATTGCGCCAATTCGCATTCGTCCAGCTCATCTGCTGCAAGGGCCCGCCGGGGAGCACACGAAATTGCACGCCGTTGTTCAGGCTGGTCAAATGGTATCCCTCCTTGAAAGCGTCGAGCACGATGGGAGAACCACTCGGCAGGCAAAAGCCGCCGTCCAAACAGGAAAGCCCGCTACAGCAATCGTTACCAGAGCAGGGCATGGCCTGGCTAAGACAACCGGGAGGCGGGGCTACGCAGTCCCCATTGGTACACACGTCGCCCCCGGTACAACCAACATTCGTGCCGGGCTCGCAGTTGGCGCAGCAGCCGCTGTTGCAGTAACCGGACTCGCAGTTGCTGGCCGACTGGCATGCAAGGTTATGGGGAGGAATGGCGCCCACGGAGCATTGTTGCTTGCCGCAGCAACCGTTAGTGCAAAGTTGCCCGACGTCGCAGGGCTCCTCGTTATCCTGGGTGCAAGCAGTACATGTGGGAACGACGCACGTGTTGTATTGGCAAGGATGGTTAGCGCGGAAGGACAGCCGCCCTGTCCAGTGGCGTAGTCGCCGAGGTTGGATGTAACGTTGGTCAACGTGGACTGCCAGGTGTTGGCTATGCAGGCCGCACCGCTGCCGGAGCACGGGTATGTGACGGGAACGGCGTGGGTGCCGTTGCAAACGCTCGGGGGGCAACTGCTTGCGTGTACCGTTGACAGGTGCATGCTTGTCAGTAGCCTGGTAACAAGGGTCGGCTTGGCCGCACACTCAGCCGGGCCCTCAGAACCGGCGCCTCTGGCGCGATGCCTCCAGTCAAATCGTTGCGGGTCCGACTCGAGTCCGCTGAACAGGTTCGGCAGCGTCTTGCCTGCAACTGTGACGAATATCGTGCGCCTGACTGGCGAGCGGTGTTTTTCGAAAAGTCGGTACGCTGGGACGGCCGCAGCACCCAAACACGCAGCAACACAAAGGATCGCCGAGTTGCGAGTCATTTTGAGCTTCCTTCCGTCGTTTAGTTCACTCTGTTGCCTTTGCGAGGGCGCCGCTTATTGCGCCTTCGTCTGGTTCGCCGGGACATACCGGCGCATCTCGTGCACTGCTCCCGTCGTGACCAGGGTGTCTCCGTCGAAACCTAGTAGGCTGCCCCATCCGGGAAGGCTCTCGTCGCTGAACTCAGTCGGCACCCAGCGGCGCTTCTGGCGGTCCAGCGACCACGTTCTCCGCTGCGGAGCGACTGGGGCGGAATTCGGACGGACGGACGCGTTTTCGATCGTCCCGTACAGCACCTCGTTGGAGCTGCTCATGGCAAAGCTGCCCCGAACAACCTCGTCAGGATCGAAGGCGCCCGGCCCGTCATAACGCCCAATTTCCTCTCCGGTAAATGAGAACTCAATGTACTCGCTGCCGTTGGTAAACCATCCCATCCGATCGCCCGAAGCCCGGAGGAAGGAGTTCGACAACGCCCCGGAATCGCGAGGACCGAATCTAGACTTCGCGACAATGGGGATACTCTGGAGCAGTTTACCCCCGCCGTCAAAGTGCGCCAGGACGTTTGGCTTGACGATGCGATCCTCGGTGTCGTGAAAGGTGTACCCGACCGTCCACAAGGAGCCGTCCGGGATGAACGTTACTTCCCAAGCCACATAGGGCCAAGTGCGCACTATCGCTTGCTCTTTTCTGTCAGGCGCTACGAGCGCCAAGAATGAGCCGGCCTTCGAGTCGCCGCTCACGGCAGCGCCTGCGATCGCTACTGTTCCGTTGGCGCTAACCGCCAGCCCGTGTACATAAACAACCGCCGCATCCGCCAGGGGGAAGGGGAATTGGTCCCTGTTTCCGCTCTTATCGATCAGATATATCAGTGGCGAGGCGGAATAGTTATCCTGTACACCGACCAGCCAATGGTTGCTCCAATGCGGAGCCAGGGTGCCCCAGGTCTCAAACATTGCAGGAATACCTCGCGCAGTTCGCTCTCCTGTGTCCGCAACGTAGGTGCGGGCCGGCTGGCCGTTCGCTCCCCAAGACAGGAGCAAGGCGGACATCATTAATTGGTTAGCGCGCATACGAATCCTTAGTTCACCGGGGATGTTTTGGCCTCATCTGTTGAAACGCCGGAGGATTCCGGTTTCGCTGTGGGTAACGAGGGTTGTCCCGTCGAATCCCATTACCCACGCCCAGCTTGGCGTGTAGTCCTTAGGGAGCGTCACCCTGGCCCACGTTTGGGCGTCGCGCTCGAGCTCCAAGAGTTCCGCATGGCCCTTTCCGAAGCGGCCCACGATGACGTCGTTTTGGTCGCTGAGTGCGAATCCCGTGGTTTCAAGAAAGCCCGCATGACCGGGTAGGTCCCAGCGCCCAGTTTCGGCGCCGTCCAGCGAGAACTCGATGTATTCCCCATCCTGGGTCACCCAGCCGAGGCGGTCGCGGGAGGAGCGCAGGATCGAGACTTCTTCGCCGCCCAATTCCGGCCCGCGCACTCGAACCGTTGACGACCCGATCACTTTCCCCGTTCGATCAAAGTGCCGCACAAAATGGCCCGGAACGTCCCGGGTGTTTTCCTCATTCTTGAGGCCCCCAATAGTCCAAGTCGTCCCGTCCGGGGCGAAAGTAGTGACTCTTGGGACATAAGGCCAAGTGCGCGTTATCACTTGGCTTTTGCGATCCGAGGCAACGCGTGCGAGGAATGTCGTGAAACGGCTGTCATCCGTGTAGGCGCTTCCGACGACCGCGATTTCACCGTCCGGTGAGCCCGCGATATTGAATATCCTGATTCGCGCGCCGCCCTCGAACGTAAAAAGGAATTCGTCCCGCCTGCCGTCGCGGTCGATTGTGTAAACGATTGGACCGGCGGAATCGTTGTGTTCGTATCCAACCAGTTGCGCACCGTCCCAACGGGGGATCTCCCGCCACACAGACGAGGTCTGGACGTCGCGCTCAAAAGTGAATGAGCGCCTGGCGGCCTGTCCATTTAGGACAGTTGCGACAGATAGGACCAATCCCGTCAGCCGAAGCATGGCCGTCGACTGCCACCAACGAACCATTGAGCACGCCTCCTTTGCCCGCTAGCATCTCGGCCGCCCTTTGTACTGGGAGCTGGCCGTTTATTCCGAAGTCAGTGGATCAGACGGGCACAACTATATCACGTAGTTCGGGGAAAAGTAAACACTAATGTGGTGTTATTTCCCACGGATGAATGACTTTAGATTGTATTGTGTGCCACGCTTAATCGAATAGCGTGAGGGCACGGTCCGGTATTCTACCTGACTTCGAGGGCAGCTCTGGCACATTGCGGGGAGTCGACAATCATTTTAGGATTGTTGGAACTAAAATGAGGAAGCTGAGTTTGCTGAGTCCTTCTCCACAGGCACCTGGGGCCCGCGGGCGGATGCCAACGCGCTCGCAAATAATTCAGCGGCCGAGGGAAAAAATCGCCATCAGTTCTTGTGGTGGGACCACCTCAAGTTGGGCATATGTGCAATCGCTCGGCTCTTTATCGGTGCGCCATCTTCGAAATTGGGCCATGTGCCGGAAGCGCGAGCCTTGCATGTGCTCGTATGCGACTTCCACCACCAGTTCGGGGCGCAACGGCTCCCAGGACAGGTCCTTGCCTTGGCTCCAACGGCTCTGGCCTCCAGGAATGCGATGGCCGGCCTCACCCGACATATGTTCCGCCCAACCCTTCCAGGGATGATTGGCCAGCGCGTTTTCGCGATACGGGGCGAGAAATTCCACCAGCTCCAGACGTTTTTCTTGAGTGAAGCTTGCGCAGACGCCGACGTGCCCTAACGCGCCCGAGCTATCGAACAGGCCGAGAAGCAGTGAGCCGACGGCCTGGTGCTCGCCTTTCTTGTGCCATCGAAATCCGGCGACCACGCAGTCGCAATCGCGCTCGTGCTTGACCTTGAGCATCACGCGCTTGGCAGGCTCATAAGCGCCTGAAATCGGCTTGGCCATGACTCCGTCCAGTCCAGCGCCTTCAAAGCGGCGAAACCAATCTTCGGCGACGCTCAGTTCGCGCGTCGCAGGCGTCAGATGGATGGGCGGCTTTGCGGATGAGAGTAGCGACTCCAAATGCTGGCGCCGGCTTTGGAACGGTTCGCTGCGCAAATCGCGGTCGCCCTCACATAGCAGGTCGAAGAACACCATGGATGCCGGGATTTCCTGGGACAGCATCTTTACGCGGGACGCAGCGGGATGGAGCCGAAGTTGTAGCGCCTCGAAATCGAGCCCGCCATCCTTTGCCAGCACGATTTCGCCGTCTAATACGCAGCGAGCAGGCAACTGCGCCCGCAGCACGGGGAGCAACTCCGGAAAATAGCGGTTCAACGGTTTTTCATCTCGGCTTTGGATCAGAACCTCATCCCCGTCGCGAAAGACCAATGCACGAAACCCATCCCACTTCGGTTCGAAGATCCAACCTCCGCCGGACGGCAGTTCGCCGATGCGCTTAGAGAGCATGGGGGAGATCGGAGGGTTCACAGGAAGTTCCACGCTTCTCATGCTATACGGTTCATCGCGGTTTTGGTGGCAAGAATCGAACGCGCCGGCCGATAAGGTATCTGAAAGGATTTGCGAAATTACATGGCACAGTTTCGAGCATTTGCAAACGGCGTACAAGTTAACGGTCAGACAGTCTTGTCCGTGGTGAAGGGAATGGGGGCATCGGCGCAATCAGGTTCGGACATTCTGGCGCGCCACGGCATAAAGGCGCCCGAGCCAATGGCGTGGTATCCCCAGCAGGCGTGGCTGGACGCATTTCAGGAGATTTCGAAATCGATCGGCCGCCGGACCCTGAGTCAAATCGGACAGAGCATTCCGGCCAACGCTAAGTTCCCGCCCGGAATCGATAACGTGGAGAAGGCGCTGGGGTCGATCGACGCGGCCTATCACATGAATCACCGAGGTGGCGAGATCGGCCACTACAGTTTTACGAAAACCGGCGAAAAGAAGGGAGTAATGGAGTGCCGCAACCCTTATCCCTGCGATTTCGATTACGGGATCATCCAGGCGATGGTCAAGCGCTTCCTGCCCGCCGGCGCGACCCCCAGAGTCATTCACGATGATTCGAAGCCCTGCCGCAGTAACAACGGCGACTCCTGTACTTACTCGATCGCCTGGTAAGCCCGGCGGGTGCGAGATAATGTCGAGGTGCAAGAAGGGACCTCGGATACACCAGCGGCTGAAACTGCAGACCAGTACAAGGCCCGGTTGGATGCCTATGTCAAGGACGAGGATACCCTCCAAATGCAGCGCGCATCGCCCGACACGTTGGCTGGCCTAATCGAAGGAGTGCGCGACGAAATTCTGAGCCGCCGGCCCGTGTCCGGCAAGTGGTCCATACGTGCGATTCTTGCGCATCTGGCTGAGGACGAACTGGTCAGCAGTTGGCGTTATCGCCAGATGATCGAGCACAACGGCGCAACGCTGCTGGGATTTGACCAGGACGAATGGGCGAGACTCGGCGATTATGATTCATGGACGCCCCGTGACGCGCTTGAGATGTTTCGTCTGCTGCGAGAGGCTAATCTGCGCATGTTATGCAGGCTCACGCCTGAGGAATGGCGGCGCTACGGCATCCACGCCGAACGCGGCCGCATCACGGTGGAAGATCTAGCGCGCCATATGGCTGGGCACGACGTCAACCATGTCAACCAAGTCCGGCGTTTGCTGGAACAGATCTAGAGACAGCACACGGGCGATCTTAAGCGCTTGAACACGAAACTGAGCTGCGACGGGCAAAGTGCGTATCGACCGCAAAGCGGTCCAGTGTTGGTAGCGCTCCCTGCCGGTCGCGGCTCGGAATGGGCCGTCCGGTGTATGATCCAGGAATGTTCCGCACCTTTGCGATTTTTGTATTTCTGTCGTCGCTCACAGCCACGTGCGCTGAGCCAACAGCCCCGATTCTTGCCCGCAAGCCGACGCTTAGCCGGGATTATATTGTGTTCAGCTTCGCCGGTGATCTGTGGCGCGTGCCTCGCGCTGGAGGCGATGCTGTACGGCTGACGAATGGCGCCGGAACTGAAACCGATCCGGTATTTTCACCCGACGGGTCGACGATTGCGTTCACCGGCGAGTACGATGGCAACGTCGATGTATATGTGGTCCCGGTTAGCGGCGGTGTCCCGAAGCGGCTGACTTATCATCCTTCGGCCGACCGCGTGCTGGGCTGGACGCCCGACGGCAAGCGCATTCTGTTTGTATCCAACCGCAACAGTCACAACTTTACGGGCCGGCTGTTCACGATGGGGCTCAACGAGACACTGCCTGCGGAACTGCCGCTGCCATACGCCGAGGAAGGTTCGTTTTCCTCCGACGGATCGCAGATAGCGTATGTGCCGTTGGCGCGAGCGTTCAACACGTGGAAGCGATATCGCGGCGGCCGCGCAACGCCGATCTGGATCGCCCGCTTGTCAGATTCGAGCATTGAGAAAATTCCACGCAAAGATTCCAACGATTACAATCCGATGTGGGCCGGCGGCCGGATCTATTTCCTTTCGGATCGGAACGGGCCGGTGAGTTTATTCAGCTACGATCCAGCCACGAAACGCGTGGAGCAGGAGGTTCCCAACGACGGTCTTGACTTCAAGTCGGCATCGGCCGGTCCTGGCGCCATCGTCTACGAGCAATTTGGCTCGCTGCACATCTTTGATCTGCAAAAACGCAAAACCCGTAAGGTTGAAATCGGGCTCGCAGCAGACTTGCCGGAGGTACGTTCACGCTGGGAAAAGGTAACAAATCAGATTTCGGCGTTCGGGATATCGCCCTCGGGCGCCCGAGCCGTTTTCGAAGCGCGAGGCGAGATTTTCACGGCTCCGGCCGAGAAGGGCGACATCCGCAACCTGACGCACACACCCGGTGCGGCCGAGCGCGATCCGGCATGGTCACCGGACGGGAAGTTTATCGCATATATTTCCGATGAGACCGGCGAGTATCAGTTGTCTATCGCAACCCCGGACGGCCTCGGCGAAAAGCGTCACATCAACATCGGCAAACACAACTTTTATTACACGCCCACCTGGTCGCCAGACAGCAAGAAGATCGCATACACGGACAATGCGCTGAACGTCAGCTACGTGGACGTCGATCAGGGCGGCCCGGTCAAGATTGATACGGACATCATGGACGGGCCGCGCCGTACGCGCGACCTATCGTGGTCGCCCGATTCGCGCTGGATCGCGTATACGAAGCAGCTAGCAAACACGCTACGGGCGGTGTTCGTGTATTCGCTCGAAGCCCGAAAATCGATACAGATTACGGACGGCATGAGCGACGCCTATCTGCCGGTATTCGACAAAGACGGCAAGCATTTGTACTTCGCCGCGAGCACCGACTTTGGGTTGAACGTCGGCTGGCGCGATATGTCGAGCATTCAACGCCCCAGCTCCAGGACTGTTTATGCGCTCGTCCTCCGCAAGGATTTGCCATCGCCGCTTGCGCCGGAGAGCGACGAAGAGAAGGACGCGGCTAAGCCCGACGATTCCAAGAAGGATGATTCGAAGAAGGGTGATTCGAAAACCGAGAAACCTCCCGCCGTAAGCATCGATCCCGAGATGATCGAGCAACGCATCATCGCGCTGCCCATTCCGGCGCGCGACTACATCCAGATCGAGGCGGGTAAGGCGGGTACGCTCTTTCTGGTGGAGAATCCGTTCAATGCGATTTTGAATCCAGGGCCTTCCGCCGGACGCGTGGTCTACAAGTTTGATTTCAAGACGCGCAAAGTGGACAAGGTGGTTGAGAACGTAAGTGGATTCGCGTTGTCAGCGAATGGTGAGAAGATGCTGCTTCGCATGCCGGCTCCGGCGCCACCGGGTGCAGCGGGAGGTCCGCCGCCCGCCACGTGGATCATCGCATCCACCACTCAACCTTTCAAAGCCGGCGAGGGCGTGCTCAAACTGGACGACATGCAGGCCTGGGTTGAGCCGCGAACCGAGTGGAAGCAGATGTACGAAGAAGCGTGGCGCATTGAGCGCGATTTCTTCTACGATCCCGGGTTGCATGGCCTGGATCTGGAGCGCTCCAAGAAACTCTACGAACCGTATCTGGCCGGCGTGGGCAATCGGGATGACCTCAACTATCTGTTTGCGGAAATGCTGGGCGAGATTACTGTCAGCCATTTGGCGATCGGTGGAGGGGCGCACGCTATTGAGCCCAAACGCGTCCCTGGCGGGCTGTTGGGCGCGGATTTCAAACTGGAGAATGGACGGTGGCGCGTGGCTCGCGTCTATACGGGCGAAAGTTGGAATCCCGGATTGCGTGCGCCTTTGACGCAGCCTGGCGTCAATATGGTCGCGGATGAATATATTCTGGCAGTCAGCGGCGTAGAGCTGCGGGCTTCCGACAACCTGTATGGGCGCCTGGAAGGCACTGCGAACAAGCAGGTGGTCCTGCGTGTGGGCTCCGATCCTGGTGGCGCGAATTCGCGCGAGGTTACGGTGCAGCCGATCCCGAGCGAATCTGCGCTTCGTCATTTGGCATGGGTGGAAGGCAACCGGCGGAGGGTCTCGGAATTGAGCGGCGGTCAACTGGCCTATGTGTACCTGCCGGATACAGCGCAAGGCGGATACGTCAATTTCAACCGTTATTATTTTGCGCAAGTTGGGAAGCAGGGCGCGGTGATTGACGAACGCTTCAATGGCGGCGGTTTCCAGGCGGACTACATCATCGACTATCTGAACCGGCAGTTGATGGCATTCCGTGTGATGCGACAGGGACAGGATGTCGCGTCGCCACTGGCCGCGATCTTCGGCCCGAAGGCGATGATCATTGACGAATACGCAGGTTCCGGCGGCGATGCGATGCCATTTTATTTTCGAAAAGCGAAGATTGGGCCGCTCATCGGCAAACGAACCTGGGGTGGACTGGTGGGCGGACTGGGCGGCTATCCGTCGCTGATGGACGGCGGCTTCGTGGCGGCGCCGTCGGTAGGTTTTTACAATCCGGGCGGATCATGGGAAGTTGAAAATTTCGGGGTTGCGCCCGATATCGAGGTGGAGCAGGATCCACAGGCGATGCGTCAGGGTCACGATCCGCAGCTTGAAAAGGCCGTCGCGATTCTGATGGACGAGTTGCGCCAGAACCCGCCGAAGAAGTACGAGCGGCCGCCGTTTCCGAATTACCATCCGCAACAGTGAGATAAATCCATCGCATGGTGTTGTAGGGGACCTCCAGTGTTGCCACCAGGTTCCCATCAATAAACAACTCCAGCGTGGTGGTGCGTTCGTTCAGATACGGCGCGTAGGGGATCGCCAGCCAGCCGGCGAAACTGGCAAAGCCCGAATTATTCTGCCCATCGATTTCGACTGTGGCGCCTGGTTGCACGGATGTCGTCGTCTGAAAAGCGCCGGTTGATGTTCCTGCTGTCGGCACGTTCGGGGATGGCATGGCGGCCAGAGCTGTGAGGGCCACCGGGTCGATTCGGGACTCTGGAATGACGCTCCCGGGGAAAGGAGATCCAGAGAGAAAAGCGATTGGGATAATTTCAGTACCGCTGGAATCGAATGCGTTCGTCCGAGCGATGGGGATCGTGGCTGTTCCGTTCATAGTGCCTGCTGCAGGTTATGGAAGAATCTGCAGCAGCCAAAGCCGGTATCCATTCTGGCGACTTCGTGATCGCCGTAAACGGAGTGCCGGCGCCAGGACGCGAAACTAATGAGCCCATCAAGGAAATTCACGGACCGATTGGCGCCACGCTCCGGCTAACCGTTGTGAAACCCGACGGAAGCCAATCGGAGTATGCGCTGGTCCGAGCGCCTTATCCACCGCATTTGAATCCGGCGTCCGATCCATTCGTGTATACGGTACCGGGGAGTTGGGCGGCCGTTCCACGCTATCACTATCCCTTGTCATGGGCGCCGAAACTCCCCTATCACGGCTTTGTGGACCTCTTTTTTTCGCCGAACTTCCCCGAGACTGACTCTCCCGAGTATCACTCCTATCTTTTCTTTATGTCGCTGGAAGGCACGCACATGCTGACTGCGGAACAATTGCACTCCTTCCTGCTGACGTATTTTCAGGGATTAGCCGAAGAGCGGGGCCAAAACAATGGATTCACGCCGGATCTTACCAAAGTATCTGCGACGTACAAGGAAGATTCAGCGGCATCTCCAACCTTCGGAGGCGCGTCGGCCCATGCGTTCAGCGGAACCGTAACTATTTGGGATACGCATGGCAAAACCATCACGCTGAATTCCGAGGTGTTGATCTCAGGTTGCGGAACACGCGACCACACGACCTTCTTCTTCGGTATGTCGCTGGAGCCGCGCGACGGAGAAATGTGGAAGCAAATCGACGCGGTTCGCGATACGTTCCGCTGCAGCCGGTAGGATCGAGCAACGTCAATGAGGTGGTATTCTGTTGGGCGACCATGCGTGCCGCTGCCCAGGCCTTACTGCTATGGTACGCGCGGAATGTTCCATACCACCGCGGCAAGCAGCGACTCTCGCAGAGGTTGCGCCGCATCTTCCAGGTTTCGCTGGAGGGCGAATACGTCGAGCGGCGGGGTGGCCTTTGGTGGTCGATCGACCCGGGCGACTATGTCCAACAGGATCTTTTTTGGAGCAGCGCCAAGGACGCTGCTGAGATCCGTGAAGCGGTGCGCGCAATGTCGAGGGGTGGCGTCATGTTCGACCTTGGCGCGAACTTCGGCTACTACGCGATCACGATTGCGACGGCACTCGAGGGCGATTGTTGCATTTATGCATTTGAGCCGAATCCGCCCACTATGCGCCGCTTCCGCAAGAATCTGGAGCTCAACTCAACTCGCGGCGTGTATCCGTGCGAGACGGGTCTTTCCGATGTTCCCGGCCGCGCCTTTGTGGTGGAGCAGCCAGCTCACTCCGGTGCGGCTTACCTCGACCAAGCTGTCAACACGGCCCCGGGGGCTCCGGCCGGCATTCAGCTCACAACTTTGGATCTTTTCTTCGAGCAACACAACATCGACCGGCTCGACCTGATCAAGATGGACATTGAAGGGGCGGAGCTACGCGCACTGCGCGGCGGTATTGAGAGCATCAGACGTTTTCGGCCTGTCATCCTGATTGAGTTGAATCCCGGTACGCTCGAACGCGATGGTTGCTCGGTTCCGGATGTAGTGGTATTTCTCGAAGACCTTGGCTACACCATATACACAGTACGTCCGCGAGTCCGGATTACGCGCGACCACCTTCCGCCGCGGAGGGAGATCGTGAACGCAGTATGCAGAGTAGTCTAGCGCCGGGTCTACTCGCCTTCCACCGGCTTCCAGGTCTTATCCGGATTGAAGCGAGTGATCTGCCGGGCCAGAGTGGCCGTTTGTGGGCCGAGGTCTTTTTCGTAGACGATACCACTATGGTTCACGATCAAAGTCTGGACACCCGAAACGCCGTACTCGGCAGGCCATGCAACCATCGCGAAGCCGCCGATCATTTCACCCTTCACCACGTAATCCATGACGCCACCTTGCGCATCCGGGCCTTGCGCTTTCAGGATGTGAAAAAAATAGCCGTGATAAGGGACGGGCTTCTTGCCCTGCCCTTGTAACAGGACGGCAGCTGCATCGGCGAAGGACTTGGGGACCAGCGACGCCGATTCGCCTTCATAATAGAGCCCGTCCTGTTTGCCAGGAACACTGATTATGTGCTCGGCGTATTTCAACATGCCATGCGCATCGCGATCGCGCGACGCGTATTCCATTTGCGCTTCCACGTAGCCGCGGCAGACGTCGATGGCGGCCAGTTCGTTGCGGCCGACTCGCCGCGCCAGAATTTCCACGCGGCCAACGGCGGCGTCAAAATACCACCGTCCATTCTTGCGAATCAATGGCACGGGCAAGGGCCAGTTCTGGTCACCAACGACCACCGTTACGCGGTTGGGATTGTCGTGGTCCGGTTCCACTTGCAACTTGGCATGGGCGCGGGCGGCGAATTCCGCGCGCGCGGCTTTGTCATCGGCTGCATCGCCGGATTGCACAATGTCTTTACCACGCGGTCCGAACAGTTTGAGCAGGCCGGCGGTGTCGTTCTGCTCGGCCGCATTGACAAGAGCCTGCACGGCTTCTTGCGGCGTGGCGAACGTCTCCTGGCTTTCCTGCGCAGAGGCGTTCGGGAGCGTGAGTGCCGCAAGCGTGGCTAGCAATATCAAAGACTTTGTAGTTGACATGATGGCCTCCTATCTACGTCTCCCACCGCCGCTCGGCGCTGCTCGGGGCGCGGGAGCTGCCCTGGGTGCGGGAGAGCTTCTGGCTGGGCCCAAGCTCGAATAGCCGTGTTCAGCGTTCGTTCCCGCCGCTGAGCCGTGTTCCATGCCGCCGAACATTCCACGATTATTCTGTTGGGCCGGAGCGCTGCGGGGAATCTCGCGGTTGCCGAAGCGTTCCGGCTGCGCGGAAGGTGCATTGCGCGACGCTTCAGGAATGGAGCGTGGCGCCACAGCCTGCCGCACATTGCCACGGTACTGCTGGTTCAACTCAGGACGCGCGTAGGGCACTCCCGCGCGGTGCGCTGGATCGTGTTGCCATACGGCGTTGCCGTGCACGTTTGCGATATGGCTCGCGTTGAAATTGTACTGATGAATGAATGTGTTGTTGACGATCACGGTGTGGTTGCCCCAGCCTGGATGCCAGCCCCATCCGCCCCATCCGTGCCAGCCGAAGCCAAAATACAACCCCACATTAATGCCGATGCCGTAACCGAACCCCACTCCGCCCACGATGATGCCTGGGCCCGGCCAGAACCAACGCGGATAGGGATACCAGAGCGGAGGTCCCCAGATCCACGCAGGATCGTAGACCGGGACATACATCACCGCCGGATCGGCAGGCTCGATTTCAATCTCGGGCTGGCCGTTGTCCGTCGTAGTGTTTACATTTAACTGCGGCGTGGATGCCAGTTTGCCTGCCTGTTGCGCTTTTTGCCGCATGCGTTGTACGGCGTCCATCACGTCCTGCTGCTGCGCAAGAAACGCGTTGCCCAGATTAGTGGTCCAGGTGACGTCGTCATTCAATCGCTTCAGAACGTCGGGGAACACCACCAGGGCTTGAATGCTCGGATCCCAATCCTGCTGTTGCGCGGCCTGCGTAAGAGCCGGGCCGCTGAGGCCGGGATTATGCTGGAGCCACTGATAAGCCTGCACGATTTCCAGTGGATAGGTGCTGGCCACCATGATTTGGCTGAGCAGCGGGTCGGGGTATAGCGCGATGGGAGCCACCAAATCATTCAATTGGTCGGGCGTCAGCGTTTGGTTCGGCGGCGGAAGCTGGGGTGGAGGCGGTTGATCCTGCGGGAACAGACACCGGCTTCCGAGTAGGGACAGCGTGAAGAACAGGAGAACGGAGGGTGCTCGCGTAGAGCCCAAGCTCAAGAGCTGGGTGAACATTTTGACCTCTCAGGACAACAACGTTCCGAATCAATCTGATTATATACCGCAAACCATTCAGGGAACTGATTTCTTAGCACCGGATCTTTTCCGGCGATTCTTCCTATTCCGGTCGATATGGTGCTTGAGAGCCACAAATGTGCCGCCCATGCAGGCTCCGTGCGTTCGCCGCGCTATTTCTGTCGTTGATTGGCTCGGGGTTCGCCCAGCAATATAGTTTCCGCCACTACGGAGCCGCCGATGGGCTTCAAAACCAAGCCATTCTATCGCTCGCGCAAGACGGAGCAGGTTATATCTGGGCCGGTTCGGAAGGCGGGCTGTACCGCTATGACGGCACCCGCTTCGGTTTGATGGCCGCAGCCGAAGGTTTGCCGTGTGTTACAGAAGTTCATGCTTTACACGTGGCCTCCGATGGCGCGCTCTGGGTCAATACCTGTGCGCAGATTTTCCGATTCGACGGGCAGCGCTTCCATCCCATAGCCGGGGTGAGCGGCATGTTGAGCGGCGCGCAACGCATGGCGAACAATGAGCATGGAAACGTTCTGGTGGCGACGCCTTCCGGTATGTACGAAGCAACTGGGAACGGCGCCGGTTCCTACAGCGCGCATCCCTACGCGTTGGGGCCTGAATTTGCCGGTGCGTCTATACGCGGAATTGCCCGGAACGGTTCCGAGCTCTGGTTTGGCTGTGGGAGGAGGCTATGCGTGGAAGAACGGGGACGCGTGTCGACGTTCGGTCCCGCGGAAGGATTGCCTGAGGACAACTGGGACGCGATTGGCTTCGGGCCGGATGGTTCCGTGTGGATCCGCAGCCCGAGCAAGCTGTACCGGAAGCCGCCCGGAGCAGCGCGACCGGTGGAGGAGAAACCGGATATCGCATCCAGCGCCTTCTGGGGCGCCTTGACGGTAAGCCGCGACGGATTGGTCATGGTCCCGACCGATAAAGGTTTAGCCCTCAGAGATGACAACTGGAGAGTCATAGACGATCAGCGAGGTCTCGCCTCCGCGATGACCAGTGCGGTCATCGAAGATCGTGAAGGATCGCTGTGGATTGCGCTGATCGGCGCAGGCGTAGCTCGCTGGTTGGGTTACGGCGAGTGGGAGGCCTGGACCAAGGCCCAGGGCCTGCCGTCCGATCTGATCTGGAGCATCCGGCGCGATAGGAAGGGCGCGCTATGGGTGGGGACCTCCTTGGGCTTGGCACGGTTGAAAGGGCAGGAACCGCTTCGGACCTGGACCAGGAAAGACGGCTTGGGAGGCGACAATGTTCGAAGCCTGGGTGAGACCTCCGATGGCTCAATTTGGGCGGTGGTGAAGCCGGGAAGCTTGGCGCGCATCGATCCTGTAACGGGCAAAATTCGCCTTTTCGCCCGGCCGGAAGGTCTCACCTGCGGGATATCGCACCGCCTCTTCGTTGACCACCTGGACAGGCTCTGGATCGGGACAGCCTGCGGCGTATTTCTCAACGACCGGCCGTCTGAGTCGAATCGGTTCTATCGCATCGATCAACCCCCATCGTTCGAACACGGGGCGTGGGCCTTCTCGGAAGACAGAGAGGGAACCATGTGGATCACCAATCCTGACGGGTTGTGGAGTTTGTCCGACAGACGCTGGCGTCAGTACCGGAAAGCCGAGGGGCTTCTGAGCGACCACGCGTACATTCCCACCATCGGCCCGGACGGCGCTCTGTGGCTACACCACCGGCTGGATGCTGGAATCGAGAGAGTGGAATTATCGGGCGGCCGCATTTCTCGATCGACGCCAGTCTTCGCAGCCGATGCGTCGTCAGTCGAGGTCACGGCATTTCACGGGTTCGACGCTTCCGGGCGACTTTGGCGGGGCGGAGCAAACGGAGTATCGTTTCTCGACGGCGGCACGTGGAAACGTCTGAGTACCGAAGATGGGCTGATCTCGAACGACACAGACGGAGAAGCTTTCTGGGCCGATCCGGACGGCAGTGTTTGGATCGGCACCAGCGGCGGACTCGCGCATTACCGTCCCCCGAGAGGCGACTCCCTGGAACCGGCGGCTGCCGATCCGCTCATAACCAGGCTGGTGGTCGGCCAGAAGTCGCGAGTGCTTCGGGCAGAATTCTCCTCGCTCAGTTACAAGAGCGAACAACTGGTGAGCTTTGCCTACCGGCTGGACGGAGAACACTGGACCGACTCCACAGAGCGAACCATCTCCTTTGCCGGGCTTTCTCCGGGCCGGCATCGGTTGGAAATCCGGTCCAGGGTTCGGGATGGGCCGGTCTCGGCGAAGGTGGCAGTGGCGGAGTTCCAAGTCGAGCCGAAGTGGTGGGAAACCTGGTGGGTGCGGTTGGGCGCTCTCCTCGTTTCCGCTGGCGCAGTAGGGGAAGTGGTGCGGCGAAGGCACCGGCTGCTGCTCGAACAGCGGACAGCCGAACTGGCGGCGGAACGAACCAAGATGTTGGCAGAGAAAAGGTCCGCTGATGCGGTGATCGAAGCCAAGGGCCGTTTTCTGGCAAACATGAGCCACGAGATCCGAACGCCCTTGAACGGTGTCATCGGGTTGAGCATGGAGCTGGAAGCAATGCCGGTTCCCGCCGAGGCGCTGGAGATCATCAGAATGATCCGCTCTTCGGGCGATACGTTGCTTCGAGTGATCAGCGATGTGTTGGATTTTTCCAAAGGGGAGGCTGGAAAACTGGAGCTGGAGGTAGCGCCGTTCGACCTCCGCCGTGCCCTGGAAGAAAGCGTCGGGCTGTTTCGAGCCGCGGCGGGGGGAAAAAATTTGCGCCTCGGTTGCAGCCTCGCGCCGGAATTGCCCGCCTGGGGGGCAGGAGATGGAACCCGATTGCGGCAAGTAGTCCTGAACCTGATCTCAAACGCCGTGAAATTTACAAGTTCCGGCGAAATCGTGCTCACTGCCCGCCTTGAACGTAGGGACGAGACTTCCGATTGCATCGCGATCGAGGTTCGTGACACCGGTATCGGGATTGCCGCGGAACAACTGCCTCGCCTGTTTTCTTCGTTCAATCAGGCGGATGCCTCCATCAGCCGCCGTTACGGAGGAACTGGCCTGGGTCTGGCGATCTCTAAGGGGCTGGTGGAGTTGATGGGAGGGACGATCGATGTAGAGTCCAGGCCCGGCGTGGGTTCGCGCTTCCGATTCACGGTCCGCTTGGGCCACGCGCAGCAACCTATGGCATCGCCTGTTGCTCCGCCGCCAACGTTATCGGCGGCCCATTTGAGAGTGCTGGTCGCAGAGGACAATGTAGTGAATCAGAAAGTCGTAGTAAAGCTTCTGAAGAGGCTGGGGATCGATGCGGATTTGGCGGCGGACGGTTCCGAAGCCGTCGCGGCGGTATTGGAACATCCGTATGACCTTGTTTTCATGGACGTGCAAATGCCTGAGCAAGACGGGCTGTCCGCAACGCGGGAAATCCGGAGGCGCCTCCCGGCGGACCGGCAACCCCTTATTTATGGCCTAACGGCGCACGCGACAGCGGAGTTTCGCGATATTTGTCTGGATGCCGGTATGGACGGATACCTGACGAAGCCACTGGAACCGGGAAAACTCCGCGCCCTGATTGCGGAATTGTCCACGGGCTCGTCAGCGCGGGATCTCGATGCCGTCAGTGAGAAGGCGCCGGCGTAACGCGTTTCCCGGTAGCCCACCCAGATTGGACGACATTTTCGAAAACACTTGATCTCGGATGGACCAAATGCAAAGTGGGGCGGACGCCCACGTCGGCCTGTTGCTGGTACTCGTTAATGCTTAAGGTAGGGTCTCCGGCGATGGCCGCGTCGTGTTCACGTCGGGAGCAATACTCGCGCTCTGGAACTTGAAGGACGGATCCGCCTTATGGCAGAAGCGCGATTGCTGGTATCATCCAGATCGCACAAATACATGAATCTTTCTTTAAAGAACACCGTGTGCCCGCTGTGATAGGGCAGATAATCTCGATGATCGAAATGCAGGATCGTACCTGCTGTGAACTCGCCGCCGTGGTAGTCGCGGAACGTCTTGACGATGCGAATGGCTGTGCCAGAGGAAATATTCCAGATGTTCAGAATACTGTCATTTTCCCATGCGTAAGATGAAATTCCCGGACGTGAAAACGGATAGGCGGATAGGCCAGGAAGAGGGTGATCTGCTGGCCTACCCACCAAAAAGTTTAGCTAGTGGCTGCAGCAGCGGTCATCGTGCTAGCGATCTTGCTGAAGATGGTGCTGATGCTGGTGGCAACACCCGGCATGATTGCGCCCGCGGCAACCGCGACGAAACCCGCCATTAAAGCGTATTCAATGAGGTCCTGGCCTCGGGTATCCTTCCAAATTCTCAGCTTCCAAACCAGATTGGTGATCCGTGTCATTTATTGTTCTCCCTGGCGGCGAATTTCCTCCACCGCTATGAGTAAGTTATCACCTGAAGACGCGATGTTACATCGGTCTAAGCACTTAGAAATAATAAGGAATTCGCACAGGGCCGATACATCTGGAGGTCTAGCGAGCGTAGTACTTTGGTTGCAAAAGCATACGCCGCAGTCCGGAGCCGAAAACATTGCTGCGGCTCCCAACTTCCGGCCCGGCGAATCGCAGGGCCGGGGCATCCAGCTCAGACGTGCTGATCGACGAGAATGGGGTTTCCGTCGGGGTCCACCGCGAGAAAACTCGCGGGGCCGGCCGTGCTCTCGTCCGCCTCCTTCACCAACTTCACGCCTTGCGCCTTCAACTGGCGCTGTAGCTCGCGCACGTCCGTGAAAGTTGCTAGCTTTTGGGCGTTATTATCCCAGCCCGGGTTGAAGGTTAATATGTTTTTGTCGAACATGCCTTGGAAGAGGCCGATGGCGTGATCGCCGTTTTTCATGATCACAAAGTTTTTGGAGGCATCGCCGAAGAAGGCCTTGAAACCGAACTTCTCGTAAAAAAGCTTCGAAGCTTCAATGTCCTTGACGGTCAGGCTGATTGAAAACGCACCAAGCTCCATGTGTCCTTCTGTAGTTTTTCGCGATTGACTCCAGGCCGTCATCGCAGCCGTAGCGAGCGTCAGAGCCGCACGACGGGTATACAAGCTTCGAGATCGAATGTTTCCCATCCTATTTCCTCCGGTAATCGTACGAACATTTCCATGGCTGGCAGATCCGCCGGCTCGAAATCGCCGGAAGGAAGCCAGATCCGGTACAGATACTGCCAGGCACGGCCGACATGCGCGAGATCGCCGACCGAGTGAAAGGCGACGGTTTGTTGGGACTCGAAATCCCGGACGCTAAAACCCGCCTCATCGCATTCCGACTGGGCCGGTACCGGCACAAGAGGCGCTGCCGCCCGTCCCCGCGAACGGACAATCTCACCCAGAATGCCTCCCGGCTGCTTCGGAAAAGCGATGCCGAGATCATAGCGGCAATTTTTCGAGGGCGTAATGGACGGATCATCCAGCGACATGCCAATGACGACGACATCCCGGATGTCGGTATGCCTTTCCGCGAGCCACGCGGTGAGCGCAACGTAGCTCTCCACCAACCGCGAATTGCCGTAGGGCGCGTAGATCCGGGTGTAGACATAGCGAAAAGCGCTGAACCGGTGGAGGCGAACCCGCACAATCTTCCGAGCGGCCTTCCAACGCTCGAGTTCCTCTAAAGTATGGAACGGGAGCATTTCCGGCGCTTTGCAAATCTTGCTGTTTTCGAGTGGGCTTCGCCGGTCCCATGAGCTGGCGGTTCGGTTGAAGTGATTCTTGAACGCGCGGGAAAATTCAGCGGTTCCCGCGAAGCCTGTCTCAAGAGCGACATCGGTGATGCGCTTTCGAGGCGATGCCTTCATTAACGCGGCGGCTCTCTCGAGTCGCACACGGCGCACATGGCTGTTCAGCGTCTCGCCCGTGACTCCCTGAAAAATGCGGTGGAAGTGGAACGGGGAGAAACAGCCGATGCCGGATAATCGTGCCAACGAAAGTTCGCTGTCGAGATGTTCCCCGATGTAATCAAGCACCCGATTGACCCGGTCATGATAGTGTTGGTTGCGCCGCATCCTACGAGTTACGGTATCTACAGCCTAACAATCTATCGATCCTTCGGCGCGCACGTCATGTCCGCGAACTCGCATGCTAGCGTGCTCCGTTCCCGTATGGCCAGCCATCCGACCCGCGGTTTGCCGCCGTCAATCAGCTTTCGACCGGCGCCGACAGTCACTACAACGGATTGCAACTGACCTCTGAAAAGCGCACGGATTTTGTTTGGAGCGATCTTTATGTAACCAGGCGCTTCCGCATGCGAGGGAGGCTGACGCTGCGCGTGGACGGGCAATTCTTCAACGTGCTGAACCGTCCCAACTTCGCTTGCCGCCGGTGGTGGGGGGCGTTCCCGGCCAGCCCGCGACGCAGACGGGCTTCGGGGCTATTACAGCGGCCACGTCGCCTCCGACTGGGCTGCTGGGGGTTGGCTTAAGCGGCGACAATTCGCCGCGCATGATCGCCGTGCAGGCCAAGCTGGAATTCTGAGTTGAGAACGCGCGCAGCCGGCGAAGCGAAGTGCCTACCGATGAGACGAATTAAGAGCCGCGGACCGCGTGCCCTGTAGGCACGCCAATCCACGCGATGCCGACCTTTCGCCGCTCCAGTGTTGGCCCAAGCGATCACTTTCACGTTTTACTTTTTCCTGCAAACCAACTCTCCTTTGCCAATAGGAATGACAAGAGCGTCAACTCGCTCGTCTTTCAACGCTCGATCGAGCATGGGCCGCAATGTCGCTTCATGATTGATCGCGTTGTCTGCGACAAGAAAGCCGCCCGGCACCATAACCGGTACCACTGCCTCATAACAACGGGCATAGATTTCCTTCTCGGCATCGAGAAAGCAGAAGGCGACGCCTTTGCAGCCCGACAAGTGATCCAGGGCATCCCCGTGAACGAACTCGACAACATCACTTACACCGGCTGCGTCGAAGGTGTGCCTTGCAAGTTCAGCCTTCTCATCCAATATTTCGTATGTCGTGATTGTCCTGCCGGTAGCTCGGCAAGCCAGCGCAAGCCAGAGCGTGGAGTATCCTGCACTTGTTCCAATCTCAATACAGCGGCCAACAGGCGCCGCCGCTGCCACAATCGCGATGAATTTGCCCACCTCCTGTGGTATCTGGCGAAGTCGTTTCATTCGAGGTGTCCCATCGGTACGGTCATAAGAGTCAATCCGCTCTAGATCGCGCATCCGAGCCAACATCGCGTGTGGTATATCGCAGAACATGTCGCTCGTTGTAACGGCCGCGGTCGAATCGGAGGCTTTGGGCCACAGCTTACTTCCTATTGTCCCAAAACCTAACTTTTGTGGGACATTTCAGGCCAGCCAACTCCAGGAATGCCCGCACGCCTGCGGCGTGGATGATGGCCTTCCCCATCGCGTTCCCGATCCCAGTCCCGTTTCTCGGGGTGGGTCATTTCAGCCCAGCGCCACTGGATCACTTTTGCCGAGCGCCGAAGCAAGTTGGCGTCAACCTTCAAGTACCGCGATAAGATCGAGCGGCATGGCGGATACAGCGACGTGAGGTGTAAGCGCTGCTGTCAAGAAAAATGGACGCCAGTCTCATGTCCATGCCGTGAGGTGGAGCATCTGCCAACATAGCACCGATCGCCCCCTTGATTTCAATTGGATCTTGTCCGTTAAAATGTCTTCGATCATTCGTATCCTCATTATTGGGGCTACCGGCAGGGTCGGCCGCCAGGTTCTGTCTCAATTGCCGGCCACGGATGTGCAGGTCCGCGCGCTCGCCCGCAACCCGCAGACGGCTGGTTTGCCGTCCCACGTTGATGTAGTACGCGGAGATCTCACTCTTCCCGAGACCCTGGATGGATGCCTGGACGGCATTGATGCGGTGTTCCTGGTGTGGACCGCCCCGCCGGCCGCTGTTGCTCCCGCCTTGGAGCGGATCGCGAAGCACGCACGGCGCATCGTATTTCTGTCAGCGCCGCTCAAAACGGCACATCCTTTCTTCCAGCAGCCTAATGCGGTCCGCGCGCTGGGCGCGCAAGTTGAACGGCTGATCGAGACCTCCGGGCTCGAGTGGACATTCCTGCGGCCCGGGATGTTCGCAGCGAATGCTCTGACCTGGTGGGCCCCGCAGATCCGCGCCGGCAAAGATGTCGTGCGCTGGCCCCATGTCGCCGCTCCTACAGCTCCGATCCACGAGCGGGACATTGCCGCGGTCGCGGTCCGCGCCCTATGCGAGGATGGACATGCCGGAGCGGAATATGTTTTAACCGGGCCTGAATCCATGAGCCAGTTCGAGCAGGTGCACACAATTGGTAGAGTGATCGGCCGGTCACTGCGCATGGAAGAGATCTCGCCAGATGAGGCGCGGCGCGAGTTGCTTGCTTTCATGCCTGCTTTTGTCGTGAATATGCTACTCGACGCGTGGGCCGCCGCGATCGGCCAACCTGCGCTCGTTACATCCACGGTTCGAGAGATTACAGGAACACCAGCACGGACCTTTCTCGAGTGGGCCACCGGCCACGCTGCGGAGTTTGGAGCGTGATAGCAGGTTCCTTAATTTATGCGGAACACTGCGCTGGCCCGTAACTGACATACAGACGGGATTCTAGCGTACAACGTGCACGGAAGATTCGTGACTTGGTGGCAGAGACGCTGAGTCCCAATTTGTCAGCCACTTCGGCAACCGGCAGCCCGGAGACCGCATGCAGTGTATACGGCGTCCGTAGACCGTGCGGAAGCCTGGCGAGCGCGCGTGAGATGGCGGTGGAAATCTCACGCCGGGCCGTGCTTTCTTCCGGCGTCGGTTCGCGGGATGTAAGGTACTGCGGGATCTGCTCATGGATCGGTTCTTCCAGGCTGAGCAGAGTGGCACGCCGTTGGCGGCGGAGATGCATGCGACTCTGATTGACGACGATAGTGGTGATCCAGGTGCTGAAACGCGCTTCTTCGCGAAACGTGTGCAGATACTGGAAGGCACGGCTGTAAGCCGTTTGCACGGCATCCTCGGAATCCGACTCATTGCGGAGGATCGATCGCGCGATGCGGAGAGATGCTCCATAATGGCGCTGGATCAACTTGGCCATCGCTTCCTCATCGCCTTGTTTGCTTTGCTCGACCAATTCCTGGTCCGTCGCTTCGGAGGTCCACGTTTTAGCCACGTTTTGCGCTTCCATGACCAAGCCTAGGGCAACTTCGATGCCACCGCTCTTCAGTATCTAGATTGTTGATTTAATGCCCAATTTGATCGCTTGTGGTTCACGAAGTGTCAACCTGTCGCCACTCAAGTGCCGGTCCTTGGCCACTGAGTAGAGGTTAGCCCGCGAAGTCGACACCTGGACAGGCCCACGGGACTAACCCAAATCCACCAAGTTGTTTCGCACGGCATAGTGAATGAGTTCGGCGGTAGTTTTCATTCCCATTGTGTTCAGTATCCGTGCGCGGTAGGCCCTAATCGTTTTGTCGCTTAGCGAGAGCAGATCAGCCATCTCATGGATCGTTTTCCCGGACGCGATGAGTGTGAGGACCTCATACTCGCGGTCGGAAAGCTCCTCATGACGAGGTTTTTCCGAGCCGGTTTCCAGGTAGTCGACCAAGTTTTCCGCCAGGGCGGAGCTGACGTAGGTTCCTCCTTCCATGACCTTGCATACGGCCTTAACCAGCTCTTCCCGCGGGCTGTCTTTGGTGATATAGCCGGACGCCCCCGCTTTGAACAAGCGGCGCGCGTAATCATGGCCGGGCTGCGTGCCGAGGACAAGCACTGGAAGCCGGCGCCGGATTTGCTTGAATTCTTTCAGGGCGTCTAAGGAGCTTCGGTCCCCTTGAGCGAGATCGAGTATTACAGCATCCCAGTTCTGCTCTTCCACCAACCGTAGAGCCGCGTCGGCGGTGCTCGCTTCGCCAAAAACAATTTCCGATTGGGCATGAAGAATGTCTTTCAGGCCCTCCCGGATGACTACATGGCCGTCCACGATGAGTAGTCTCTTCATGCCGCCTTGAGCCGCTTTTGCCCGGCCCGTCGATGCTGATGAATACGCCAACACCCATCATCTGGTCCGCGGGGCGGATGACACTATCGATGGAAACGGGATGTTTGTGTAGGCAATTTCCGGACGCTTGTCATGGTTCAGACTACAGAGACCGGCTAGTAGGCTGTCGTTGCTGAATCTTTACTACTGCCGTGCGTCGCC
>PMOK01000159.1:0-6202 GCA_003162425.1 Bryobacterales bacterium | reverse complement strand
CGATGCTAAAGTTCTTTCGCCGAAAGCCCACTAGCCGCCTCAGTCTACCAAGTGATTGCGGAATGCGTAACGCATAAGTTCGGCAGTGGTTGACATATTCATTTTTTCCAGGATGCGCGCGCGATACGTGCTAATCGTGGTTACGCTTAAATGGAGTTCCTCGGCGATCTGGCTCACCGTTTTCCCGGAGCCAAGCATCACCAGAATCTCAAACTCGCGGGCGGAGAGCCCTTCGTGCAGCGGCTGGTTCGCGCCATCATTCAGGTCCAGCACGATTTTCTCGGCCAGCGCCGGGCTGACATAGCGGCCACCGGATGGCACCTTGCGTATGGCTTGAATCAATTCCTCGGGTGCGGATTCCTTCTTCAGGTAACCAAAGGCTCCCGCTTTTAGCACCCGTTTGCCAAACTGGTCTTCCGGGAGCATACTCAGGACCAGCACCGGGAGTTCCGGCCGCAATTGCTTGAGGTCAGCAAGAATGTCCAGCCCACTCCGCCCCGGCATCGTGATGTCTAAAATCAGCAGATCCCAAGGATGCTCCCGGACTTGGGTGAGAACTTGTTCGGCATTCTCGGCTTCGCCGCACTCCACGCTTTCCATGTGGCGTAGCAGGATTTCCTTCAACCCCTCGCGCACGATGGCATGATCGTCGGCCAGTAGAACCTTAATCATCCAGCCTGCTCCGCATCTTGTTTGATATGGCGAAAAGGCAAAGGAATGCGTAATCTGACGCGGGTGCCCTGGTTCGGCGCTCCGCTCACTAGAAACTCCCCTCCCAGAAGCAACGCGCGTTCCCGCATTCCGAGGATGCCAAGCGACTGGCTGGCTGAAAGCTGCTCTTCGGTCACACCTACGCCATTATCGTGAACCTCCAGGATCAGGCTGCTGTCTTCTCGGGCCAATCGTATATTCACCTCGGTCGCATCCGCGTGCCGGGCAATATTGGTCAGCGTTTCCTGAAAAATGCGGAAAATGGCGGTCGCGCGGTCCTGGCTGATTTCGAGAGAATCTTTCGGCAGGTCCAGACGGCATCTGACCCCGGTGCGGGTTTCAAATTCCTCGGCGGCCCATTCCACCGCCGCTACAAGACCCAGGGTATCCAGGATTCCCGGCCTTAGCTCGGTCGAGATTCTGCGCACCGACTGAATGGTTTGGTCCACCAATCTGGTAATCGACTCTATGCGCTTGGACGGCTTCTGCTCCGCGGGCCACTCAAAGAGCAAGGAGCTTACGTCCATCTTGATCGCGGTTAAGGACTGCCCCAACTCATCATGAATCTCACGCGCTACCTTCGTCCTTTCATCCTCGCGGACGCCCTGCAGCCTTGCAGCTAACGCCCGCAACTGAGTGAGCGAACGATTTAGCTGCGCTTCGGTCCATTTGCGCTCGGTGATGTCTTGCAAAACGCAAGCTGCCCGATCTACACCACCCGGGCCTTCGATGGGAAAGTACGATATAAGCAAGTCCCTTTCCCCAACTTTAGGATATTTGTATCGCAGCTCGTATTTGACTACCTTACCTTGAAAACATTCATCCAGCTTTTTCTTGGTGACATTCTCGAAGACATCCCGGTCTAATAATTCCGGCATGCGCCGCCCTACCACTTGTTCCCGCTCCAATCCGCGATTGTTCAGCCAAGCCCGATTAGCGACCAGGTAACGGTATTCGCGGTCCACCACCACAATCATTTCCTCTAAACCCTCCACGGCTTTTTCGTATTCTCGCAGCCTTTCCTCAGCCAGCTTGCGTTCCGTTGTGTCTTCCACGACTGCCATGGCAAACCGAGGCGCAGATTCAGTACCCGGCACAATGGAAGCTGTGGTCCTCACCCAGATCAGTTTGCCGTCTTTGCGGCGGTAACGTTTCTCGTACCTGAACGGGTTTAGTTGTCCTTCCCACAAATCCGAGGCAAGGCCCCGATTGGCCGGCCGGTCTTCCTCGTATGTGATGTCCATATAGGACATATGTTGAAGCTCTTGCTCCGTGTAACCGACCATTTCCTGATAGGCACGATTCGCAGCCACGAAGACATCCGTGGCGTCAGTTAAAGCAATACCAACGGCCGAATTCTCGAAAATGGAGTGCCAGCGCACTTCGGTTGCTCGCAACGCGTCGAGACTTCTCTGCAGCTCTTGACGGCTAGCCACCAATTGTTGAGCCAATTCCGACAAATCCTCACTCTGCGACGCGAGTTCCTTCTGCAGCAAGTCCCGCGAGCGCTTCATCACCACCAGATTGCGGACGCGGGCCCGGAGCTCCTGCGCGGAGAATGGCTTAATAACGTAATCTTGAACTGACTCGGCCAGTAGCTTTACTCGAAGCCCCTCGTCTGCCGTTGCGGAGAGAACCAGAATTGGCACGTGCGCCAACGATTCCAGCCGCCGCATCTCTTCCACCAGCCGGCCGCCGCCGAGCTTCGGCATCATCAGGTCCGTTACCAACAGGTCGGGCGGTTCAGCGATGGCCTTCGCCAGCGCTTCCGCGCCGTCGGCGCACGGCACGATTCGATACAGATCGCCCAGTACCTCGCTCACGAACCGGCGCATCTCGGCATTGTCTTCAGCCACCATGACAACCGGTTGGCCAGTTGATGCTTGGCCCACTGACGGCGTAGTTTCGGCCGGCCATAGCTCTTCGAGCGCGCTAGCGACAATAGCGCTGCTTGCCCTGCTGGACGATGCCTTCGGGGCTGACCGAATCAGGGCGCCTTCCGGAGCGCACAACGGAAGGTCGACCTGAAACAATGCGCCACCTCCCGGTGCGTCCGAGACCGTGATTGTGCCAGCGTGCAATTCCACAAAATCCTTGACGATAGCCATGCCGAGTCCCGTTCCGCCAAATTGGCGTGTCATTCCGCTCTGGCCCTGACGAAACCGCTCGAAGATGGCATCCCGCATCCCGGGTTCCACGCCCGGCCCGCTGTCTTGAACACTAAGCACGATACGGTCCGGTCCGATAACCTCCAGCGCGCACCGGATACGGCCGCCCGCCGGCGTGAACTTGAATGCGTTGGAGAGAAGATTCAAGAGAATGCGGTCGAATTTCTCTGGGTCCACCTCCGCAAGTAAACTTTCCGGCGTTGCGATCACGAAGGACTGAGACCGTTCGGACGCCACCGAGTCGAAGTGCGCGGCGATGGTTCGCGTGTCTTGCGCCAGGTCGACGCGTGCATAATTGACCGTCTGCTTCCCCTCATCCAACTTCGAGAGGTCGAGCAAGTCATTAACATGCTTAAGCAGCGTCGCAGCGTTTCGATGGATCACCCCAAGGTCGCGCCGTTGCAGCTCGGTGAGATTGCTCGCGCCGAGAATCGATTGCGCCGGCCCAAGAATCAGAGCCAGCGGCGTGCGCAATTCGTGACTGATATTGGCAAAGAAGTCGCTCTTGATCCGATCCAGGCGCCGGATCTTGTCGAGCAGTCCCTCCAATTCCGCATTCTTCCTGGCGATCTCCGCTTCAGCTTGCTTCTTCTCCGTAATATTGCGGCCTTCTGCAAGCAGAAACACGATTTTGCCGTTCTGGTCCCGGATTGGTGATAGCGAGTAGTCGATAATAATGGTCTGCTCGCCGGCAGCCTGCCCGTAGATTTCCATATCGCAACGAACGAACTCGCCCTCGCCTGCCCTCCGAACCAGTTCCCGCTGGTATTCCTGGGTCTCTTTCGATACCAGCCACCAGCGTGCCTCCCAGGATGGTTTGCCTTGAACGTCATCCAACTGGATACCCGCGCCCTCCAGTGCTGCCCGGTTAATCTCCAGCGTGTTGCCATTCACATCATGGAGGCCCACGAACTGGTACATCTCATCCAGGACGATGCGCGCGAGTTTTTCCCGATGCGTATGGACGTCGTCAGCCGCGAAAAGCTCCACGTCGCGCACCCGCAGAATCGGGGAATCCGCAAACAACTGGTGATGAATTATCGGCATGCTACCTCCGGGCCATGTTCAGTATGGCTCTTTCTGGCGAACAATGACTAGTAAATCTACGGGTAACGTGCTTTTGATGGCCGGCACCGCGCCTCATGGCTCGCAGGACATTTTCGATGTTCTCCCATACACCGTCACGTTATTGGGCTGGCCGGCTCGGTTGATTCGTGACCGTGAATAATAGGGAGTTTGGCTCGTCGGCATTATCGGTGTCGCGCTGAAATGATAACGAAAGGCCGGAAAAGGCGGCTCCGACGTCGCAGATTAGCAAGACGATAGTCAACGAAAAAGCACTATCTCTGAGCCGCTCGCTCTTCGGGGCTATTTCCAACAAGGTTTTGCAGACCACTTGGGTCCCTAGAAGTGGCGGGACACCGGGGCAGACCAGACCGCGCCCGGCAGCAGCGCGAGTTCGATTCGCGGAAACCGGCGTCTAGAAATACAGGCGCTATGGTGTTCCGCATGATTGGCATGCAGAAGCGGGTCTTTACTAATCTTTACATCGGCTTTGTGTATTGCTCTTGGGTCGTTGCTGTTAGCCAGATTGTTGAAGTAGGGACAGTTAGCGCTATCCCAAGTGCGGCTGCTGAAACGACTCGTAAACCGCGTGAAGGCAAAAAGGTTTGTCAAACATGACTTCCTCCCGCTCGATGCGCTTTGGAACGATGCGCGTTTTGTTGATCATGGCTGGATCGCTGCCCGGCCGCGGGGGATCGAAACAACATAATGGAACCGCTATACCACTTCAAGAAGATTGATACGCCCCGCTTATCCAGCCTAGCGCGGCCTGCGGCCGCACGCGATCAGCGTTCAGCTTTCAGCCGTCAGCTTTTGAACTAAGTCCTGTATTACGGCGCACCTGGAAGTGATGCCGCTCCGCCCACAGCCTTTCGGGAGCCTGACCAAGATACGTAACGACATGGATTCCGAGCGAGCCAAGCATCATCGCGGAAGTTGAGGCTTGACGGTCCCGCTCGAGGTCCCAGGTAGGATTCGAATCTGAAAACAAAGGGATTTTGCGAATTCGCGGTGGAGCTGCGGCGTGTTTTCAATAGACAAAGAACTTGGCTCCCCACGCTGGACGCATTTCGAACTTTTGCGGGTGAGTACCCGCTTACTCCAGGCGTTCTTTCAACGATTTCGGGCAGCTGGATCGGAGCGAGTGGATGAGCGCACGGCCTAATTCGAACGCCTCAAAGGTCTTTGTGCTTTTATCATCCCGCACTACAATTGCGTGCTCGGCGAGGCTGAATATTATTGACCTGTGCGCATCCTTGGCTGCTAGAAGAACCGTAAAAGTCACCACTATTTTCCACCACCGAAAACTCATAAGGGGAATTATTGGGGCGCAGGGCATTGCGAGTCTTAACGTCTTCTTTAACTTGTAATCTGAGCTCCTTGAATACGTTCGGCAGAGAGCATGGGGAACGCGCAGCTACCCAGTCGAACTTGGGCGTCTCCTTCTCCACTTGGTCGCTCACTCTCTTACCTCCAAAAGCGCTACACCGAGCCTGTCAACATCACGCTCGAGACCATGAAATCTACGCTCAGCCTGTTCTTCGCTCATGCCCCACTAGCGCCCGTCTTGGCATTAACGAAACTCGATCACCGGCGCCCGCCCCCACGAGCTCCTCCGGCGCCGGCTGACTGTCTCTGCTGGATCTGCTGCATCTGCTGCGTGTGTCCTTGCTGCATTTGCTGCGTCTGTTGCTGGTGCCGCTGCTCCAATTGCTGCGTTTTCACTGGATCAGCAGCCTTCTGTCTCGCCAGCTGCTGATGTTCCTTTTCCTGCGTCTGCTGGAGTTTCTGCCGATCCTGGTTCTGCTTCGCGACTACCTTTTCCTGCTCCTTCTGGTATTTCTGGTCCTGCTTCGCATTCCCCGTCTTAGGAGCAGCGGGGCGCTCGACAGGCGGCAGTTCTTTAGGGTGGGACGCAAGGTTGGCGCGAGGAGTCGCAGTGACTGGCGGCGCGCCGTGGTTCGCAGAAAGCCGTTGTTGGGGGTTATTGTGGGCAGACCACGCATGTTGAGTCTGAGCGGCTACAGGCCCAGTATGTCTTCCACTAGCAGCAGCCTCTTCCTGAGGCGTGGCGCGCGCGTTGAGCCCGCCGTTGCCGCCGTTGTAGCTGACGCGGTTAACCTTCTCGTCCACCCTGGTGTTGTAGACGTTGTGGATAGCATTGGCGTCCACCCGATTCACCGCCGTGTTGTAGAAAAAATGCCCGTTCTCCCAGCGGCCGCCTTCATAACCAATACCGAAGTATCCGAAGCCATAGT
>PMOK01000298.1 GCA_003162425.1 Bryobacterales bacterium | reverse complement strand
ACCAGGGGGTCCGCCCCACTGGTGCGGCATCGTGCTCATGCGGCGCCGTAGACTGCTTGCAAAATTTGCCGTCCGCCTTGGGCCAACAGCTCCTCACCCAACGCCCGGCCGATGGTAGCGGCATCGCGCGAAGCGCCGCTAGCTTGCTTGCGAATAATCTCCGTACCGTCCGGCGACACAATAATCGCTCGGAGATGCACCGCGTCACCGTCCACGGTAGCGTAGGCCCCGATCGGCACCTGGCACCCACCACCCAACGCCCGAAGCACCGCGCGCTCAGCCGTCACCGCGATTCTGCTTTCCCGATGTTCCAGCCGCTTGGCGATTTCTTCGGCCGCGCCGCCATCCGATCGAGTCTCGACAGCCAGCGCTCCTTGACCTACCGCCGGGCACATGACATCCGGATCTAGCAGCTCTGTGATGCGATTCTCCCAGCCCAAACGCCGCAAGCCGGCCGACGCAAGAACGATCGCGTCGTATTGACCCTCGTCAAGCTTGCGCAGCCGCGTGTCCAGATTGCCGCGAATGTTTTCGATCTCGAGATCCGGCCGCTTAGCGCGAAGCTGCGCCGCGCGCCGCAAAGAACTGGTGCCAACACGTCCTTTCGTCGCCAGCGAGTCGAGACTGCGCCCTACCATTGCATCGCGCGGATCTTCGCGCTCAGGGATGGCCGCCAGCGTAAGACCGTCCGGCAGGTCGGTCGGCATATCCTTCAAACTATGCACCGCTAGATCGATCGCACCGCTGAGCAGCGCTTCTTCGATTTCCTTGGTGAACAACCCCTTGGTTCCCACCTTCGAAAGGGCGACGTCGGTGATCTTGTCGCCGGTGGTGTGGATGATCTCAAGGCGCGTTTCCATGCCGAAGCTTTGAATGCGCGCCTGAATCCAACGCGCCTGCCACAAAGCTAGTTGCGAACCTCGTGAGCCGATGGTCAGCATGCTAGTCGCCCAGGCGGAACACCTTTCGGATAGTGGTGATGAAGTAGTGCCCGTCCGGCAGGGAAGCTTGGCGCCGAAGCTCTGAAATGGGTCCATGCGCCACTTTGTTGATGATGCTCTTCGTCAGCGCATCCAGAGCTTGTTCCTGTTCCGGGGTGAGCGTTCCGAACTTTCCGCGCATGCGCGCCAGTTCCGACGTGCGCAGATGTTCGAGTTGCTCTTGAAGGCTCACAATGGTGGGAACAACTTCGCGTGCCTTCAGCCGCGCCATCATCCGTTCCATTTCTTCGTGGATGATGGCTTCCGCTTCCTCAGCCGAATGCTGCCGTCCTTCCAGGTTGGTGGCAACTACTTTTTGAAGGTCGTCGATGTCGTACAGGAAGACGTTGTCCAGCGTGTTGACCGACGGCTCAATGTTGCGCGGAACCGCGATGTCGATCAGGAACATCGGCCGATTCTTGCGCGCCTCAATAACTTTCTTCATGTCGTCACGCACGATGATGTAGTGCGGCGCCCCGCTGGAGGCAATGACGATGTCCACCTCAGGCAGGAACGAGATGAATTGTGTGTAATCGACGATCTTGCCTTCGAAGAGCTGCGCCATCTCCACCGCGCGTTCGTGCGTGCGGTTGGTGACGAAAATGTGGGTCGCACCGCTGCGGCGCAAGTGGCGGGCGGCCAGTTCCGACATTTTGCCCGCGCCCACGATCATGACTTTCTTGTCGTTCAGCGATCCGAAGATTTCGCGTGCCAGCTCCACAGCCGCGTAGCTTACCGAAACCGCGTTCGCGCCGATCTCGGTCTCAGACCGCACGCGCTTAGCAACACTGAAGGCGCGCGTGAGTAAAGTGTCCATGAATCCGGTGACCGCGCCATGCTGCTTGGCTAGAGCGTAGGCGGTCTTGAGCTGGCCCAGAATCTGCGGCTCACCCACCACCATGGAGTCCAGGCTGGAGGCCACGCGAAAAAGATGCAGAATCGCTTCGTTGTCTTCGAACCGGTACAGATAGGGAGTCACCCAATCGCGCGCGACGTTGCGAGTATCAGCCAGGAACTGGTCAACCGCCACGCCTGAGGCGGCGCCGTCCTCGCACGTCAACGCTATTTCCACGCGATTGCAGGTGGAAAGAATCATTCCTTCGCAAAAGCCCGGGCGCCGTTTCAGCTCAAGCAAAGCTTCCGGGAGCGAGTTCTCATCGAATGCCAGGCGTTCGCGCACCTCTACCGGCGCACTTTTGTGATTCACGCCTGTGATGGAGAATTTCATTTGGCCAGCATCTGTCTCAAGCCCACATGCGCGGCCCAGGTGAGCGCCGAACAGCATAGCACCGCAACCGCCATCAGCGCGGCTTTGCGGCCTCTCCATCCCGCGGTGGCGCGCAGGAAGACCATGGTGAGATAAAAGCCCCAGGTGATGAACGCGAGTGCGATGCGCGGATCTTTGATCCACGCCGTTCCGGATTCAATGGATGCCCAAGTGCTTCCCGCAATGACACCCAGCGTAATAAAGACAAATCCGAAGCCCATGGAATTTGTGATCAGGTTGTCGAGCGTGCCGAGCGGAGGCAGGCGGGAGAAAAGCTTGACACCCTTCTTCATTTTGAGTTGCCGCTCCTGGATCAGGTAAAAAACAGAAGCGACTGCCGTCAACAGCAGCGCCGCGTACCCGGACAGGATCATCATCACGTGCAGCAGCAGCCAAGCGCTTCGCACGCTGGGGCTGGGCCAGGAAAGCATGGGCGTCTGCATGGCGCCCACCTGCGTCATCACGAATACCAGCGGAAAAATGCAGACGCTGAGGCTGGCGAAATCGTAGCGCCAATAGACGAACAAAAACAAAACGGCAATAAGAAATGCACAAACCGTGGCGCACTCGAAGAAATTGTCAACGGGCAGATGCCCGATTTCCAGGGTCAGCTCAACGATGGCCACCAAATGCAGAACCACTCCGGCCTGGAACGCAAACAGCGCATATTTGAGGAATCCAGACTTGCGGCGCAGCAGCACCGCCATGGCGTGCAGCAACCCCACCCCATACAGCACCGTGGCTACACGGAGCCATAAAATGCCCATATCGTGCATTAAGCTTCAGTATAGCGGGCAAGCCAGGAGGCAGGCCGCAGGCGCAGGCGGCAGGATGCAGGTGTGTGGGGTGTCTGCCGCCTGCCTCCTGCAGCCTGCCGCCTGTCTACATCTTTGTTTTAATTACTTCAATCAGCTCCTTCACGGCCGCCGCGCTCTTCGCGAGCGCCGCTTGTTCATCAGCCTGGAGCTTGATCTCGTAGATCTTCTCGATTCCGCGCGAGCCCAGCTTTATCGGGACGCCCACGAAGAGATCCTTGATCCCATATTCGCCTTCGAGATAAGCTGCGCACGGGAGCACCTTCTTCTGATCTTTGAGAATCGACTCCACCATCTCCACCGCGGCCGCCGATGGTGCGTAGTACGCGCTGCCCGTCTTCAAATATTTCACAATTTCCGCGCCGCCGTTGCGCGCGCGATCCACCAGCCGGTCGATCGTGGCTTGATCCAGCAATTCGCTCAGCGGAATGCCGGAAACATTGGTCAAGCGCGAAATCGGGACCATGGTGTCGCCGTGGCCGCCGAGCACCAGCGCCGTGACATTCGAAACCGAGACGCCCAGTTCCTGCGCGATGAACGTCCGGAAACGGGCGGTGTCCAGTACTCCCGCCATACCGATCACCCGGTTCTTCGAAAACTTCGAAATCTGGAACGCGGTCCAGCACATCGCGTCCAGCGGGTTCGTCACTAGAACCAAAATCGAGTTCGGCGAATATTTGACTGCTTGCTCGGTGGCCGTCTTGACGATTTCGTAATTGGCCAGCAGCAGATCGTCGCGGCTCATGCCGGGCTTGCGTGGAAATCCAGCCGTGATCACCACGATGTCGGAGTTCGCCGTCGCCTCGTAATCGTTGGCGCCAATAACATTGACGTCGTATCCCTCCACCGGGCCGGATTCCAATATGTCGAGTCCCTTGCCCTGAGGCACACCCTCCACGATGTCGACCAGCACGACATCCGCCAGTTCCTTGCCGGCAATCCGAAGGGCGCAATTGGCCCCGACGTTGCCAGCTCCAACAACCGTCACCTTTTTTCGCATAGAATTCTCAAGGTAGGACAGCGCGCAGCGTCTGTCAAGATGAAGCTGATGCTTGGAGGCATCCCCAATGACCGATCACACTGTCGTCTCCCATGAAGAATGGGATGCGGTCCGCAAGAAATTGCTGGAAAAGGAAAAGGAGTCTTCGAAGCTCCGCGAAAAGCTGACAACGCTGCGCCAAAGCCTGCCTTGGGAGAAAGTGCAGAAGGAGTACACTTTCGATGGACCTCGCGGTAAAGAGACTTTGGCCGATCTCTTCGACGGCAAGAGCCAGCTCATCGTTTATCACTTCATGTTCGATCCCGAGTGGAAGGAAGGCTGCAAGTTCTCCTCGCTCGCGAGTGACTTCAATTTTGACTACCACGTGTCGTTTACGCCGGAACAAGCAGAGAAGCGCGAGACGTATTATAACTACCGCATGGAAAACTCTGCCGGCGGCGAGCGTCCCGGTATCAGCGTGTTCTATAAGAGCGAGAACGGCGATATTTTTCATACCTACTCGTCTTACGGACGCGGACTCGAAAACTTTATCGGCGCCTATAACTTGCTGGACATCGTGCCAAAAGGCCGCGACGAGGCAGGTCTAAAAAATGGCATGGACTGGGTGAGGCGTCACGATCAGTACTAGGGAGGCAGCGCTTGAGTTTGCACTTTGAGGATTTCGTTTTAGACCACGTCACCACTTCGCGCGGGCGAACCGTGACGGAAGCCGACATCGTAAATTTCGCCGGCCTTTCGGGGGATTTTGTCGAACTGCACATGAACGAGGTGGTTGCGGCGCAAGGACCGTTCGGAAAACGCATCGCGCACGGCGCCCTGATTTTCAGCATCTCCACTGGCCTGAGCGTGCAGATGAACCAGATTCAGGACACGGTGGTGGCATTTTATGGCGTCGATAAACTGCGCTTCACGCGGCCGGTATTCATCGGAGACACCATCCATGTGGTGAAGAAAGTCACTGGCCGGGAACAGAAGGGCGCCGGCCGCGGTGTAGTCACATTTGAGACCACGGTGCTCAATCAGAATGACGAGCCGGTGATTGTTTATACCGACAAGGTTCTGGTGAAGGCGCGGGCGTGAGCGTTCTCCAAGGAATCGTGGTTCTCGATCTGACGCGCTTGCTGCCTGGCGCGGTGGCGACACAGCAACTGGCCGACTGGGGAGCGGAGGTGATCAAGATTGAGGAACCTCGCGCCGGCGATTATGCGCGCGAGATGAATCCGGGAGTGTTCGCGCGAACAAACAGTGGCAAGAAGAGTGTGTCGATTGATTTGAAGCATCCACGTGGCCGCGAGATATTTCTTTCGCTCGCTCGCGACGCTGACGTGTTGATCGAGGGCAATCGGCCGGGCGTAATGGCACGCCTCGGCCTTGGTTACGAAGACGTGCACGCAGTGAACCCGCGCTTGATTTATGTCAGCCTGACTGGTTACGGCCAGCACGGTTCCTACGCGCAGCTTGCGGGACATGATGTGAATTACATGGCGCTGGGAGGCGTTCTCGGGCTGAATCTGCCAGTGATTCCAGGTGTCCAGATCGCGGACTTGGTGGGCGGCTCCCTGCAAGCAGTCAGCGGGATTCTTTTGGCCCTCCTCGCGCGCAATCAAACCGGCGAGGGCCGGTACGTGGACGTTTCCATGTACGCCGGCGTGACCTCGCTGCTCACCATTCCACTCGCCGCATGGCGCAGCACAGGCCGCGAGCCGATGCCTGGGAATGAAGTCTTAAGCGGCCGATACGCGTGCTACAACGTGTATCAAGCGGCCGATACGCGATGGCTTGCCCTGGGAGCCTTGGAGCCGAAATTCTGGGCCGAACTTTGCCGCCGGCTTGGTGCCGACGATCTGATCGCACGCCAGTTTGAGGAACCACAGGACGCTGTGAAAGAACGCATCTCCTCCATTTTCCGAACCAAGCCTGCAAGCGCGTGGTTCGAAGATCTACGCGACAGCGACTGCTGCGTGACGCTGGTTCGGACCATCAGCGAAGTGGCTGCCGAATTGCCTGATCGTACCGGCCCGCCGCCTCCCGCGCTCGGTGAACACACGCGTCAGGTTCTCGGCCGTTCAGGCCTAACAGCCGCCGAGATCGAAGACCTCAAAAGCCAGGGAGTGATTCGATGACCGTCAACTATTGCCTTCGAACCGCCAAGCGCTACCACGGCGGCTCCATCGCCATCCATCATGAAGATCTGGAAATCACGTACGCGCAGTTCTACGAAAACGTGGAGAACTCGGCGCGCAAGCTGGTAGCTCTCGGCGCCTCCAAGGGCGATCGCGTCGCGGTCTTACTCCAAAACTCGCCTGAGTATTTGGATTTGTACTATTCAACCGCCCGCGCCCAAGTCCTGATTGTGCCCTTGAATACGCGCTGGCACGTCAACGAAATCATTTACACGCTCAATGATTCTGGCAGTACGGTGCTGTTCGTGGATGAGCGATTCGCTACGCTGGTCGCGCAAATCCGCGCCGGTGCAACCACTCTGCGGCATATTGTTTTTGCCGGGGCAGGGGAGTGCCCGGAGGGTTTGGTGGACTGGAGAACTGCGGACAAGACGGGAGTCTTGTCCTACGACGAACCCGACGAGAACGATCTGGTGGGATTGTTCTACACCAGCGGTACAACGGGGGGCCCGAAGGGCGCCATGCTCACCCATCGCAACGTGTATTCGAACGCTACCCATTCGCTGATGCCGCCCGCGCGTTTTCTCTCGGAAGGAAGATGGCTACATGCCGCGCCAATGTTTCATTTGGCCGACGCCGGCGCCATCCACGCGCTCACGCTCTGCGGCATTACGCATTGCTTCCTTCCCAGTTTCGATCCGGAAGCCACCCTTCGCGCCATCGAACGCTACCGCATCACCTCCGTGGTCCTGGTTCCAACCATGCTCAACATGGTTTTGAATCATCCTAACTTCGATCGCTACGACCTTTCGACACTCAAACGGATCACATACGGCGCGTCACCCATGCCGCTCCCACTGCTCAAACAGGCGATGGAAAAGCTCGGGTGTGAATTCTTTCAAGGATATGGAATGACCGAGGTCAGCCCGCTGCTAACCATGCTCTGCCATGAACACCATCGATTCGAAAACACGGACCGCCAATTCGCGCCGGTGAAATCGGCCGGCAAACCGGTCACCGGCGTGGAAGTGCGGGTGGTGGACGATCACGACAGCGAGGTCCCAGCAGGACAAGTGGGCGAAGTGATAGCGCGCGGGCCCAACATCATGAAAGGCTACTGGAACCGGCCCGACGTGAACGCCGAAGTATTGCGCGGCGGTTGGATGCATACGGGCGACCTCGGCGCCATGGACGAAGAAGGGTTCCTCTACGTTCTCGATCGCAAGAAGGACATGATCAAAACCGGCGGCGAAAATGTCTATTCGCCCGAAGTGGAATCGGTGTTATGCGCGCACCCGGCAGTGCTCGAAGCATCCGTCATTGGAGTGCCACATGAGACGTGGGGAGAAACTATCCGCGCGGTTGCGGTGACGCGCCCCGGCGCAACCCTGACCGAACATGAACTGATCGAATGGTGCCGCGAGCGTTTGACGCACTTCAAATGCCCAACATCCGCCGTCTTCACCGATGTTCTGCCCAAAGGTGGCACCGGCAAAGTACAAAAGAACGCATTGCGCGAACGCTTCGGCAATCCGCGTTCATCGGCGTTCATCAGCGGCAAATAAAATTAAACCTTTTGCGCCTTGATCGGCACCACACTGGCTTGCAGCCGCCGCATCCCGCGCAACCAACGGTCGTAATCGCCAGCCTTGCGGCGTATGTATTCCAGAACTTCTGGATGAGGAAGGATCAGGAAGTGCTCTTCCTCCAGGCCCTTCACCACTGCTTCTGCAACCTGCTCGGGCTCCAATGCGCCCTCCAGCAGGAACGTCCCTCCACCGAATTCCGCATTCTCCAGCATCCGTGTTTTCACTCCCTGCGGGCACAGCGCCGAGACTTTGATGCCCTGATCGCCGTAGGTAACGGCGAGCCATTCCGCCAGCGCCAGCGCGCCGTGCTTGGTTACGGCGTAAGGCGCCGAGCCAATCTGAGTGAGCAATCCCGCCGCCGAAACAGTTTGAAGCAGGTATCCTTCCTTGCGCGCCAGCATTCCTGGCAACACATGACGCGCCGCGTAAACGTGCGCCATCACGTTGATCTCCCAGATCCGCTGCCAATCACGGTTGGTAACGTCGCAATCGCCCTCCACGCCGATGCCGGCGTTGGAGCAAAACAGGTCAATCTGGCCATGCTTCTTCAGGACGTCGTCCACCAGCAGTTGGATGTCGGATTCGCTGGCGACATCCACCGAGTATTCGTGCCCGCCGATTTCGGTCGCAACTTTTTGGGCGGCGTCAAGCTGGATGTCAGCCACCACCACCGCCTTGGCTCCCTCCGCCGCGAACCGGCGGCACAAGGCGCGGCCGATTCCATTTCCACCACCGGTTACGACGACAACCTTATCTTGCAGTTTCATGCTTCGATCATACACTCACTGTCGCGACACGATCAGCTCTGAGGGCCACCGTCCCGACGTGGCGCACGCACACTTGCGTGCCGCGTTCACACTCGTGTGAACGCCCGGACCTTTCCGCACATTTGTGTTCGCATGAGTGCGAACACGGCACGCAAGTGTGCGTGCGCTACAATTCGGATGCGCCCCACCGCTTAGTGTGTCAACGTAAAGTGAATGACAATTGAAAACCTTCGCGCAGTGGCTGAAAATATGCCGTTCAACAAACTGATCGGGCTTCGGGTGGCGCGCCTGCATGCGGACGGCGTAACCCTTGAGTGCGGCATGCGCGATGAACTAAAGAATATCGCGGGCGTGATGCATGGCGGCGTGGCGGCTACGCTTGCGGATGCAGCCGTTGGCATTGCGCTGGCCCGCCATTTTGGCGGACGGCGTCCTTGCACCACCACCGATCTGAAAATCAACTATCTGCGTCCCATCGCCCATGGCAAGATCGTCGCGCGATCGCACCTGGTGCGTATCGGCCAGAATCTATGCGTCGGCCGCGTCGACATTTCCGACGCCCAGCGTAAATTGGCCGCGGTGGCCATCGTCACCTACATGCTTCTCTGATCCCATCTAAACTTGAAGAGGGGATTTTCGGGCGCATGACCGGCTATCCGGAAAGTATCGGTCCGTATCACATCACCGGCAAGCTGGGAGAAGGCGGCATGGGCGTGGTGTACAGTGCGCATGACTCGCGGCTCGACCGGCCTGTCGCTCTCAAGATGATCCTGGCCTCGGGCGACGACGAGAGCGGCCGCAAGCGTTTCCTGAGGGAGGCCCAGTCAGCCGCGCGCGTCAACCATCCCAACATATGCCGGCTTTACGATATCGGCGAAGAAGGCGGGCGTCCGTTTCTAGTGATGGAGTTGCTCGAGGGCGAACCGCTAGCGAACCGCCTGACGCGCGGCCCCATGCTGGTTCCGGAAGCCGTGCAGATTATCTTGAGCGTCCTCTCCGCCCTCTCGGCTCTGCATCGCTGCTCCATAGTGCATCGCGATCTCAAGCCGTCCAACGTTTTTCTCTCCACTCAGGGTGTCAAGTTGTTGGACTTCGGCCTGGCGAAGCCCGTCGCGTCCCATCAAACCAGTGACTCCGCGACCGAGATCGACCTCACGCAGCCGGGTGCGATTGCCGCAACGCCGCGCTATGCCTCTCCCGAACAACTCACTGGAAAGCCGGTGGACGCGCGTTCGGACTTGTTCTCCACTGCCAGCATGCTCTTTGAAATGCTCTCCGGCAAGCAAGCTTTTCAAGGCAATTCTCAAATGGAGATCTTTCACGCGATTCTTTACGAATCCCCGCAGGCGCTGAGCGGATCTCCGGCAGTATTGGCCGTCAACCGCATTTTGCATCGAGCTATTGAGAAGGACCCGGACGGCCGCTTCCAAGATGCGGACGCCATGGCGGCTGAGTTGCGCGCTGTGATGCAATTGGAAGACACCAGTGCGCGCGTGGAAGCACGCTCCATCAAGAAGTTGATCGTTCTTCCGTTTCGTGCGCTCCGTGCCGATCCGGACACGGACTTCCTGGCCTTCAGTCTTCCTGAAGCGATCACCGCGTCGCTCACCGGGCTCAGTTCGCTGGTGGTGCGATCCAGCCTCGCGGCAGCGCGTTTTTCGAATGGCGCGCCCGATTTGAAGGAGCTCGCGCGCGAGGCCGACGTCGATGTGGTGCTTACGGGCACGCTGTTGCGCGCGGGTTCGGAGCTCCGTCTCACTACTCAATTGGTGGAGGCGCCGGCCGGTACCTTGGTATGGTCGCGCGCGTCGCAAGTGGAGCTGCGTGACATCTTCCAATTGCAGGACACGTTGGTGCGGGGCGTGGTGGAGTCTCTCGCTTTGCCGTTGACCGCCGGCGACCGCCGAATGCTCACTCATGACGCGCCGGCCAATCCGTCCGCATACGATCTGTATCTCCGCGCCAATGAGCTCGATCGCGACCGCAAGAACGTTCTTGCGGCCCTCGAACTCCATGAGCAATGTGTCCAAAAAGACCCCTCTTATGCTCCGGCCTGGGCGCGCCTCGGCCGCGCGCGCTGGCTGTCTGACAAGTATTCCACTGGCTCGGCGGAAAGGCTTGTAGCAGCCGACAGCGCACTCAGGCGTGCGTTGGAACTGAATCCAGATCTTGCACTGGCGCACCAGCTATACACACCGATTCAAGTGGACCAAGGGCACGCTATGGACGCCCTGACGCGGCTCCTTCGGCGGTTGCATATCTCTCGCAACGAGGCTGAGCTCTTTGCCGGACTCACTCACGTATGCCGCTATTGCGGGCTGCTGCAGGCCTCGGTTGCCGCACATTCCGAAGCGCGCCGCTTGGATCCTAAAATTTCCACCAGCGTGGTCCACACTTACATCATGCTGGGCGACTATCAAACTGCTCTCGACGCCGGCAGAGATAATTACGGCATCGACATGCCCGTGTGTCTCGCCATGCTTGGCCGCGTGGATGAGGCCATCCAGCTCCTGAAGGACAACGAACCGCCTCCCGAGTTTCGAATCGCCCGGCTCTACACCACGGCTTTTCGCGCGTTGCTCGAAGGAAATAGGGAGGAGAGCATACGTTGCAGCGATGAATTGATGGGAGACAATTTCCGCGATCCGGAAGGTTGGTATCACCAGGCCCGCCAGCTCGCGTACTTGAGCGATGCCGAACGCGCGCTCAAAGCGCTCTCACGCGCGGTGGAGCTGGGTTTCTGCTGCTATCCACCGATGGTCCGCGATCCGTGGTTTGATCCGATGCGCGGTTATCCCGAGTTCACCCAAATCCTGAACCGTGCTCGCGCGCTTCATCAGGAAGCCTTGAACGCCTTTACCGCAGAAGGAGGTGAATCCTTGTTAGGCATCCGAGAACCCTCCTCCGCGCGGTAACCAGAGCACCGACTCCGTTGAAGACGCGGTACTAATTATTGATTCCAGGCGACCGGCCGTCCCCGCCTGTCCCCTTGCTTACGCGCGGGGCTACAATTCAGCGTCTTCATGGCCTTTGGTGGGCCAGCAGGCCCATGGGAATTCCCTCACGGTCGCGGTTCGGTAACGCGAACCGAATAACCGACGAACCGAATAACCGCGGAACCGATCACGCGGTTATGCCGCGTGATCGATGCGCTGCGTCTTCGCCGACTCCATCCGCTCGCCCAAATGAGGAACCGCGGCGCGCAGCACATCTTCCACCCGTTCGGCGAACAGGAACTTCATCTCGTCGCGAACGTGCTCCGGCAAATCGCGCAAGTCCTTTTGATTCCCCTTGGGCAGAATCACCGTGAGGATTCCCGCGCGCCGCGCCGCCAGCACTTTCTCCTTCACGCCACCGATCGGCAACACCAATCCGGTCAGCGTAATCTCGCCGGTCATCGCGATATCGCTGCGAGCCGGAAGTTTGGTATAGAGCGAGGCCAGCGCAGTGGCCATGGTCACGCCCGCCGATGGGCCGTCCTTCGGGATCGCGCCCGCCGGTACGTGCACATGAACGCCGGAATTTTTGAACACCGCCGGGTCGATTTCGAAATCGCCCGCGTGCGACCAGATGTAGCTCTGGGCCGCCTTGGCCGATTCCTGCATCACTTCGCCAAGTTGTCCGGTCAAGGTCAAACCTTTGCCGTCCGGCAGCAGCGTCCCTTCGATATACAGAACGTCGCCGCCGGATTCGGTCCAGGCCAAGCCGGTCGAGACTCCGGGAGGCAGCTCGCGCCGGGCTTGTTCCTGGCTGAACGGCTCAGGTCCGAACATCTCGATCAAGTCATCGGGCCGCACCACGCAGGATTCGGCATTACCCTCTGCGAAACGCAGCGCGATCTTACGCCCCACGCGTCCGATGGCCCGCTCCAACTGCCGCACACCCGCCTCGCGCGTATACCGCGAAGTGATCCACCGAATTGTGTCATCCGGAATGGAGCACTGCTCCGCGCTCAACCCGGTTTCCTTCAGCTGCTTCGGAAGCAGATAGCGTTTCGCGATCTCTAGCTTCTCTTCTTCGCTGTAGCCGCCCAGCCGCAACAATTCCATGCGGTCCAGCAGCGGCCGCGGAATAGTGTCCAGCGCATTCGCCGTCGTGACGAACAAAACTTTCGACAGATCGAACGGCAGATCCAGGTAATTATCCCGGAATGTTTTGTTTTGCTCCGGATCCAGGATCTCGAGCAACGCGGCAGCGGGATCGCCCCGAAAATCGCGCCCCAGCTTGTCCACTTCGTCCAGCATCAACACGGGATTGTTCGCTCCCGCGCGCCGCATGGCCTGAAGTACACGGCCCGGCATCGCACCAATATAGGTGCGCCGATGTCCGCGCAACTCCGCCTCATCATGCATGCCGCCCAGGCTCAAACGCTCGAATTTCCGGTTGAGCGATCTCGCGATGGATTGCCCTAACGAAGTTTTGCCTACGCCGGGAGGTCCGACGAAACACAAAATGGGAGCCTTCGCGTTCGGGTTCAGCTTCAACACGCCCAGGTGCTCCAGGATGCGTTCTTTCACATCCTTCAGCCCGTAGTGATCCTCGTCCAGAACTTGACGCGCCTTCGCGATATCCAGCGAATCCTCGGTGCTCTTGCGCCAAGGCAGCTCCAGCACGTAATCCAGATAGGTCCGGATGACATTATAGTCAGGCGCACCGGGAGGCAGCTTTTCCAACCGGCTCAATTCCCGGTTCGCTTCCTTCAGGATGTCTTCCGGCAGGTCGGCTTTTTCCAGCCGTTCGCGCAGTTGCTCTGCTTCGCCCTGTTCGCCGCCCTTCTCGCCCAGCTCCTGCTGGATGGCGCGCATCTGTTGGCGCAGCAGGTAATCCCGCTGCTCCTTGTTCATTTCACTCCGCGCTTCCGTAGTGATCTTGTTGCGCAGTTCCAGCACTTGGACTTCGTGCGTCAGATATCGATGCACTAGACGCAATGCTTCGGCGCGCGTGGGCGATTCGAGCAGTGCTTGTGCCTTCTCGGCGTCCAGACTGAACATGGATGCCAGCACGAACGCCAACCGCAGCGGGTCTTCGTTGGCCGAGAGCAACCCCCGCAATTCCTGGGGAGCGTTGGGCTGTGCAAGCGATAATGCTTCGCCCGCGAGTTCAATCAGCGCACCTTGCAGCGCCTCAATCTCGGAGCTCTTGTCCTCCGGCAGAGGCAAAGGTGTCACCCGCGCCTTCAAGAAAGGCTCAGACGTATCCAGCTTCACCATCGCCACGCGCTCCATGCCGAGCACCAACAGTTCCAGATGTCCCTCGCCCGATCGCGACATCTTCCGGATCACAGCTTTGGTGCCGATGGGATACAGATCGCCTTGAAGCGGCGAATCCACATCTCCGTCGCGCTGCGTAAATACCAGGACCTCCTTCGATTCAGTTGCCAGAGCCGCTTCTACGGCCGCGATTGACCCCACTCGCCCCGCCGACAGAGGCATCAGCAGGTACGGAAAGAGTACCGCGTTCTTCAACGGCAACACAGGCAATTCATAGACAACTGGTTGGTCAGACATATTCGTTTCCTTTTGTGATCATCCTCACCAGCAACAAACCGTTTCGCGCTTCCAGCGTCACTTGCGCATTCTCAAGATCCGCCGGCATTTCGAGCGACCGCTGAAACCGGTTATAGGAGATCTCCATTGAGTAATAACTGCACCCCTCTTCCACTATCAGGTCGCGCCGAACTCCACTCACCGAAACGCGCCTCCCGCGCACTGCGACCGTCACATCTTCGGGCCGGACGCCCGCCAGATCGAACTTAATCAGCCATCCATCCCTGGTGCGATAAACATCCGCCGAGGGTTGCCACAAAGCCGGAGTATCTTCCGGGAAGGCCCAAATTTTGGTTCGACTTCTCATATCTAAACGTTAGATGCGCGCCGAGACAAAAAGAAGCAGGCCCGCAATGAACCTGCTTCCCTTTGACTCAATCAATTGTCCCCTCGCTGACGCGCGGGGCTACAAAACGTTGCAATTCAAACGTCTTGGAATGTAGCCCCGCGCGTAAGCAAGGGGACGTGCCGTTACTTGTTCGGAACCACTATGAAGCTGGTGCCAGCTCCACGTCTCACCAGAAGCAGGGTCGATTCCTTAGATGCACCCGCCTTTACAGTGCTGTTGAACTCAGCCACCGTATTCACAGGCCGATGGTTCACTTGCAGGATCACATCGCCAGACTGCAATCCGACGGCGGCCGCCGGGGAATCGTCCTCCAAGTTGGCGATCACTACACCACCCTTCGTGTCGTCCGGCAGTTGCAACTGCTGCCGGATCTCCGGAGTCAGCGCCTCCACCGAAACGCCCTTCAAGGCGCCTTTCTCCCCTTCGCCGGGAACGACGCTCGGACCACCTGGCCTGTTGTTTGCCTCGTTCACCTCGCCGAGAGCCACGGGAACTTCCAGAGTCTTGCCTTCGCGGACGATCTTCAGATGAACTGTCGTGCCTGAAGCGAAGCCCGCGATGGTCAACCGGAAGTTATTGACATCCTCAACCGCGTTGCCGTTGATTGCACTGATCACGTCGCCCACCTTGAGGCCCGCTTTCGAAGCCGGCGAGTCAGGCGACACCTGCGCGATCAATACGCCATGACCATCCGTCATATTGAATTCTTTGGCCATTTCGGGCGTCAGTTCTTGCGGAATAATGCCCATGAAGCCGTGGGTCACTTTCCCGTTCTTCAGGATCCCTTCCATTACATTGCGCGCTAGGTTGGCAGGAATGGCAAAACCGATGCCTTCGTTGCCGCCGCCATCGCCGGAGAGAATGGCAGTGTTAATCCCCACCAGTTCGCCGTGCGTGTCGATCAGCGCTCCACCGGAATTACCGCGGTTGATCGCGGCATCCGTCTGGATGAAGTCTTCAAACCGTTCGATGCCCAAGCCGGCGCGGCCCTTGGCGCTGATGATGCCCATGGTTACCGTTTGGCCAAGACCGAACGGATTGCCCATGGCCAGTACCACGTCGCCCACCTGAGAGCGCGAGGAGTCCGCCAGCGGCAGAGTCGTAAGACCGGTCTTGTCGATCTTCAAGACGGCTACGTCGGTATATTTGTCAGTTCCGACAATCTTAGCCGGATACTCATGCTTGTCCGAAAACTGTACTTTCACGTCGGTGGCGCCTTCCACCACGTGATTATTCGTCAGGATGTAGCCGTCCGGGCTCACCACCACGCCAGATCCGAGACTGGTCTCTCGCTGGGACTTGGGTTGCTGCATCTCAGGGATGCGGCCGCCGAAAAACTGACGGAACATCGGATCGTCAAACATGCCGCGCGGCATTTGCTGCGCCTTCACGACTTTGGATGACGAAATGTTGACGACTGCCGGCATGGCGCGCTTCACTACCGGGGCAAAGCTTGTCAGCGGCCCCTGGTCCATTGCGGCCGCATGCGCGGTGTCGATAAAAACGGGAACACGATGTTGACCCACGGCGACAAACAGCGCGCCGATCAGGATCGCAATCGTAAACAACAAAACAGCCGTGGATGTACGGATGTGACCTTTCATAGTTTCATGCTTCCTTTAGAGCCGCTTCACGCTCGCGGCTCGCGATTTTAGATTCAAACTTCAAGTTCCCCGACGAATCCACGTCCACTCCGACGCGATAGCCGTCGCGTACCTCGCCTCCCAAGATCTTGCGCGCCATTGGCGTTTCAATTTCGCGCTGGATCGCCCGCTTCAACGGACGGGCCCCGTAGGTTGGATCGTAGCCCACGCGAACCAAATGCCCGCGCGCCCGATCCGTTAATTCAATCTCGATGTGCCGCTCCGCCAGGCGCTTGCGCAGCCCGTTGAGCTGGATCTCCACAATCTGCTTCAAATGCTCCTCTGAAAGTGCATGGAACACAATAATCTCGTCCACCCGGTTCAGAAACTCCGGCCGGAAATGATGACCCAACTCCTCCAAAACCGTCTCCTTCATGCGCTCGAACCCGTCGCCGGCGAACGTAGTACCGCTATACTCCAGAATCCGATGACTGCCGATGTTCGAGGTCATAATCACGATCGTGTTCTTGAAATCGACGGTGCGGCCCTGCCCGTCTGTAAGACGCCCGTCGTCAAGGATTTGCAACAGGACGTTGAACACGTCGCCGTGGGCTTTCTCAATTTCGTCGAAAAGCACTACACAATATGGACGACGTCGCACTCTCTCCGTTAGTTGCCCTCCTTCTTCATAACCGACGTAACCGGGGGGTGCGCCGATGAGCCGGGCCACCGCATGCTTCTCCTGATATTCGGACATGTCGATGCGAATCATGGCCTTCTCGTCGTCGAACAAGAATTCCGCGAGCGCTCGCGCCAATTCGGTTTTTCCAACACCCGTGGGTCCCAGAAAAATAAAACTGCCGATCGGGCGGTTAGGATCTTTTAACCCCGATCGCGCTCGCATCACCGCCTCAGCTACAGCTTGAACAGCTTCGTCCTGGCCGATTATGCGCTGATGCAGCTCCTCTTCCAGATGCAACAGCTTCTGCATCTCGCCTTCCAGCAGCTTCGATACCGGAACACCCGTCCAGCGGCTGACCACGTCGGCGATGTCTTCCTCGTCCACTTCTTCCTTCAACAGCCGCTTTCCGGACTGCTTTTCCGCTAGCCGTGCTTCTTCGGCTTTCAATTTCCGATCGAGCTCGGTCAGCTTGCCGTACTTCAACTCGGCCGCGCGGTTCAGATCGTACTGCCGTTCGGCTTTTTCGATCTCGGTGCGGGTCTGCTCTTGTTGCTCGCGCAAGGTGCGCAGGCGTTGCACGCCTTCCTTTTCCGCCTGCCATTGCGCCTTCAGCGCGGACGAGTCCGATTTCAGATCGGCCACTTCTTTTTCAATCTTCTTCAGCCGATCCTTGGACGCGGCATCCGATTCCTTCTTCAGCGCCTCGCGCTCGATCTCGAGCTGCATGATCCGCCGAAGCGTTTCGTCGAGCTCCGCGGGCATGGAATCAATCTCGGTGCGAAGTTTCGCTGCCGCTTCATCCACCAGATCAATGGCCTTGTCCGGCAGGAACCGGTCCGTGATGTAGCGATTGGAAAGAACAGCGGCTGCCACCAGCGCCGAATCCTTGATCCGCACGCCGTGATGTACTTCATACCGCTCGCGCAGTCCGCGCAGAATGGAAATAGTGTCTTCTACGTTTGGCTGATCTACGTACACGGTCTGAAAACGGCGTTCCAGTGCCGCGTCCTTCTCGATATACTTGCGATATTCGTCGAGCGTAGTCGCGCCGATGCAATGCAACTCGCCGCGAGCCAGCATGGGCTTCAACAGATTGCCGGCATCCATGGCGCCTTCCGCTTTTCCAGCGCCCACCACCGTGTGCAGCTCGTCAATGAATAAAACCACCTGGCCGTCCGACGACTGCACTTCCTTGAGCACCGCCTTCAGGCGCTCCTCAAACTCGCCGCGAAACTTCGCGCCCGCGATCAGCGCTCCCATGTCCAGCGATACGACGCGCTTTTCCTTCAGACCTTCAGGAACATCGCCACGAACAATGCGCTGAGCGAGCCCTTCGACAATGGCGGTCTTACCCACGCCCGGCTCGCCAATCAGCACNNACCGGGTTGTTCTTGGTGCGGCGAGAAAGCACCTGGATGACCCGCCGGATTTCATCGTCGCGCCCGATCACCGGATCAAGTTTCCCCTGCCCGGCAAGCTGCGTCAGATCGCGGCCGTATTTCTCTAGCGCTTCGTAAGTCGCCTCGGGATTCTGCGTGGTTACCCTTTGGCTGCCCCGCACTTCCTGCAACGCCCGCATCAAACGCTCACGCGTTACCCCGAACTCCCGGAAGATCTTTCCCGCAGGCCCGGAATCGTCCGTGATGGCCAACAGAACATGCTCCACCGAGGTGAACTCGTCCTTCAGGCGCTTGGCTTCCTCTTCAGCCTGGGTCACCAGCTTCGTAATCCGTTGCGTTACATAGACTTGATCCGGAGCCCCGGCGGTCCCGGAGACTTTCGGCATCCGGTCCACTTCCTGCTGAACGCGAGCCCGCAAGCTATCAACCTTGATGTCCGCTTTGTTCAGAATCGACGGAGCCAGCCCGCCCTCTTGCTCCAGAAGGGCAAGCAGCAAGTGCTCGACGTCAATTTGCTGGTTCCCATGCTGAACGGCGATGGATTGGGCGGCCCGAACCGCCTCCTGCATTTTTTCGGTGAATCGATTGAAGTCCATGAGCCTTCCTATTGGTTAGATGCAAAATCTTAGCGTTTGGTTGTCAACTAAATTAAGCTTATCATCAGTATGCTATAAGCGCAACCGTAGGAGAGTAAGCTAGGTACAACTATATTATTTTAAATGAGTTACCAGAGAATTCTTACGTGATAGTGGCCGAACATCTCATCGCTTGCAATCAACGTCAATGCTTCGGCCGTAGCCTGCGCGATCAACAGCCGGTCAAACGGATCCCTGTGAATGTCCGGCAATCCTGCCAGCACCGAGGATGTGAGTGGTTCGAATCGAGAGAATATCGCGCCGAGCATATCACTGGCCCGCGACCACCAGTTCACGGGGTCGGCGATCTTGAGCGTGCCCTTCTGGGTCTTGATGACGACCTCCCAGAAGCTGACCACGCTCAACACGAGCGGACCAGCGTTCAACGCTTTGCGTGCCTTTGCCGAAAGCCGGTCCGAACCCACCAAGGCCCAAATCAACGTACTCGTATCGAGTAGATAAGGACCGTTTATCACGGGCCATTCCAGAAAGCGTCAGCTTCTTCTGGGGTCATCGCCCGCTCCCAGCCTTCCTCCCACGAGATTCCCCCGCGCATGGCTCCAAGCTGCGGTTTGGCTGCGCAATTCACCCGAACCAGACGCGCCACGGGACGCCCATGCCGGGCAATGACAACTTCCTCCCCCTCCTCGATCAGATCGAGGAGCTTGGAGAGCTGAGTTTTCGCCGCGTGGACGCTGACGGTCATGATAGTCAATTTTCGTTTATTTTTAGTCTAATCAAGCGAGCCGTCCGCCGGGTGGCCGTTTGAAACCTCAGCCTTATGAAAGCCTTCGCTAACACCCGCCATGTTTCAAGTGCTATTGGCCCTCGGGGATGGCGAGGGCTTTTCGATCTGGATTCCGGCCACTCGATACCCGAACTCCGGGAATGGCTTCAAAAGGAACGATTCCAAATATACCTAGCCATGCGGATGAATCGCACCGCCGTATTGATTGGAGCTTAGATCGAAACGCTCGCCATCCAGGAACAGCGTTTCTTCTAGCTTCGAGAGCAACTACGCGGCCCACCGGCGGTTTGGTGGTGGCAATCAGCAGTCCGTGATAGCGCCGGGTGTTGAGGCCGATGATAGTGGATGAGGCAAATCCACCGATGCCGTTGGTATAGAGCTATTCGCGAGTGGTGGCGTCGGCCAGATTGCGGGAAACCTGATGATCGAATTCGATCTCGCTTGCCACGCTTAGCTCATGATAACTTGGTGATTGAGTTAGGGTGAGGGCAGGCCGATAAAGTTGGAAACAGGAGTGCCACGTGACAATTGACCTGAAACCTGAACAGCAACGCGTGATCGATCTGGCCGTCGGATCCGGCGCTTATCAGAACCCCGACGAGGTCCTGGACCAGGCGTTCGAGATAATCCGTGAGCAGCTGCAGCTCGAGGACTGGATGGTCGAACAACGGGAGGCTGTAGCCGCTCATATCGAGACGGGTTTCGCCCAGGCCGAGCGCGGTGAATTGATCGACGGGGATGCCGCGCTTGAAATGCTGCGGCAACGACGGGCCGAACGGTTGAAGCCGCAGGGATGAATGCGCCGTTCCTGCTCACGCCGCAGGCGACGGAAGACCTAGATGCCATCTGGTGGTTTATCGCGAAGGACAGCCGGGACGCCGCCGACCGGGTGGAAATGGAAATCGTTGCCACCTGTCGCCGGCTGGCGAAGCGCCCACTGATCGGAACCAAGCGGCAGGATATAACGCAGTTGCCGGTGCGGTTCTGGACGGTCACGAAATTTCCCAACTATGTGATCGTCTACCGTGCGGAGACGATCCCGTTACAGGTGGTCGCCGTGCTGCACGGAAAGCGCGATTTGAAAGAGGTTCTCGAAAGTCGCCTCCGATGAATCCCCTGGGAGCGGCGCTCGTGCTTGCGATACCACCCACAAAGTCGCGTGCAGACGATCATTCGAAAGGGGGCTCCAAACGGACCCCCGCGGCAAAGCTTGAGATCGTGACTCACTTCAAGGAGGGCGACGAAATCGTTCTCAAGGAAGATGCCGTCCACACCTTGGTTCAGGACTTAAAAGCTGCTCTCGATTCCCGTCGTCCATGCTGGCGGCGTCGATCCGCATCATCGAACCGTTTGGCAAATCAATGGAGGGACGGTGCGCCCAAAAACGGAGATTTATGAAACAGACTTATGAAACAGGCAGGGTTTCCAGCTCTGATTCGTCGAGATCCGCGAAGGCTCCCGGATGGAGCGCGTAGCCGCTGCTCATTCCGAGCGGTTGCGTTGTGCTTCGGTCTTTGCTTTCAGGCGAGCAAAGGCTTCCTCGCCATCGATCGGCTTCACCGTTCCACTCTTCAGATCATCATAGCGGCTGTTGAGCATATCCCGCGTCTCGACCAGATCGTCGAAATATCCCGCCAATGCATCTTGCAAGACCTCGTCAGTCCCACGTCCGCTTTGGGCGGCGAGATCGTTGAGCTTCTTTTCGACGTCGGGGGCGAAGTGGACTTCCATGGCTTCAGGATACAGAAGGGAACTCGCTAGCGGCAAGTTATAGCCCTTGACAAACTATGGCTGCCGTCGATATAGTTGATGCAGCTATAGTGGCATCCGCCAGAACGGAGCTTGCTTATGGAGACTTCTCTAACGCCCGCTATGTTTCAGGTCTTGTTGGCCCTCGGGGATGGCGAGAAGCACGGCTACGCCATCTTGAAGGAAGTGGAGGAGCAGACCGACGGCCACGTGCGGCTCAGCACGGGAACTTTGTATGCCATCATCAAGCGGCTTCTGATTGACGGCGTCATCCAGGAGTGCCGGCATCGTCCACCGGTGGAGGAGGACGACCAGCGGCGTCGCTATTATCGCCTTACTCCAGCAGGCCGCCAAGTCGCGATCGAAGAAGCGGAGCGTATGGAACGGCTCATCGCCACGGCGCGTGAGAAGCATTTTCTCAAGCGTCTGAAGCCGGCGTAGCCTAAGGGAAATCCTATGGAAGCTAAAAAGCAGACTCTTTCCGAACGGTTCTATCGAGCGCTCCTGCGGCTGTTTCCTTTCGATTTTCGGGGCGACTTCGGTCCCGAAATGGAGCAGGCTTTCCGGGAGCAGCGCGTGCATGTTGAACGCCAAGCCGGCAAGATCGGATTGTTCCGGCTGTGGTGGGAGACCATCGCCGGAATCTTTACCACGGCGCCGGCGGAGCATCTTTCCATGCTGCGGCAGGACGTTCGCTATGCGCTGCGCATGATGCGGAAGAACATGAGCTACACGGCCGTAGCTGTGACTACGCTCGCGTTGGGCATCGGCGCCAACACCGCCATCGTAAGCGTGATCAACGCCGTCTTATTGAAGCCGTTGCCATACCAACAAGGCAATCAGTTAGTGATGCTGCATCAGCGCGCGGATAAAGTCGGCCTCTCGAATGTCTTTTATTCGGTTCCCGAGATCCAGGATTACCGACAACAAAACCGTACACTGAGTGACCTGGTGGAATACCACAGCATGCAATTCATGCTGCTGTCCAAAGACGAAGCCAGCCGCGTACGCGCGGGCGTAGTGTCCGACGGCTTTTTCGGGATGTTTGGCGTCAAGCCCATTCTCGGCAGAGATTTTAGGCCCGCCGACGATCAGCCGGGAGCGCCCGCGGTTCTTCTGTTGAGTTACGAATACTGGAAAAAGCACGAGCGCGGCGATCCCGAAATCGTGGGCAAAACATTCCAGATGAACGATCGCGTGCATACCGTGATCGGTGTACTGCCGCCGGTTCCGCAATATCCGAATGAGAACGACGTGTACATGCCCACCTCGGCATGTCCTTTCCGGTCGAGCCCCGGCATGATCTCGAATCGCGGGAGCCGCATGATGAGCCTGTTCGGGCGGATGAAGCCGGGTGTCAGCGTGGAGCACTGTAAGGCTGACCTGTCGGTAATTTCGGCGCGAATGATCCAGCAGCATCCGGATGCGTATCCCAAGGAAGCGGGGATCAATACGGCTACGGTTTCGCTCCGCCAGGAGTTGACCAAGGGCGCCACGCCCATGCTGCTGGTGCTGCTGGGCGCGGCAGGTTGTGTTCTGTTGATTGCTTGCGCGAACGTTGCGAACCTCACGCTAGCTCGCATGGCCGGACGCGAGCGGGAACTGGTGCTTCGATCCGCGCTCGGCGCCGGCAAGGGCCGCTTGCTCCGGCAATTGTTCACGGAAAGCCTCATTCTCGGACTTCTGGCGGCCGGCTTGGGCGTGTTGTTTGCATCGCAGACCCTGAAACTGCTGGTTGATTTCACTGCGCGTCTGACGCCGCGCGCCCGCGAGATTCAAGTAGACGGATACATGCTGCTATTCGCGTTGGCCGCTGCACTACTCACCAGTATTGTTTCGGGATCGGTATCGGCCCTGTACTCGCGCCAGGATTTGGCTGCGGGGTTGAGGGACGGAAACACGCACTCCACCGCCGGACGGCACCGCGTAAATGCGCGCGACGTTCTGGTGGTGTGCCAGGTGGCTTTTTCATTTCTCCTGCTGGTGGGCGCGGGCCTCATGCTGCGCAGTTTCAGCAAACTCCGGAATGTGGATCCAGGCTTCGTGCCGCAACGGGTTCTGGCGATGACGGTGGATCTCAACTGGTCGAAATACATGAATAAGCCGGAACTCGCGCGGCGCGTCTCAAGCCAACTGCTGGAAAAGATCCAATCGCAGCCCGGCGTGCTGGCCGCGGCCATCTCGTCAAGCTACCCGTTGGACCCGGACAACGCCACCGGCGGACCGAATGAGGGCATGACGATTGAGGGTCATCCACAGCGGGAAGGGGAGAAGCCGCCGCTTACCGCCTTGCGGAGCGTCACTCCCGATTACTTCAAGGCGTTGGGCATTCCTTTGATCGCCGGGCGCGTCTTCACGGAATCGGACAACGATAAAGTTCCTAACGTAGTGGTGATCAATCGCACTGCGGCGCGGCGCTATTGGCGCGATGAGGATCCGCTGGGGCGTCGAGTCTCCTTTGATAAGGGCGAACACTGGATGAAAGTGGTGGGAGTGGTAGGCGATGTGAAGGAATTCGGCCTGGACAAGGAGCCTGGCGCCGAGACGTACGTTGCCGAAGCACAAATTTCGGCAATCGGCAGCATCGTAGTTCGCACCAGTCAGGATGGAATGAACATCGCCAACCAGATGCGCCGCGCGATCTTGGAAGTGGATCCGCAGACGGCCATTCCGAATGTTCAGACGCTCGATCAGGCCCGCAATGCTTCTATAGCTTCGCCGCGAGTGATGATGGATTTGCTAGGCATCTTCGCCGGGCTGGCGCTGGTGATTGCGGCGTTCGGCATCGGCGGAATTCTGGCGCTGACGGTAAACCAGCGGCTGAATGAGATCGGAATACGCGTTGCATTGGGCGCGAAGCCCGGTGACTTGCTGGCGATGATTCTGGGCCAGGGAATGACACTGGTTGTGATTGGTCTCGCCATCGGCTTAGTTTCGGCGATGGGATTGACGCGGTTGATGAAAACCCTGCTCTTTGAGGTGCAGCCCACCGATCCGATCACGTTCGCGGGTGTCTCGCTGGTTTTGGGTGCGGCGGCGCTGGTGGCCTGTTATATTCCCGCCAGACGAGCCTTGAGGATCGATCCGCTACGCGCGTTGCGCAGCGAATAGAAGGAGGCATTCACTATGAAACGTAGAGATCTATTTCGCGCCGGCCTGGTGACCGGGGGCGCTTTTCTTTATGGCCGCCAGCGCGTCAGTGCCGCCGAAACTGTGGTGAATCCGCTCACGCCTTCAGCCAGCGGAACAATCCCAGTGGCCTTTTTGATTTCCGACGGCGCCGTTGTGATCGATTTCGCCGGGCCCTGGGAAGTGTTCAGGACGTTATGCTCAACGACTCGCGGATGCCGTTTCATCCCTATACAGTCTCAGCCGCTGCCAAACCGATCCACGCTTCTAGTGGCATGCAGATTGTGCCGGACTTCACATTTGCACGCATCACAACTCCTACAAGCTTTTCGAAAGGCAGTTTCCGAAGATCACTCTGAAGCGTGGCGCACGATTCGTGGAGGCCGGGAATTTGGCGTCCGCCGGCGGACTGACATCTGGCATGGATCTCGCTATGCGTGTTGAGAGGGCTACTTCGGCCGTGAGGTGGCTGAGCAGAACGCTTTTTACATGGAGTATCAGGGTGACGGCTGGAAGGATTCGAGTGGTGCAGCGAACGCCGCTTATCTCAACGTAAAGACCAGGCCCGGGTTTGAAGAGGATCCGGTGTGCGGCATCGAAGTCAAGAAAAGCGAATTGAAGGCAGACGACAAAGGCGCCACCTACTATTTCTGTATGGACAGTTGCCGGCAGCGCTTCCTGAAATCGCCGGACAGTTTCCTGGCGCCGACTCCTCAACAGAAATCCATGTAGGATGAGTCATGAAGCGAGGAATCTTAGTGCTGGCGGCGTGTTCCGCCCTAATGGCCCAGGGACCCGAGTTCACAGCCGACGGCAAGTTGATGCGCCCAAACTACCGGGAGTGGATCTACTTGAGCTCGGGGCTGGGAATGACCTATAGCGCCGAATCCAAATCCGAGGCGTCCTTCGACAACGTGTTTGTTTCTCCCGCCGCGTATCGCGACTTCATGGCAACTGGCCGTTGGCCGGAGAAAACCATGTTCATCCTGGAAATCCGTAAAGCCTCCGGTCACGGTTCCATCAACCAGGGCGGACACTTCCAAAGCGACTTGATCGCCATCGAAGCAGAAGTGAAGGATTCAGCGAAATACTCGGACAAATGGGCTTTCTACAGCTTTGGCGACACGCCGGGAAAGCCGGGAGACACCGCCCGGATGATTCCCAACGGTTCAGTTTGTCAGACCTGTCACGGCAAGAATGGCGCGGTGGAGAACACGTTCGTGCAGTTCTATCCCACACTAATCGAAGTGGCTCGGAAGAACGGGACACTCAAGGCCAACTACGAGGCGCCTGTTCCCGCGCCAGAGAGCCATCGCTGAAGCGCCATTACAAGTTCGCAGGCGAAAGCGCCTGCGCCACTCAGACCTTTTCTCCTAGTACCTCTCACTGGGCCGTGCCTTCCTGACGGGCAAAATAGCTAGGCCGTCCAGCCCTGCTAAATCGGTACCACTGGCCTCTTCTACCGAATCTCCTCCACAGGCAGAATGAATCTACCCCGCGCAGGGGAAGCAAAAAAGAGGAGAAAACAAATGACTGCTATCTTGAATGCAATTGTGAAATTAAAGATCTGGTCGGATAATCGCGGCCAGGACTTGATCGAGTACGCCCTGATGGCCGGTTTCGTAGCCGTTGCCGCCGGCGCCATCATGCCGGGCATCGCCACCAGCATTTCCACAATATTTTCGAGCGTCGCTAGCTCCTTGACTGCTGCAGCCGCCACTAGCTAGATCCTGCTCCCGTTGTTTTTGTGGGGCAGGCAATCCTGCTTGCACCGGCTAACCCGCCCGTAGGCAGAATTGCCAGCCCCACAACATGGGCTGGGTTTGAGAGCGGCACAATGTACCATCGCAACTCTCCCTGGTTGGAGTACACTGAGCTTTCCTTGCCGCTCTCGAACCTATGTCTGAAACGCTGAAAGTAGCCGTCGCGGGTGTTGGCCGGATGGGCCCCATCCATGCCCTGCATGTTCAGGAACTGGCCCGCGAGACTGGGAATTGCTCGCTGGCCGCGCTGGTGGACTTGGATGCCGAACGTGCTCGCCAGGTGGCCGCCAGTCTGGATTGTGACGTTCCCATTTTTACGTCGCTCCAGGAGTTCGCTAAGGCAGGCATTGCGGACGCTACCGTAGTGGTGACGCCCACCGGTAACCACCGGGAAAGCGCCGAAACGTTGATCGCGGCCGGACAGCGCATCTTACTTGAAAAACCGCTCACTGGCACCCTCGAAGGTGATCGCGAGTTTGCTGCCCAACTTGATCGCGATCATCCCCACGCCGTGATGCTCGCCTTTCAACGCCGCTTCGACGGGCCTAACCAATACGCCCGAGAACTTATGCAGAGCGGCGCCATCGGCCGCGTATTCAAAATCTATTCGTCGCTTGAAGATTCGAACCCCGCTCCCAACGGTTATCAGAGCGGCGGAATTCTTCCGGATATGTCCGTTCACAATGTCGACGAGATCTTGTGGCTCACGGGACGCATGCCTCGCGCCGCGCTGGCCATCGGGTCGCGCATTTACACTTATCGGCTAACCACCTGCGAGGAGGACTTCGATGACGCGCTCCTCTATCTTTGGTTCGACGGCGAGATGATCGCGCAGGTGCAGGTGAGCCGCAACCACGTCTCGGGCTATCGTGTGGAAACCGTCATTTACGGCGAAGAGGGACAAATCCAGGTTGGCCATTTCAACCAGAAGCCTTTTGAAATCGTAGTCGAAGCCTATGGCCGCCGCGGTCAGAAGGAACCGCTGGCCCAGCGCATATTCAAAATGCGAGACTACGGGCGACCGCTACCCGAGTTCATCGATCGCTTTGGACCGGCTTATAAAGCCGAGCTTGCGGCATTCGTCGAGTGCTGCCGGACCGGCCATCCATTCCCTACCTCGCATCGCGATGGCCTTCGTGCTCAACAAGTTATCTCGGCTGGGATGCAGGCGGTCATCACGCCGGCTCAGGCCGCAGCGGTGGAATCCGGCGGCAGCGCTATGTCGGCCGATTAGTACCTCGTGCTCAGCGGTCCAGTACCGACGCTTCTTGTCATGTCCCCCTAATCGCCCTAAGCTTGTAGTGGGAACCACTTATGGCAGCTCGACACGATCTTCGGCGTCACAACCGGCAGGAGGGCACTACGACTGTCAAGATCATGTGGTGCGATAGTTCCGGCCATGACAAGTTCGCCAATGCTCTGGCGCTCGATATTTCGGAAATGGGAATGCGCCTAAAAGTGCCGGAACCCTTGGCCGTTCAGTCTTGCGTTACCCTGCGCTCGGAAAAGCTCAAGCTGCATGGCCAAGCCTCCGTTCGTTACTGTTCGCGCTTGGCCACCACCTACGCGATTGGATTGGAATTCGGCCGAGGGGTTCGCTGGACACCTGCAGCGAAATGAGCTGCCTTTCCCGCCTCGCTTCCTCCTGATTCACTCTGTAATCATAAATAACGTCGATTTCGTGACGCCGTTTGCGCTCCCTTTGCGCTATACATATAAAGGTAGCCTCGCCCGGACGGGTATTGCTCAGGAGGAAATGGATCAACAATGAAGCTCACATGGATAGCATTGGGCGCCCTGGTTCTTGGGCTTGTTCCAGCGATGAACGCGCAGCCGTTTACGCAATGCCCGTCGTCACCCAAGACGACCTTCGATGGATATACTTTTTCGGGGTGTCTTTCTCTGATCCTCGCCAATGCCGACGGCACCTTCACCATTAAGGAAGATAAATCACAACCGACCAATGACGCGGGTTTTGGCGAACGCGATGACGCGCTCGTCGGGTTTCAAAACAGTAGCGGCTCCCCGATCAGCGCCATCCGCCTGACGGGAAGTGAATCGACCATCGACTTCACGGGAAGCTTCCATTTTGACGGCAGTAATCCTAACGTGCAGAACCTCGTCTTCTGTCCTATCGCTAACCCTGGCCCCACCGGATATGAGGGGCCAGGCGTTACATTCACCAATCTGGCCAGCTCCATCGGTTACTGTGACGCCGGTACAGTGAACTTCAGCCCGGCCATCGCCCCGGGAGCGAGTGCCTGGTTTTATCTGGAGAGGCCGGCGCATGGAACCGTATCGCTACCGGTTACCACGGCCGTGCCCACTGTCACTAACGTCTTCGACCAGGCAGCGGCCACCAGCAATCTGACGCCTGGGATGCCGATTCAGGTTGTGGGTACCGGCTTCGGCAATAGCACTACTGATTCGGC
>PMOK01000129.1 GCA_003162425.1 Bryobacterales bacterium | reverse complement strand
ACTAAGTGACATTGGGATGGCATGCTGCCCCACAGGGCAGCTATAGCCGCAACAAACCGGGCCGACGTGGGCGTCGGCCGCGGACCAGGGGGTCCGCCCCACAAATGGTCGCGGGCTGCAAAGATTTTCAGGTCTAGTAGTACAACGTTACTCGTGCCGCAAAGCGGTCATGGGATCTACGCGAGCGGCCCGGCGAGCCGGCACATAGGCCGCCGCGAGCGCGATCATGATCATCCCGATCGTACCGAAGACGATCGGTTGGACGCTCGATAGCGGAAGATCCTGCATCAAAGTTGCGGCGAAGGTTTTGCCCCACAACGCTAATGGCACTCCGAGCAGCAGCCCAGCTAAGACCATTCCAAGCGCGTCTCCTAATACCATGCGAATGACGTTGCCCCGCGTCGCTCCGAGCGCCATACGGATGCCGATCTCGGTGATGCGCCGCGCCACCGTGTAGGCGAGCAGCCCGTAGAGACCGATGGCGGCGAGCAGCGATCCAAGGCCGCCGAACAGTTCCGACAGAGCAGCGATGAGACGCTCGGTGACGATGGTGGCATCCACTTGATCGGACAATGCAGTAATTCGTGCTAGCGGAATGGTTTTCAGCACAGCGTGCACCGTGCGGCGCACATCGCCCGCNNCCCGTCCTGGAATGCCGGCAGGTAGATGGTGCGCGGCGTGGGTTCGCGAATTTCATAGTACTTCGCATCGGCTACCATGCCCACGATTTCATAAGATCTGGCGTCGCCACCGCCGGTTACATGTTCAAGCGTGACATGCTTTCCAATGGGATTGCTGCCGGCGAAGTAATAGCGTGCCATGGCCAGGTTGACGATCGCGGTGTGGGAGTCCCGCATGTTGAAGTCGCGCCCGGCCAGGAGCGGCGTTCCGAGCGTCTCGAAGTACTTCGGCGCAACCCAGCTTAGCGAAATGTAGCGGCGATCCTCAGGCTTTTCCTCGAAGCCTTCCGCACTTGCAAAACCGCTGGCGCCTGCGCCCGAGAGCGGAGTGGGTGCGCTGAGTGACGCCGATCGCACGCCTGGAATTGTTTCGAGACGTCGCAGCAGCTCCTGATATGCGCCGGACAATTTTTCGGGATCGTATCCGCTGCGAGATGGATCGACAGTCCCAAGCAATACGTGATCCCGCTGGAAGCCCAAATCGAGATGGCGGAGATTCGACAAGTTGCTAACAAACAAACCAGCCGCGCTTAACAGCGCCACTGACAAGGCTACTTGCGCCACCACTAAACTCTCTCCAAGAAACCGTCGGAACGTTGTCTCGCCGGCTCCGCTGATTTCGCGCATCGACGAAGCCGGTGCGGAGGTGAACGCGCTCCAGGCCGGAGCCAATCCGAATAGCACGCCGGTCAGCAACGCGATTCCCGCGGTGAAAAGCAACATGCGCGCATCGGGCTGTAGGGGGATCTCGAGACCTTGCGGTAATCCGATTATTTGGCGGCCGGATGTCATGATGCGAACCAGCGCGCGGGCGCCGAAGTATGCCAGCCAGATACCCAGCAGGCTGCCCGAGGCGGAAAGCATCAGAGACTCGGTCAAAACTTGGCGGACCAGGCGAAGCCGGCTGGCGCCGAGCGAGATCCGCACTGCCATTTCGCCTCGCCGAGCGGCTCCTCGCGCCAACAGCAAACTGGCCACGTTGGTGCATGCGATCAGCAAGAGCAGGCCCACCAGAGCCATTAGCACCAGGAGCGGTTGGGCGAAGTGATCGCGCAGGAAAGAGAGCCCCGCGCCCGCCGGCTCCAGTTCAATTTTCAATTGACGCTTGAGAGGATCCTTGTCGTTTCTGGATCTTTCGTCGATGGTGAACTGGTACAGCACCGTCAATTCGGCGCGCGCCTGCTGGATGGAAACGCCGTGTTTCAAGCGCCCCATCAGAATCAGCCCGCTGCTCTTGGAATTGCTGCTGCGCGGTAACCAAACATCGGTACTGGATCCTACCAGCAATCCAAAAAACGCACGGGGTGTTACGCCGATGACCGTTACGGGCTGATCCTGCACGATGATCCGCTTGCCCAGAATGGCCGAATCCAAATTGAACCAGTTCTTCCAGCAGGACCAGCTCAATACGGCAACGGCGTCATCGTCGGCGCGAATCAACCGGCCGATGGCAGGCTTCACGCCAAGAGCAGAGAAGAAATTATCGGCCACATATTCGCCATTCACTATCTCCGGATCGAGGCCCTCACCACGGACGTTGAAGCGGGACGGCGGCGTAGCTGCGATTACCGCTGAGAAGACGTGGTTGTTATCGCGATAGTACGCGTAACTTTGAGGAGACCAGTAACCGTTTCCGCGAGGCTCGCCGGGGTATTTCTGCAGGAGTTCCACAAGCTGCTCCGGGTGCGCGACCGGCAACATGCGCAGCATCAGAGCATTAATCAGGCTGAAAACCGCGGTGTTGGCGCCGATGCCGAGAGCCAGAGAGAGTACCGCAACCGCTGTGAATCCAGGAGTGCGGCGCATCATGCGGAGCGCGTAGCGCGCGTCCTGGGCGAGATCAGTGATGGAGGTCCATGCCGACATTTCGTTTGCCGCTTCCCGCATGATAGCGCGGCTGCAATACCCACCAATCGACGTTGAGGACGCCGGTCCAACGACGACCGAATCCCAAGCGTTCACACGAGTGTGAACGCGGCACGCAGGAGTGCGTGCGCTACGGCGTCTTCATCACCTTTGGTGGGCCAGCAGGCCCATGGGAACTCCCTCACGGTCGCGGTTCGGTAACACCTCTTTCAGAACCGCGAGCGTAAGCGACCGGTTGTTGGTATTTTTTCACGGTGGTTCGGTTGAAGTATTTTCCCGCCAGCACCACTCCGGCGATTTTGCGCGTGTTGCGGATATCGGCTAGCGGGTCCGCGTCCAGGATCACCAGGTC
>PMOK01000307.1 GCA_003162425.1 Bryobacterales bacterium | reverse complement strand
TTCCTTTTCCCCGCGCGAGGCAAGCAGTTCGACCAATTCCAACCGGACCACCATACGATGCTCTGGCGCGTTGTCTGGCCATGCCCCATAAATAGCGCGATGATAATGCGACTCAGCGTCAGGGATGAGGCCTTCGGCGACCGCGAGCCGTGCGGACATTAGATTCGCAGGACCGTTGTTCGGGTCGGTTTCAAGCAACGTCTTCAGGTTCGCATCGGCATCGTCGAACTTTCGCGCGGCCGCGAGAGCCGCCACGTAGTCTAGTTGGTAGGTGCGATTGTCACGCACCATCGAGTTCGCGCGCCGCAGGAGTTCCACGGCGTCCCTAGCGCGCCCTTGCTTGAGCAATTGGACGCCTTGGGTGTCGAGGTGATTAGCCTGGGTTTGTACCGCCTCGCGATCCGTTCTGGCGAGGAAAAGATCCAGGCTCCAGAGGCCGCCGATTACAATCACGATTACGATGACGAGCGCTAGCGTGGGCCCGCTGGGGGAACCTTCCGCGGTAGTTTGGCCGGCCGCGCTCATGTTGGTTTCTTCGATCCCTGCTCCTGCTTAACGCCAAAAGCTCCGAGAACATCAGCCATGTTGATTACTCCCTGGACGCGCCTTCGGTTAGCACGGCTTACAACCGGCAGCGTATCCGTGCCGGCGCTGCCCATCCTCTCCAGGGCCAGGGATAAGGGATGGTCCAGATATACGTACGGAAAACGATCCTCCGGATTTACGACCTGGTTGAGCAAGGTGGAAGACGGGTTCTTGATTTCCTCTAGCTTCTTCAAGGTCACCATGCCGTAGAGCGAGTTCAATTCACCAACCAGCCAAACGTTTCGCCCCATTTCGGCCAGGCGGTGCCGGGCGGTAGCTACGTCCATGTCCGCAGGGAACAGAGCGGCGGTTGAATGCATGACATCACCCACCCGGATTTCTTCCAACCCGCGCCTCGATTCGCCGGTTGGCAAATATACGCCCTCCTGGAGCGCGAGCGCCTCGTAAATCGGCTCGCGCTGCAGACGGTAGGAGATGAAGAAGCTGATCAAATTCGAAATCATGAGCGGCACGATGATGGTGTAATCGCGCGTGAGTTCGAAGATCATGATGACCGAGGTAAACGGAGTACGGATGATACCGGCGAAAGCGGTCCCCATTCCGACGAGCGCATATGCCCCGGGGCCCGCGGTGATGCCGGGAAATAAACTGTGTGCCACACCGCCGGTGGCTGCGCCAATCATCGCGCCTATAAATAAGCTGGGTCCGAAGATGCCGCCAGCGTTGCCGGAGGCATAGCAAGTGGTTGTCGCCACGATCTTGAGCAAGGCAAGCAGGGCGACCATTTTCAGGATGGCGTCGCCATTGAGAACGCGGTCGATATAGGCGTAGCCGACGCCCATGACATCGGGATAGAAGTAACCGAGCAGGCCGACCACCAGGCCGCCTACAACGGGCTGGATCCAGATGGTCGACTTCGGCATACTCATGAACCGCGCGCGCATGCCTAACAGGAGTTTGACGAAAGCTACAGAGGCGAGTCCGCCCACAACGCCCAGCACGGCGTAGATGCCGAGTTCTTCCGGGTGAACCAGACGGTAGGCGGGCACATGGAATAAAGGACTATCGCCGAGAAAGTAGTGGAGCACCATCCACGCGGCGGCGGAACTCAGAACTGCGGTACCGAGCACGGTGGCGTGAAGATCGCCCATAATCTCTTCGAGCGTGAACATCACGGCGGCGATCGGAGTATTGAACGCAGCCGCCAGAGCCGCGGAACAGCCTACGGGAATCAGAGCCTTCACCTGCTCTGGTTTGAGTCCCGCGTTACGTCCTATGACGGAGGCCACGCCCGCGCCAACCTGCACCGACGGACCTTCGCGTCCAAGCGCAAGGCCGCTTGCCAGAGAGGTGGAACAGCACAGTAATTTTCCCACGATGGTGCGAAACGTAATCAGGCCATCGTTGACCACAAGGGCGAACTTCGCCTGCGGGATGCCGCTGCCTCGGGCGAAGGGAAAATACTTCGCGAGGAGGAAACCGGTGGATAGCGCGCCCAACGTGGGCACGAGGATACGCCGCCATCCGGAGCCACCGGCCGGATACATTCGCCCGGCGAGGCGTCCGGTAAGCACAAGGAACGCGACGACCACCAATCCCACGACCGCGCCAATCACCAGGCTCAGCGCCAGGGAAAGCTGCGCTTCATTTTGGCGCACGCGCGCCCACCATGCTGTGATGCGCTGTTTCACTCTCCGGGCATCTCTCTGGGTTTTGGACTCCTATAATCAAGATATGCGGAAGCGGTGCCTTTCCGCCTCCGCCCTGGTCCCGTCGCCATCCTCATCACGCTTTCCAGCGGGGCACTATCCCCTTTTGCCTTTCCTCCCCAAACCCTTGCCGCGCACCTCAAAAGCATCTATTTTACCGGGTCCGGTGCGGTGATGACAAAAGATTCATTGGATCCCTATCAAAAGATTAGACATTGCTTCGTTACCTTTATTGCTCGCGCTCCATCTAAACT
>PMOK01000275.1 GCA_003162425.1 Bryobacterales bacterium | reverse complement strand
GCCATCGCCTTGACGAAGTCTGTGGCGCCGGATACGGAGTTATTGCCGCTGGCGCAACCTTCGCTGATTCCGGAAATCTCGCGCTTCGATGCGGCCACGGCTTCTGCAAGCCCCATGGATCGCGCTCGAGCGGTTGCTGACGCTATCCGCGTGGTGGAAGGGGCAGGGCAGACCGCGGCTGGATTTTATTCCACCGGCCAGTCGGTAGAAGCCATCTTCAATTCCGCTGGCGTCACGGCTCTGCATAGCGAAACGATGGCTCAGTTCTCGATAACAGCCATGGCGGAAGACAGCTCCGGGTGGGCCAAGGAATCGGCCGTCGCCTACAGCGCGATCGATCCGGTCCAGATGGCGCGCCGCGCGAGCGAAAAGGCCCGGCTATCGCGCGATCCGCGGGAGGTTGATCCGGGACGCTACACGGTGATCATGGAACCTGCGGCGGTGCTCGATCTGGTGGGTCAAATGTTCGGCGACTTCAGCGCCACGGCTCTGGAAGACAAGCGCAGTTTCCTCACCGATCGGCTGGGCACAAAACTGTTCGGCGACAACATCCATATCACTGATGATGTGGCCCATCCGCTGCAAGCCGGAGTTCCCTTCGATGGTGAGGGTGTCAGGCGGCGGAAACTCGCGCTGGTGGACGCTGGAGTTCCGCGCGAGCTCGCTTACGCCCGTTCCAGCGCCCGCCGCGCGGGTGTCGAGCCTACGGGCCACGGTTTCCCCGTGCCAAACGAGATTGGCGAAGCGCCCATGAACATAGTGATCGCGGGTGGCTCCACTTCCATCGACGAGATGATTGCTTCCACTGCGCGAGGTGTGCTAGTCACGCGGTTCTGGTACATCCGCGAGGTAGATCCGTTCTCGAAAATCATGACCGGTATGACTCGCGACGGCACCTTCCTGATTGAAGATGGATGCCTGACTTGCGGGCTACGGAATTTCCGCTTCAACCAGGGACTTATCGAATTGCTCAACAACGTGGAAGCGCTCTCGCCTACCGTGCGCGCATCGGGAGAAGAGGCGTTTGACATGGTGGTCCCTGCCATGAAGGTGCGCGGTTTTCATTTCACGGAAGTCACCAGGTTCTAGTGCGTCGTGGGGCAGGCGCTTTCGCCTGCCAACTCCAATTCGGGTACAATTCAGGAACACACCAGGAGGATTGATGCACCGCGCCCAACTACTTTTGACCACGATTTTGGCAGCCGGTCTGTTAAATGCCCAAACCGCCGAGCCCAAAACCGCCGAGCAAACTTTCAAGAATATAATCCAGCTCAAAGGCACCCCCGCCGACCAGTTGGTTCCCGCGATGACGTTTATCTCCGCCTCGCTTGGTGTCGAGTGCACGTTCTGCCATGTGGAAGGCAAGATGGATTTGGATGATAAGCAAACCAAAAAGACCGCGCGGGAGATGATGGCCATGACGGCGGCGCTGAATAAGAACAGCTTCGGCGGACGGCGTGAAGTGACTTGCTACTCCTGCCACCATGGCTCGGAGCATCCTGCGGGCACACCACCGGTATTGGAATCCGATATGCCCGCGCATGCCGAGGCCGCCAAACCCGCCGCCAGCGAAGGCCCGAATGCCGCCGAGATTTTAGAGAAATATGTCTCTGCGCTGGGCGGCGAAGATGCCATCAAGAAGTTCAGCAGTCGCGTGGAGAAAGGCGTGATTGTCGTGGGCGGAAGCGACACACCCATCGAATTGTTCATGAAGGCTCCCAACAAGCGGATCTCAGTGACGCATATGCCGAAGAGCGAAAGCTACACCGCGTTTGATGGAACTTCGGGCTGGCTGGGCAGTACGGGCCGGCCGCCGCGAACGATGTCGCCGGCTGAATCGGAAGCGGCCGGGCTCGACGCTGAGTTTTATCTTGCGCTGCGGCTTCCGCAGATTTTTCAGCAACTGCGCACAGGCCGTCCGGAATCGATCAATGGAATAGAGTGCCAGACGCTGATCGGCACGCGGCCCGGCCGCCCGCCTGTCCGTCTCTATTTCGAAGCCAAGTCTGGGCTGCTTTTGCGGCAGGTGCGCTACGGCGAAACGCCGCTCGGCCGGAATCCGACGCAGATTGACTATGCAGACTATCGCGCCGTGGATGGCGTAAAAGTTCCCTTCCGCTGGACTCTATCGCGCACCAACGGCCGCTTCACCATTCAGATCGCCGAGGTGAAGAACAACGTTCCGGTGGAAGACGAAAAGTTCGCGAAACCCGACAGCGAAGTGAAGTAGCGCACGCATTGCGGACCCCCTGGTCCGCGCGGGTCCCCCTGGACCCGCTCTTCGGGTTAGATCTACGTCACCAGCAAGCCGACGTAGGCGTCGGCTGCGGACCAGGGGGTCCGCCCCACCATAGGGTTACAATCAAACGAATGTTTCAAATCAGCAGTAGTTCACCCGTCTATGATGTCGTCATCATTGGATCCGGTGCGGGGGGCGGGACGGTCACCAAAGTATTGGCCGACCTCGGCGTGTCAGTGGCATTGTTGGAAGCTGGTCCGCCGCTCGACCCTGCGAAGGATTTCAAGGAACACATGTGGCCCTACCAGGTGTCGCATCGCGGCATTGGCGATGGTGGCCAAGGCTACTTTGGTCCGACGCCGTGGGATTTCGGCTACTTCACCGCCAGCTTTGGCGGCTGGAAACTGCCGGGTGAGCCTTACACCGTCGCGCCGGGCGACAAGTTTTCCTGGTTCCGCTCGCGCGTCGTGGGCGGTCGCACCAATCATTACGGCCGGATCTCGCTGCGGTTCGCCGATTACGATTTCGCTCCTTTCACCCGCGATGGTCTTGGCACGGATTGGCCCATCACCTACGACGAGCTGGCCCCGTATTACGACAAAGCCGAGCGCTTCATCGGCGTTACTGGAAGCAAGGAAGGGATTCGCAGCGCCCCGGACGGAATCTTTCAGCCGTGTCCGCCGCCGCGCGTCCCCGAAATGCTGTTTCAGCGCGCTGCCAAGAAATTGAACATACCCTGTATTCCGGCGCGACTGGCCGTGATCACTCAACCCACCAATGGCCGGCCACCGTGCCACTATTGCGGGCAGTGCGGGCGCGGCTGCGTCAGCTCATCCAACTATTCGTCCAGCCAGGTGCAGGTTTTCCCCGCCATGAAGACCGGTCGCGTGAAGCTGTTCACCAACGCCATGGCGCGCGAGCTGATCACCGACAGTTCCGGCAAAGTCAGCGCCGTTTCCTATATCGACAAGGCCACGCGCACCGAAAAGCAGATTCGCTGTAGAAGTGTAGTGGTGGCTTGCGGCGCCTGTGAATCCGCGCGCCTGCTGCTCAATTCGAAATCGCCGGCTCACCCAAATGGGCTTGCGAACGGCTCCGGGCACGTCGGCCGCAACCTGACCGACAGCGTTGGCTATGGCCTGGAAGCCCATATTCCGGCGCTGGACGGATTGCCGCGCTACAACTCGGATGGAATGGGCGGCATGCATCTTTATGTGCCGTGGTGGCTGTGGGATTCGAAAAACAAGGAGTTCCCGCGCGGTTATCACATCGAGATCGGCGGTGGTTTCGACATGCCGGGAATCGGATCATTCCACGGCGATTGCTACCGGCACGAGGGCTATGGCAAAGATCTGAAGGCCGCCATCCGCAATGAATACGGCGCTTGGTTTGGAATGGCCGGCCGCGGAGAACAGATCCCCAATGAAAATACTTTCTGCGAGCTGGATCCCGACGTGGTGGATCAGTACGGAACTCCAGTATTGCGTTTTCACTTCAAGTGGACCGATCAGGAGCTGAAGCAGGCGCAGCACATGCACGACACTTTTCGATCGCTGCTTGAAACCATGGGCGGCAAAGTTACGACGCCGCGTCCCAATTTCATGGCGGGCGAGGGTATTTCCGATGGCGGCGAGATCATTCATGAGCTCGGAACGGTTCGCATGGGCAGCGATCCATCGAAGTCGGTCTTGAACAAATATTGCCAGGCGCATGAAGTGAAGAATCTGTTCGTAGCCGATGCCGCGCCATTTGTCAGCAATCCCGATAAGAACCCCACGCTCACGATCATCGCGCTGGCTTGGCGTACGGCTGAGTATCTGGCCGAAGAAATGAGGAAAGGCAATGTCTGAAGTCACCCGACGCGACCTGCTGCAGAGAATCGCGCTCTCCATTACCGCCGGCCAACTGAGCCTGGAAGCGGCCCAGCACGTCCACGGCGTGGCTGCTCAGGAAAAAGCCGCGCATGGAGTTTATAAGCCCAAAGGATTGAACGCCCACGAATACAAGACGCTGGAAAAGCTGGCCGACTATATTGTCCCGGCCGAGGGTGAATCGGGTGGGGCCGTGTCGGCCGGCGCGCCAGAGTGGATCGATCTCATGGCGAGCGAAAATCCGCAACTGCTGGCTATTTATACGGGCGGGATTGCGTGGCTGGACCATGCCATGCAAAGGCGGGGCGCTCCGAATTTCGTAGATGCGACGGCAGCGCAGCAGACGGCCATCCTGGATCTAATCGCCTATCGCAAGAACGAGTCGCCCGAGCTTGGGCCTGGGATCAAATTCTTCGAGTGGGTGCGCAAAATGGTGGTGGATGCTTATTACACCAGTCCAATCGGGATCAAAGATCTGGGCTACATGGGGAACACGGCGCTGTCGAAATTCGAGGTTCCGCAGCAGGCCATCGATTACGCCCTGAAGCGCAGCCCAGTGTGACGCCGGCCTAAGAGCTCACGGGAACGGCTTCCAGGCAGGCGGAAGCTCAATGCCAGTTAGTTTTCCAAAAGGGGGATTCTCCTGTAGTAGTGGGGCGGACGCCCTCGTCCGCGCGGGTCCCCCTGGACCCTCTCTTCGCCAACGGAATCAGCTTTATTAAAAACCCAGCAAGCCGACGAGGG
>PMOK01000121.1 GCA_003162425.1 Bryobacterales bacterium | reverse complement strand
CTGGTGGCTGGTGACTGGTGGCTGGTGCTGGGGGCACAGGCTTTCTTGGCTGTGGAGTCTTTGGCGCGGGGCCACTGCCGGTGTTTCCTAGATTTGCTAATGCTTCTTCGATCGGCAGGAGTTTCCCGGCTTGAATCAGGCGCAGTAGGCCGATTTCGAGATGCAGGCGTGGTTGGAGCGAAAATTGCAAATCCTTAAACAGGTCGAGCGTGAGCTGGAGATATCGCATCAGGTCTTCTTCGGAATATCCGGCCGCGATCTCGGCCAAGCGCTCCTGCTCGGGACCCGAGGCCGCGATCAGGCGCGTGTTGGGCCCAGCGACTTTCGCCACCAACAGATTTCGGAAATAACGCGCCAGCTCGCGGCAGAAATGTTGCAGGTTGCGGCCGTTCCGTTCCAATTCCATCACCAGGTCCAGCATGCGGCGCGAATCCTGGGCGGCTAGCGCTTGCGTCACCTCGCTGAGCGAATCGAGCGAGAACATTCCGAGCAAGCCGCGCACTTCTTGGGCGTTGAGTTTCACACCGCAGCACGCGATGGCTTGATCCAGAGCCGACAACGAATCGCGCACGCTGCCTTCGCCCATCTGCGCCAGCACGCTGAGGACTTCGGGATCGGCCTCGATGCCCTCTTGTTTGCAGATCCACTCCATGCGCTCCACTACTTCAGCGAAATCCACGGAGCGGAAGCTGAACTGCTGGCATCGGGAAGCGATGGTGGTTGGAATTTTGTGGACTTCAGTTGTGCAGAGCACGAAGACCACCCACTCGGGCGGTTCTTCGAGCGTCTTGAGCAGCGCATTGAAAGCTTCGTTGGTGATCTGGTGCGCTTCGTCGACGATGAAGATCTTGTAGCGGTCGCGCGCCGGCCGATAGCGGACGTTTTCTCGCAGCTCGCGCATTTCGTTGATGCCGCGATTCGAGGCCGCATCAATCTCGATCACATCCACGGTGTTGCCGGCTGTAACCTCCAGGCAACTCGCGCACTTGCCGCATGGCTTGGTGGTGGGGCCTTCGATGCAATTGAGGCAGCGCGCCAGGATGCGCGCCACGGTAGTTTTTCCGGTGCCGCGCTGGCCGGAGAAAATGTAACCGTGGGCGATCCGCTTTTGCGCGATGGCGTTTTCGAGCGTCGTGCGGACGTGCTCCTGCCCAATGAGCTCGGCAAACGACTGGGGTCTGTATTTCCTGGCTATGACCTGGTACATGAAAGCGTGGTTGGAGAACGCAAAGGGTGCGGCGCGCTCCGCTAAACAAACAAGAACCTGTTTCGCGCCGCACTCCGTTTTGCGCGATCTCTTCGAAAGTTATGCCAGACCCCGGGTGATCCGCGGCACACGGGTTAAACCGTTACCGTTGCTTCCTTCCGGACCTGGCGGGGTTCACAGCCACCCATTGCACGAAGCCCGGAGCCTGACAACCATCCATGCTAACACTTGGCGAGGGACTGGGGACTTGGGACTGGGGCCTAGTGGAGGGTGCGCCACGGAGTCAGACGCGGAATCCAGCGGGGAACATTCGCGCAGAACTGCTTGTACTCTTCCGCGAATGTTGCTCGCATTTGGGGTTCCTCGTACGCCAGCACGAACAAGTGAGCCACTAGCTAGGCCGCGGCGCCGTACTCGAGTACACGAACGTTACCAAATAGCAGTGCTTGGCCAACAATGATGGATACTACGGCGACGTACATCGGATTCCGAACGTAGCGATACCAACCGGTCACAACCAGATGACTTGTCGGAAAAACCGGCGCTGGTGTGCCCAAGCCTTCCAGTGCAAAGCGGGCGAACGAATCCAGAAGCACGGGCAGACCGGCCAGGATTAGAACGACGCCGGCAATCCGCAATAAGAAGAGGCCGAAGAAAGGTGGTTCCATTTGCCAGCGCGAGATCCACCACGGCACTAAACCCGCCACCGTGCAGGGGGCGAGCACGAAGAACACCGCGGATCCGATGATGGCGGAGATTCGCCTCATTCCCGGATTCATTTTAGCCCCATGCTTGAGCCTGAGGATGGCCGACGTGTATCATCGAACCAATTGCGGACGAAATACCTTATCGTTTGCGCTCTATGGCTGACCGGTTTCGGGCTAGCCAGGGCGCAACCGTGGTGATCGCGGGCGAGCCGGCGCCAATATTTTACGCCTCCAACGGCCAGCTCAACGCGGCCATCCCATTCGACGTGACGGCAAATACCAGCCAGCAGGTACTGGTGACGCGCGATACGACTATATCGGTCCCCATATCGGTGGACGTGGCGCCCGCACAGCCCGCGGTTTTTCTGGCTCCGGTGGCCAACGCTCCGAACCAGGGAAGCATCTTCGCGGTTCGCACTACCTCGAGAGGACAGACCAGCTTTTTGGCCGGGCCAAGCTCTCCGGCGACGACCGGCGACACGCTTGTGATTTACAGTGACGGGCTGGGCGCCGTGAATCAAACCATCGCGCCGGGAGCCGCGGCGCCTGCTTCTCCCGCGGCGAAAACCAACGATCAGCCGCAGGTCACAATCGGCGGCCAGACTTCCACTGTGGCGTTCTCCGGATTGACGCCCGGATTGGTGGGCGTCTACCAAATCAACGCTGTGGTACCGCCGGGCGTGACGGCGGGCGATCAGGTGCCGGTGGTGATCAATATCTCAGGACAGGTAAGTCCGGCGGTGACCATCGCGGTGAAGTAGGGCTGCGGCTTGGATCGCTGACAGTCCCAGCAGTTTGGATTCTTAGTGGGGCGGTCCCCCTGGACCGCAGGCGACGCCCTCGTCGGCTTACCGGGTTTTGAAGGAAGCTGATTCCGTTGGCGAAGGAGCGGGTCCAGGGGGACCCGCGCAGACCTGGGGGTCTGCCCCACTATGACGGAAGAATCCCCAGATTACACGCGCGCCAACGCTCCCAGCTCTTTCACGATGCTAGATACGAATGCCTTGGCGTCGCCGAACAGCATGATGGTATTAGGCATGTAATACAGCTCGTTGTCGATGCCGGCGAATCCTGGATTCATGCTGCGCTTGATCACCATCACGGTGTGGGCCTTATACGCCTGGATGATCGGCATGCCCGCGATGGGGCTCTTGGGATCGGTCTCCGCGCCCGGATTGACAACGTCGTTCGCGCCGATGATCAGCGCCACGTCCGCCATGGGCATTTCCGGATTGATGTCGTCCATTTCGCGCAGCTTATCGTAGGGAACATCCGCCTCGGCCAGCAGCACATTCATATGACCAGGCATGCGGCCAGCTACAGGATGGATGGCGAACTCCACGTTGACGCCGCGCTTGGCGAGCAGTTCCGACATTTCCTTGAGTTTATGTTGCGCCTGCGCCACCGCCATGCCGTAGCCCGGAATCACTATCACGGTGCGGGCAGCTTCCAGAATCTGGGCCGCTTCTTCGGGGCTAGCGGACCGAACCGGCCGGTCGCCAGCCTTGCCGCCGGTGGTGGTCTGCAGTTGTCCGAATGCGCCAAACAGCACGTTGCCGAAGGATCGGTTCATGGCGCGGCACATAATCACTGCCAGGATGAAACCGGACGATCCGTCGAGGGCGCCCGCCACGATCAGCATTTTATTGTTCAACACGAACCCCATGGCGGCGGCGGAAAGGCCCGCATAGGAGTTCAATAGCGCGATCACGGTGGGCATGTCCGCGCCGCCGATGGGAATGATCAGCAGAACTCCGAAAAGGAGCGAGAGCAGGATGAAGATGGGAAACAGAAAAGTTTGCTCCGGCGCTACGATCAGCGCTATCCCAGTTCCGGCCGCGGCTGCGAAAACTCCCAGATTCAGGAAGTTCTGGCCCTTATATGTAATTGGCCGCTGCGGCAGCACCTCCTGCAGCTTTCCGAAGGCCATGAGACTGGCGGTGAAGGTGAGGAAGCCGAGTAGCGTCTCAATGATCAGAGCCGTCATCTCAACGCTGGTCACAGCCGGACCCTGACGAATCCCCTTGTAGTATTCCGCGGTGCCGATCAACGCGGATGCGAGCGCACCGCAAGCGTGTGAAAATGCGGTTCGTTGCGGAACCGCCGTCATCGGCATGATGTAAGCGATGGGGATACCGATGGCAGTACCCAGGAAGAATGCGACGAAAATCCACTGGTAGCTGACTACGTCGAATCGCAGCAGCGTGCCGACCACGGCCAGCAGCATGCCGATCTCGCCGACCACTACTCCTCGCCGCGCGGTGGCCGGGGAGTTCAGCCACTTGATGGCCATGATGAAGCCGGCGGCCGCCAGCATATACACAATCGGTAGGATGGTGTCGTTCAGGAGCGCGTTGTTCATTTCTTTTCAGGCTCCCGCCGCTTGAACATTTTGAGCATACGGTCTGTAATCAGGTAACCGCTCACCACGTTCAAAGTGGCCAGCAGAACGGCCGAGAAACCAAGGATGAGCGAAAGCGTGCTGGCATCCTTGGCGCCGGTGATCAAAATGGCGCCCACCACGGCAATGGCGGAGATCGCGTTAGTCAACGACATCAGCGGCGTATGCAACAGCGGCGAGACGCCGCGGATCAGCTGAAAGCCCAAAAAAGCCGCCAGCATGAACACCCACAAATCGAATTCGTAAGCTCCCATGGTCGTTATCCTCCCCCTTCGGCCCCTTCCGCGGGAATCAAGCCCAACAGTTCGTGCACTCGCGCGTGAACAACCTCGCCTGCGTGCGTCACCAGCGTTTCGCGGATGATTTCGTCGTCGCGTTTCAATTGCAATGAGCCGTCCTTCGTCAGCATCAGTTTCAGGAACGAGACTATGTTGGACGAATACATCTGGCTGGCGTGATACGGCGCGGACGCCGCAAGATTGAGCGGCCCCAGAATGGTTATACCCTGGTAATGCACGGTTTCGCCCGGCCGGGTCAGCTCGCAGTTCCCCCCGCGCTCGGCCGCGACATCCACAATGACGGAGCCTGGGGCCAGCGCGCTCGCCATCTGGGTAGTGATCAAAATCGGAGCTTTTTTTCCAGGAACTGCCGCTGTGCTGATTACGACGTCCTGTTCCCGGATGACATTGGTGAGCAACTCACGCTGCCGGCGATAAAACTCTTCGGTCATGGCCTTGGCATAGCCGCCTTTGTCTTCGCTCGCAGCGGTGTCGATATCCAGCACGACAAACTTCGCACCTAGGCTCTCGATCTGCTCCTTCACGGCGCTGCGGACATCGTAGGCGGAGACCACGGCGCCCAGACGCCGTGAAGTTGCGATGGCCTGCAATCCCGCCACGCCGGCGCCCAGAATCAACACTCGCGCCGGAGTAACGGTACCGGCCGCAGTCATGAGCATAGGGAATATTTTAGGCAGCGTGGTAGCAGCCAGCAATACCGCCTTGTATCCGGCAATGGTGGCCATGGCAGAAAGAGCATCCATGCTTTGCGCGCGCGTGATGCGGGGCATCAATTCCATGGCAAAGAAAGAGACGCCAGTGCGCGCGAGCGCGGAATCCTGATCGAGCGCAGTGAGCGGCTCTCCGAAACCGATCACAGTCTGGCCGGGGTGCAACAGCGCCAGATCCGCGCGCCCGGCTTCCGGATTCGCCCCCAGCGACCGTACTTGCAAAATAACGTCCGCCCGAAATACTTCGCGCCGGCTGGCCGATCGCGCGCCACGCGTGGCGTATTGTTCGTCCAGGAAACCGGCCTCAACGCCGGCCGATTGCTCCACAACCACGCTCGCGCCTAGCTTCCCCAATGCATCACATGAGCGGGGGACGAGCGCCACGCGCCGCTCCCCAGGAAAAGTTTCGCGCGGTACTCCTATGGTAACAGCCACGAGCTAACCTCCGTCATTGGAAGGCCGTCGAGAAAAATTCTGCTTCCGCCTCTCGATCGGGGGGAGGAGCTGACTCTCGACACCCTGTAACGATAATACTCTCTTAAGAGGTGGGGGAAATACCGGCGTACCTACAAGCGTGCGCGACATAGATATGGAAAGCATGTAGGCATATACGAAAAACAGAGCCGCGACCGGCAGGAAGCGCTACCACGAACGCGAGAACTAGCGGCACTCGTGGTATCGCTCCCTGCCGGTCGCGGCTCGGCTACATTCCTCAAAAGGCTCCACATTTATGTCGCGCACCCGAGCCGCAACCCTGCTAGCCTTGATGGAGTCATGCCCGATTCCAACGCAGTGCTGCATCCCGATCTTCACGGCCGCGTGGCTCTTGTCACGGGAGCGAGCCGGGGTATCGGTAAGGCCCTGGCACTGCGCCTGGCCGAGGAAGGGGCGGATGTGGTGGTGGCTTCCAAAAGCGAGCAGTCCACTGAAAAGCTGCCGGGAAGCATCCACGAGACCGCCGACGCTATTCGCGCGTTGGGCCGCCGCGCGCTCGCGATTCCCACCGACGTGCGCGATGAAGATGCCATCCGCAACATGATTGAGCGCACTGTGGCAGAGCTCGGCCGGATCGATATTTTGGTAAACAACGCGGGCGCCATCTGGCCTCGGCCCATTTTGGAAACGCCGCCCAAGCGCTTCGACCTGATGATGAGCGTCAATGTACGCGCCTCTTACATCGCTTGCTACTACGCGCTGCCTCACATGGTGAAACAGCAGTGGGGCCATGTTTTGAACATGTGCCCGCGTCTTTCGGTCGAGCCTTCGCCCGGCAAGGTGGCCTATATGATCTCGAAGTTGGGGATGGCGCGGGTTGCCATCGGCCTGGCGGCCGAGCATCAGAAGGACAACATCGCAGGCAACGCACTGTGGCCGCGCACCATCATCGAGAGCCAGGCTTCCATCAATTGGAAGATGGCCGATCGATCGCAATGGCGGACGCCCGAGATCCTGTGCGACGCCTCACTCGCCATCTTCGCGCAGGAGCCCCGGACTTCAACGGGACGGCAATGGATCGACGAGGAGGCGCTCACTGAGCTTGCGGGCATCACCAATTTCGATGGGTACTGGTGCGAAGGGAAGCCGCCAGCGAATCCGATTTATATTGATAAGTGGTGAGTTCGCCGCGTTCCGAAACCAAACAGCATCGTCTGGGCCTCAGCGGTGACCTTGGCGGCTTCATTCAAATCCACGGCGCGGCCTGCCACCTTCATCGTCAAAACGTGTTCTTCTGACCAGAAGAATACGGAGTTCTTTCAATAATCGTTGATGATATTGGGGCCGCGAAAAGTTACCCAATCGATGTGGGGCAGAAACACGCGGGGGTTCGCGCCGGACTCGCGCACGCGCCAATGCAGTTGTTCGTCCACCAAGATATGGAGGGCGCGTCCGCAATGCGCGCACGACGTTTCGATCTCCACCTCCAGGCGTTCCTTTCTGAGCCGCGATTCCACGAAGGGCGTGGCGATGGAATCCTCGCCACACGCAGCGAAGATGCGCTCGCCGGTGCTGAATCGTAGACGATGCGGCGTACGATCGCTCGAAACAGGGAAAGCCCAGCTCACGTTGCCGCGGCGGTCGCGAACCAGAAAGAATAAGTGCTTTTCCAGATCGTCGAGCAATTGATTTACGAGGACCGATTCCAATTGCAGCGCGGCCGCGATCCGCGCGGGGCTTAAGGGCCGGCCGCGATTGCGAGGCAGTTCCAACACCACGAAGTTTCGGATCGCGTGGTGGCGCGGCGTCATGAAACCGAGCGGATTGTCCATGCTAACGCCCCGTCAACTCGCGCAGCCGGCCACTGATCGCATGCTGCCAATGATCACGCTCGAGCGGGAACTGAGTGGCGAAATCTTTCACGTAGCCGTCGCCCTCCTCCGATAACGAAGTCAGACGGTGCGTCAGCGTGGCTTCGGTTTCTTTTTCGCCGATGGCTCTCAGCGCAATATCCAGCTGGCCGGCGCTTCGGCGTGGCCGCACGATTACGTAGCTGATCCGCAGCGCGGTTTCATCATAGGTGGTCAGGACCCACACTACATCCTGATCGTGTTGCCGGGTGGTGAAGACCGCGCCGGCCCTCTGGCTACGGTCCGGTGGAAAAAGAATAGTTGGATTCCAGTGCGGAGCCCACTCGGATTCCCGGACCGGCCCGAACAGCGGTAAGACCACAGCGGGCGGCGCCGGAAGCCGCAGTGTGAAGCCGGCCTCGGCGTGCTCGCGGGTTTGCGCGGAAGCAGAACACGCCAGGCAGCAAATCAAGACGCTCGCGCGGTATTTCATTATCGTAATATACGAAACCGTACTATCTATTGTCAAGACCTTTGACGTATCCTTGACTTGATGCGTCTCGAGCTTATCTTTAGCATTCACCGCGCCACCCATCGGATAGGACTCTACATCCAGCGGCACGCCCCCGATCTCACGCAAGCGGAAGCCCACATTCTCTGTCATCTTTATGAATTTGGTGACTCAGCGGTATCGGACCTACATCGCGCATTTGCCCATAAGCGTTCCACACTGACCAGCGTCCTGGACCGGTTGGACGCCCGCGGATTGGTCACGCGCGAGTCAAGCCCGAAGGATCGGCGCTCCTTTGTTATCGGGTTGACAAGTTCCGGCAAGAAAAAAGCCGCCAAGATCCATCGGCAACTGGAATCGCTAGAAGCCCAGGTGCTGAAGACGAACGATCGCCGGGCAGTGGAAGCGTTCGGTCAGGTGATCCATAATCTGGAGGAAAAGGCGGAGGAGGATTAAAGGGGTGAAGTTCAAACGGCGTTCCCCACTAAGGAAGAAAGCCAGGCGCGGTTTTCGGGGATTCCCGGTTGCCACCATTGCATGGTACGGACCGGATGACCAGCGGGCGTCCAAAGTTGCCGTAGGGATCATCATCGAAGATGGCGGCGAGCCGCAGGCGTTGGAGCGCTGGTTCTCAAAAGATCAAGATATTCGACAGGATAGGATTATCGGCGCAGAGATTCAGCAATTCATCCGGAGTCACGGCGTAAAATCCGTGATCGCATCCGACGGCATCCTAGGTTGTCCGCATGAAGAGGGCAAGGATTATCCCGATGGGCAAACCTGTCCACAGTGCCCGTTCTGGGCCGGCAAAGACCGTTGGGCAGGTGAACGGGAATCGTAGAGTGGCTATTTTCCGGGGTCCGCGCACGTGAAGTTGGCCGCGTCATCCGAGCTGCCTTGGCCACTCCATCGCGCCACCTTCGGATACGCACAAAGTGGACGGGTTCTCTGAACGCCGCTGGCCGGGTTCATCCCGATCTTGTATTTCGTAGCGATGACTTGCTCCGGCGCCGCGCCTTTTTCCACCCACTGTTCTAGCGCGGCCGCCACGTCATGCTGCGGATCTCCTTGCGCGGCGCCAAATTGACCAAAGCTACTGGGGCCGGGACCGCCGGCGCAATGCTGCATGCCAGGCACCATAAACAAGCGCACGAATGTCTTGCTGTCCTTCGCTCCCATCTTGGATACCACGCTCTGGTAGTAGTTGATGGCGTTCACCGGGGCAATCGCGGCGTCGCTCCAGCCATGGTAGATGATCAGTTTTCCGCCGCGCTTCTTGAAAGCGGAGAGATCCGGGTTGGTGGCATTCAATCTCTGCGCGGTCTTGTCGTCGGCGATCTTCAAGTCGCGATCTACCTTGAACGTCCGGAAGTCCCAGGAAGGGTCATCAAAAACCATATTCTGGAAATATTGCGTTCCAAAAGCGTACATCAAACTCTTCGACGGTCCCGACCCAACGATCCAGAGCGACCACCCGCCCCCGCCGGTTTCTCCACCCACGGAATAACCGGGGAAGATCTGCTCGCCCTTGGCGTTTCGAGGTCCGTCATAAATCTTCTGCAACGCGGCTACTTGCGGCGCGGTAAGACAGCTATCGGATTCCGGTCCCTTGCACAGGAGCTTGGAAGGGTCGAAGTGACATTGCGGCGGATTGTCAATAACCCCGTCTTTCACGCCGTCCAGGGCATCGCAGGCTTCAAGCGTCGCGGCTTCGATAGCGGGAATCTTACGCGGAGGGATGTAGCTGGCGGGATCCGCGAGCAAGGCTTCCGAGTCCGTGATGGCGGTGGTGAGCAGATGAGTCCAGTAGCTGGCAGGCGCGCCGGCGATGATGCCGTCATAGTCGGCCGGGAAGCGCTGGGCTTCCATGAGAGCCTGCCGGCCGCCATTCGAGCAGGCGCTGAAATAGGATCGGCGCGGGGCGTCGCCATAGAACGCCTTAATGATCGCCTTGGCTTTGTCCGTGGTCTCGTGGATTGCTCTATATCCGAAATCGACGATCTTTTCCGGATGCGCCAAGGCCCAGGTTGCGTCCGTGGTGCCCGCATGGTGTCCGGTATCCGTGGACGCGGCAGCGTAGCTGTGCCGCACTGAGTCCGCCAAGCCAGTGTAGTTGATGGAACCGGCAAATCCGCCGTTGCCGACACCCTGAAACTTGCCGTTCCACCCCGAGGCCGGCATCCAAACTTCGAATTGAATATTCGAGTCGTCCACCGGTTTGATGACGCCGGCCACGCGGCAAAAGGCGGGCGCGTCGCCGATGGTTGGGTTCCCCGGTGGCGTGTAAGGTCCCGCGGGCACGGCCTCCGCGGCACTAATTGTTGTGGTGGGAAGCGTTAGCTTGGCCAAGTCGCCGCAAGTCGCGCCCGACACGGGCAATACGGGCAAGGCGACGCACGTATACAGAGCCACGAACACAATGGGCAATCTCATAGGATTTCTTCAGATCGTACCGCATCGCACGCGGGAACATTACGGCTGAAGCGCTAGAGTGGCTTTTCCGGCGGGACCGTCGTAGATCAGCTCGATCGATTTGATGTTCTTGCCGCGGTATTCGAAGAAAATCAATCCGGCCTGCGGAAGAATGCGCTCACCTTCCGGCAGCGCGGCCTTTTGAACGCGTTGTTCCATTGCGCGGCGCAACTCGATTGGCATTTTGGGCGGCGGAGGGGGGGCGTCATTCTGTTGCCCCTGCCCTCCGGTGTTCAAACTTGTTTTCGATTTTTCGGCCGCCGGCGGCTCCCATTCGGGATCCCTGAGGGTGTGGAAGGACAGCTCATAATGCTGGTTGGGCAAAGTGTTTTTCTTTCCGTTGATGCGGATCGAAAAGTCCTGGACGGCCAGCTTGAGGCGCGCATCTGGCGGACCGAAGAAACCCGTTTCGATTACTACAAAGTCGTCCGATAAGTAGGTGGCTTGCGGCGTGGGGACGGAGTGTCCCACGAACTCAGCGCCAATCGATATGGAGCCAGCCTGGCCGTGAGCTTGATATTCGGTAGGCGCGGTTCTGGCCGGCATGCCCAGCGCTTCCTTGGCTTGCGCTTCGGTCGGCGCGTCCGGCTTTTGTGCGCGCAATCCGGTAGTAGCGATCAAAACAGCGGCGATTAAGATGCCGGTTCTCAGAACAACGGTGAGTCGCATCCTGTTCACAAGTTAGCATAGTCGGACAATCCTTCAGAGCCCAACGCTTCTGGACTCGGCTGGGCGTCTCGCGGGATACTGGGGTGATGGTGAAGTCAGTCGAGGGGATTTACCGCAACGGGAAAGTGGAGTTGTTGCAGCCGTTGGACGAGGCCGAGGGATCGCGTGTCATCGTGACGCTGGTTCGTCCGGCAGAGCCTGTCGACCTTCGTCAACGAGGCATCGACCAGTCTCAGGCGGCCGATCTGCGCCATCGATTGGCCCGATTCGCCGAGGATTGGGATCGGCCGGAAATGGCCGCCTACGATGAGAGGCGGAGATCAAAAGGGCAATTGGAGAGTTCGCGAGGATGAAATAGATTTCCAGCCGGCGCGCCAAAGGCCGGCATCAATATCGCCTTCCGGCAGTGCGCCAATGTCACCTGGTCTCTAAAGCTAGGGATTCGGTTGCAGTGGTGGGGCCAGCCATGGTCTGCGCGGGCCCAGGACCCGCACTTCGCCAGCGATAATCAGCTTCATCCAAACCCGGTAAGCCGACCACACAGGGCTTCTGGATCGCATTTTACTGCCCCACATCAACGGTTCGGGCGTTACCCGTCGAGTTGGAGCTCGGCGCGTGTTTCACAAAGGGTCCTTTGTGCGACGCACGCGTTCTCTCCTCCGAATTGCCGGAGTGGTGGTAATCTGTTTGGACGAGCCACGGAACTGGCGAGGCTCCGATCCTTAAATCCGTTAGGAGGCGATCTTGGCTGTATCCATCTTCCACATTGGGCTACCACTGGATCATCCATCGATCCCGATAGAGGAGCGCCCAAAGATCGCGAAAAGGTTGAGTGACCTGCAGGAACGGATGACACGCGCTGGCTATAAGTACGAAATCACCCACGCCTCGCCCGAGACCGGCCTCGATGGTTTCAAACATCAATTGAGAACGCAACCTTGCGATGGCGTCCTGATCGGGGGCGCCGTAGTAGGCGATCCTGCGATGAGTTACTTCATGGAGCAAATCATCGACGCAACTCATGAAGTGGTCCCTAAAGCGAAGATTATGTTTTACAACCACTCAGTCGATGTACGCGCAATTGTTGAGCGCTGGTTCGGATCCCAGGTCTGACTAACGGCCTACTGTTTCGAAAAGGGTCCACTGTGCAACACGAAGGGGAATTATCATGAGGTTATCCATGGTCACTAGATCTGGGCTCAGAACGTGGATCGCGCGGAGAGAAACCGCCCTGCGCGCGCCGACGCGGAAACCGGGAGGAGGCACACTATGAACATCCTGTTATGGGTCCTGCAGGTCCTCGCCGCGCTCCTGTACGGAGCGTCGGGCGTCATGAAGGTCTTCATGTTCGACAAGGTAAGCGAGGGGGTCCCGTCCTTTGGTGCGTTGCCGCGGGAAGCCTGGATGGCCCTCGGCATCCTCGAACTCGTCTGCACGGTCGGGCTGATCGTCCCCGCCGCCCTCCACTGGCATCCGGCGCTCACGGTGGTGGCCGCCACGGTCCTGACGATCGAGAGCCTCGTGTTCGTCTGGGTGCACGCCAAGTACGGCGAGATCACGCCCATCATCTTAAGCGGCGTGCTGGTCTCCTCATGGCGTTCATCGCGTACGGCCGGATGGTCCTGAAGCCGATCTTCTGAACGGCGGGCCGTCTCACAAAGGGTCCTTTGTGACCCATGACAAAACCGGCTAATCCTGTTTCCAGCCTGTACAGAAATCAAAGAATTACGCACAATTTAGGGACCGCGAAGACAACGATTTCAGGGCCGTGACTCCTCTATTTGCCGTCTGTGACGCGCATTGGGCTATCGGGAGTATCGTTCAAACTAGCCTTTGTCATATACCACTGCCCATCATCAGACAGGACAAAGTAAGCGCTGCGCGCTCCGCCTCCCAACACTCCAATCACCTGACCATCCTTAGAAAGGGTATAACTCACTGTCGCTTCTTTCCCCTCGGTCACAGTCGGCCCCAATGACACCGTATACTTCCCAGGGCGGTAGAAAGGTTCTGTGTTAAAAAACTTCTCTATCGTAGACTTTACCGCGACGGGGCTTAGCCTTCCCTTCGACGACGAACACGAAAGGGCACTCAACATCAGGCCCACTAATACCAACATAACGCCACGAACGAGTGACCGCTGTTTCATTTTAATCACCGTTTTGCATCTCTAACTGCCATCGCGACACATTCTACTTCCTCGGTTATTATACAGACATCGCCAAGCACCGGATTCTAAGGACGCGCGTTGTGCATAATTGCGGTGCAAAATAGCCGCGCCTGAGCTCGCCCCCGTCGCGCGTTTCAAATCCGGTAAGTCTTGCAACGTCGACGGGTGGCCCGTAAACAAAGGGCTTGGCACGATGCAGATGTCTGTTGCAAAACAAAACCCTCAGTGGGCTCGTCGCAGCCATGGCGTTGCTTTCGGCGCTGTTGCAAAACTCTGTCGCATAAGCTTAGGTGATGTCGTTTCGGGTCCGTGCTCCTGAATGTTCCGGTTCTGCGAATCCACATGAGCGAAAAGTCGCCAAGCCGCGGAATTACCGGACATGCCAACAGCTTCCATATGTGCGGCACCGGCGCCTCCCCGCAGCGGGCGGTATCTGTGATACAGTTTGTATATACAACGTGCGGTATGAATGGGACGAGGCCAAGAATCTCCGAAATCAGCGGGATCACAGCGGAGTTACCTTCGAGCTGGCCGCTCTCGTCTTCGAGGACGAGGCTTGCCTGGTCGCTCCAGATCGTATCGATCGCGTAACGGGAGAGCAGCGTTGGCACGCAATCGGCGCGGTTCGGAATGAACCAGGAACTGCCGCCGTGCTGCTTGTGGTTTACGTTTATCGGGAGGAACACAATGGCGAAGAAATTATCCGCATCATCTCAGCCCGCGCGGCTGAAAAGCATGAAGTCCGAAGATATCAAAAACAGACGATTGACTAACCGGGAGAGTCAAACCCTTCAAGGGATTGCCGCACGACAGGCGGCCGGGGACGACTCACAAATCAACTTCAAAGGCATCCCACGTCTGACCGATCGACAACTTCGAGCCATGGTGCGATTCCGCGCCGTCAGACTGCCGAAGAGGGCAGTCAGCGTGCGTCTGGATGAACACGTGCTCGTCTGGCTGAAATCGAAGGGCCGCGGCCATCTGACGCTGATTAACGATATTCTCACGAATCTTATGGAGGCGGAGTTGAAGGCGGGCCGCGATCATTAGAGAGGGCCAGCGATCCACTTTGACGGTTTGTCGCCTAGGTGACTTGGGGCCATAAACGGCGTTCGAATAAGCTGGCAACCACCGCGACTTCGAGCTGCCTTCTCCTCGAACCTCCCGCATAACAGCGAGTCGGCCGCGATGCGGCAACTAGACCGCCACCAGCCAATTTCCGAGTGGTGCCGTCCATATCCTGCGACATTTGGTAGTGCGCTAAAAGTTTTGGCGGACTACCCGACATTTCTGCACGACTTTGTTTTCCGGTAATATGGGTATTGGAGGCTCAAATGCGACACCTTGAGACGATGAACGGACGTGGCACCGTTGAGTCAAATACCGGTGAACAGGCGGCGGTCCACTATGAACTGCACGTTTACCAAGATGAGATTCCTGCCGGAAACTTGGTGGAAGGTCGCGCCACGATACCCGGTCTGAAACAAATTCAGGGTATGGTCCAGCCTGTGTGCTTTTTCGGAGAGAACGGCCTGACCTTGGAAATGCAGGATCGCAGGAAGCTCAAGTTCTTTTTCACAGACACTCATGGCTCCATCGCTCTCAATTCGTGGATTGGTATAGTGGACCCTAGATTTCAGA
>PMOK01000335.1 GCA_003162425.1 Bryobacterales bacterium | reverse complement strand
AAGGCTCCACATTTATGTCGCGCTAAACAGGACTTAAGCCTCATGTTCTGATCCGATGCGTTAGACTTGTTTGATAATCATCTAGGTTCGAAACTAAACACCCCTATTTCGCGGAGGATGCCCGATGTCAACGAATTTGCGATCTTATTCTGCCTTAGTGCGTTTGTTGTGCTGCTCGGCACTCGCGGTTTGCTTGAAGTCCGCACCGGCAGCCCGGATTCTCATTACACAACCCATCGACTCAAACCGGCTATACGCACTCGCTGGAAACACGCGGCCTGAAGCGAACGCTCAGAACGACCGCGGGAAGGTGGCCGATACGTTTGCGGTGCCGCACATGCTTCTCCAATTGCAGCGTAGTCCGGAGCGGGAACAAGCCTTGCGGAGTTTCATCGATCAACAACACGATTCCACCTCTCCCAATTTCCACAGGTGGCTGACGGCGGATCAATTCGGCCAACTGTATGGACCGGCGCCGCAGGATATCGAGGTGGTTTCCGACTGGTTGCGCACCAGCGGCTTCACCGTGAACACCGTGTATCCGAGCGGCATGTCGATTGATTTCTCCGGCACGGCAGGTCAAGTACTGGCGGCATTCAACACGGAAATTCACCGTCTCTCCGTAGACGGGAAAGATCACATCGCGAATATGAGCGATCCTCAGATCCCGGAAGCGCTGGCGCCGGTGGTGACAGGGATTGTCTCATTGCACGATTTCCGGCCGTACTCAATGAAGATGCCTAGCCCCAAGTATAGGATCGAGTTTGAGATCGTGGTGCCGGACGATCTGGCCACGATTTACGATTTGAAACCGGCTTTTGCGGCGGGATACACCGGGAAGGGACAGACCATTGCGGTGATCGAGGATAGCAATCTCTACAACACGGAAGATTGGAACATTTTCAGGCGGGTATTTGGATTATCCGGTTACACGGCAGGATCGTTAAGCACCATCAATCCGGCGCCGCCGCATGGAACTTCCAATTGCGCGGATCCGGGAGCGAACCCCGACGACGTCGAAGCGACACTGGACGCCGAGTGGGCCAGCGCGGCCGCGCCGGACGCAAGAATCGAGGTGGTTACGTGCGCGGATACGACTACAACACCTGGATTCGTGATCGCTGCGCAGAATATAATCAACGCCAGCGCTCCGCCCGCCATCATCAGCGTGAGCTACGGCTTCTGTGAAGCGGTGACCGGAGTAGCATTGAACGCCGCCTACAACTCCGCCTACCAGCAGGCGGTGGCGGAGGGCGTGTCGGTGTTTGTTGCAGCGGGTGACGATGGGGCTGCAGGTTGCGATAGAGGTTATAACGCCGCGATCCACGGCATCGGCGTCAGCTCTTCCAGTTCTACGCCCTACAACGTAGCCGTCGGAGGAACAGATTTCGCCGATACGTCCCAGCACACCACCGGTACGTATTGGGGGCCGGCCAACAGCGCCACCTACGGTTCGGCCCTCTCTTACATTCCGGAGATCCCCTGGAATAATTCGTGCGCGGGCTCGGTCCTGGCGGTCTTTTCCGGCTATTCGGTTGGTTATGGCCCGGCTGGATATTGTGGAAGCAGCATGGCGCAACAATCCGGCGCCCTTAACCTGGTCGCGGGCAGCGGAGGGCCAAGCGGGTGCGCAAGCGGCGTTCCAGCGGAGAATTTTGTGGTGGGAGGCAGTTGCAAGGGGTACCCCAAACCGTCCTGGCAAAAGGGAGTGCCGGGGATCCCGAACGACGGCGTCCGCGACCTTCCGGATGTATCGCTGTTCGCCGCGAACGGACTGTGGGGCCATTACTATGTGTTCTGCTTTTCCGATCCTTTGAGCGGCGGTGCGCCATGCGTAGGCGCGCCCGATCAGTGGGCCGGCGCCGGCGGAACTTCATTCTCTTCCCCGATCATGGCGGGGATACAGGCGTTGGTGAACCAGAAAATGGGAGGCGCCCAGGGTAACCCGAATCCGGTTTACTACAAACTCGCCGCCAGTTCGGTGGCCTCATCGGTGTTCCATAGCATCACGACGGGCGACATCGTGGTGAACTGCTCGGGTGACATAAGCTGCTTCGGAGCCGGGTTTGTGGGAAGAGGCCGCGGGGAGCCGCCCACTGCATTCGACGGAAACGGCGGGCTATCGACGGCCAGCCATACGTATCGCCCCGCTTTTGCCGCCGGTAGCGGTTGGAACTTTGCTACAGGGCTCGGCAGCGTGGACGCCTACAACCTGATCCTGAATTGGAGCAAAGGCCAATGAGGACGATGCCCATGTACAGAACGATTTTTCTTCTTAGCAGCGCCCTTTTAATGGCGGTGGCGCCGGCCCGGGTCGGCGCCCAGAGTTTCGATACCAGCGGGACGGCGGGCCTTAAAGGACAATACCTATTCCGCTACGTCAATTTCTTCAACGACCCGTCAGGGAACCTGACGGAGTCCTGCAGCCTGACCGGCGCCATCACCTTCGACGGGGCAGGAACGTACACGCTCTCGAATACGAAAATCTTCGATTCGTTCGGTGTGAAGAACACGGGCTCCTGCACTTCGCTGGGCGGGGGAACCTACGGAGTGCAATCGAACGGCATCGCCCAACTGGACAATCCTCTTTATCCGGCCACTCTTTTCGGCGCCTTCAGCCAACCCGTGGTCATCGCGAGTTCGACGGAGGATGATTACTTCGATCTTTTTATTGCGGTTCAGGCGCCGACTTCGTCTGGCGACGGTATTCTCTCGGGCACGTTCACTGTGGGCACGCTGGACTTCCTGAATGCTTCGGCGTCACTCGCCCGGCAGGGCTATTTCACGTTGAAAGCCGACGGCCACGGGAACATCGCGCCATTCACGGTGACTGGCTCGTTAGAAAACGTGAGTTCCGGCGCGACTGTTACACAGAATGTTTCAGCCTCCACCTATGCACTATCCGGCGCTGCGGGTGGAACCGTGACCTTTCCCGGCAGCTCGGCCAATCAGACCGAGATCGTCAGCGGTCCAAAGGTTCTGTATGTGTCGGCCGATGGCAACTGGTTCGTGGGAGGCTCGGCAGGCGGGTCGGACATGGTCTTCGGGTTTCGCGCATCGTCGGGGACAGGTTCGAATTCGATCTTGAATGGAACCTACTTCACGGCGGGCATGGAAGACGATCAGCCCACGACTTTTGATTTCCTCGATGCTTTTTATGGTTCCATCAGCTCCAATGGAGGGGGCACGCTCATCTCGCATCAACGGAAGGACGATATTGCCTTCTTTGATACCTTCGACAACACGTTCAGCACACCCGTCAAGATAGGGGCGGACGGCTCCTATTACGACGGCAACATTTACACTTATCTCACCGGCGCCAATGGAGCAGCACTGATGCAGATTGGCTCCAACCAACAGTTCTCGCTGATCATCGGTGTTCACGCTCCGGCGTTTAAGCCGGCTTCCACTGTGTGGATTGATCCGGCCGGCATCACCGACGCAGCCAATTACACGCCAATTACAAACGCTTACGCTCCCGGTGAGTTGGTCAGCCTGTATGGAAACTTCGGCGTGTCTACTCAAGTTGCACCGGCGCTCCCGTTTTCGACGACGCTCGGCGGTGTGCAGGTTTTGGTCAATGGACAGGCGGCTCCGGTTTATCTGGTGAGCCAGAACCAGATCAGCGCTCTAATTCCTTACGAGATTGTGGGTGAGTATTTCGCAACTTTCCAGGTGGTGGTGAACGGGTCGAAGTCAAACGCGGTAACAGTGTACGTCGACAATACGGCGCCCGGCATTTACACGCTTACCCAGGACGGAATGGGAGAGGCAGCCATCCTGCACGCCGACCAGAAAGAGGTCAGCGATAGCAACCCTGCCAAGCCTGGCGAGACGGTGATCATGTTCATGAACGGTCTTGGACCCGTGACCCCGCAGGTGGCCAATGGCGTAGCTGCTCCTAGTAGCCCTGTGAGCACGAGCCTTGAGGCTGCGGACATCGGCGTGTATCTTGACGACGGCCAGAATTTCGCACCAGCCGAGGTTTTGTTCGCCGGTCTGGCGCCCGGATTTGCCGGGTTATATCAAATCAATTTCACCTTGCCGAGTAGCGGTTTGAACGACGGCGACGTGCACATTGTTTTTGCCACCATCGAGGCGGAGAACGAAATGGCGACGATCAGCCTGTCGGGCTATTCGGCTACGAATCCGCAGACTGTTCCTCGCGCCCACGCTTCCCGGCGACGGAGTCGCGCCGGCGCCACTTCCGGAGGGCATCCGAAGAACTTCCGCCGGGCGTTGCCGGAGAGGTCAAAGGAAGGCTCTTAGGAACTCGCGCAAAATGGGGCAGTTATTCCCACCCGGCTCTGCGTTATGCAGTGGCAGGCCAGTCGGCTAAGGCATACACTGTTCACTGCGATCCAGATTGGAGGCGCGAACGAGTATGTTGTCAGACTTGGTATCCGATATCGGAACATTTACTTGGGCGATTCTCAGCCACCTGGCGGCTTATATGACAGGTGGGCTAATCGTAATGCTTTGGGGTGCGTACGAACGCATTCGAAACAAATCCGTCCCGTTGAGAGTGTATGTTCTGGGCGTGACTGCATTTTTCGCCGTGGCGATCTTTATGTCGTGGCGGGACGAACACCGAAAGAGACTCGCCTACGAACGGTTGAGTCTTGTTGGTAGGTTGGAGCAACTTTCGATAGCCCCCGCTGGGGACAGAAAACAAAATTCAATTCTTACCGTGTTCGGATTGGTATCTAATCCAACCGGTCCGCCGACGGTTGCAGACAATTGGCAGGTAGCTCTTAAATTCAAGGACCGTTCTGTCACTGGTAAACCGATGCTCCTGTCGTCGGATAAGTTAACCTTAGCCCGAGACAAGGGGCCTCCGCTGATCTTATCCGTCAACGATTACCTCCCCAAGGCCACAATGGCACAACCAATCGCAACCGGAGGCGCTAAACGAGGCTGGATCATTAGTGTGATCGAGGGTGTCAGCCTAGAGCAAATCGAACGTGACAATCCCCTCGTCTCGGTTTCCTTCCAAGACGTAAAAGGTAATCCATACTTCATGGAGCATGCAGCCGTCACCGGCAGTCTCGACATGGGTATTGATCCGTACTCAACGCAGCCATGGAACCAAAAGAAGTAGAAAAGCAGCGCAGATATTGGGATCTCAGTCCGCGCGAAGGGCCGTGAGCGGATCTACATGAATAGCCCGGCGCGCCGGGACCCAGCATGCGACGAACGCCACTGCCGCCATAAACGCGATCGCGCAAAGGTACGTGATGGGGTCGTGCGCGCTGACGCCGTAGAGGATCACGCTGAAGAATTCTCCTGCCGCGAACGCCAGCGCGAAGCCAATCGCTATCCCCCCTGCCAGAAGCTTGGCGGTCCGCGTCAGCACCAGGCGCGCCACTTGCGATGGAGCAGCGCCCAGAGCCATGCGGATGCCGATTTCCCGTGTTCTTCGGGATACGGCGTAGGCCATAATTCCGTAGACACCCGTTGCCGCCAGAACCACCGCCAGCGCTCCGAACGATCCAAGCACCACCGCTGCCATTCTTGCGGGGAACAATGCCAATCCGAGGGCGCTGGTGAGGGTTCCGTCGGCGAAGACAGTCAACGAGGGATCGAGTTCCAAAACGGCTCGGCGCATCAGATGTACGGTCTCAGTTTCCGGCATCGGAGAGCGCGCAATGAGTGTCTGGTCTTGACTCCAACGCTGGGCCATTGGTTCAAAAATGGCGACACCCGGCGATTCGCTAAGGGAACCATATTTTCCGTCCTCAACCACGCCAGCGATCTGAATCCATTTCCCGGTGGCGCCATGGCGGAATCGCTTACCGATGGGATCTTGGCCGGCCAGGAGCCGGCGAGCGAAGGTCTCATTCACCAGCGCAACCAGCGCTGCGTCTTGTTTGTCGCGTAAATTCAGATCGCGGCCGGCGATGAGACGTGTGTGCATGGCTTGGAGGTAGCCGGGCGTGATGGTGTACAGATTCGCGCTCGGGATCTCGCCTGGGCGCGGCTCGGGCTGGCCTTCGAGATAGATGACGTCACTCATGTTACCCGTCGCGGTTAAAGGCAGGCCAGAGATGATTGCAGCAACCTGAATTCCCGGCATCGCGCGAACCTTATCCAGCAGGCGGCGCTGGAACTCGCGGCTGCGCTGCTCACTATAGCCTTGACCGGCCAGATCGAGCGAGAGGACGGCGGCATGTTCGGGCTGGAATCCGAGATTGAGGCTGAGTGCGTGCTGCAAACTTCGCACTACCAGAATGCTCGCGATGAGCAACACCACCGAGAGAGCCACCTGGACGGTGACCAGAAGATCGCGAGCGTTCAGCCGGCGAAGTTTTTCCGAGGGCGCGTCGTTCTTGATGGCTCCAGCCAGGCCCACGCGAGCAGATTGCATTGCCGGTATCAAGCCGAACAGGAACGCGCTCGCGAGCGAGACAGCGGCTGCAAAAAGGAACACGCGCGTGTCCATTACAACGCGGGCGATGGTCAAGGTGTCGATGGGCGGACGCCACACGTTTACCAGAGCAGTAAGCCAAGCAGCCAGCAGAACTCCCGCCGCGCCGCCCGCAAGGGAAAGCAGCAAGCTCTCCGTAAGAAGTTGGCGGACGAGTTGGCCACGGCTCGCGCCTAACGCCAGGCGGATGGCGACCTCTTTTCTGCGGTCGGCGGCGCGAGCCAGCAGGAGGCCCGCCAGATTGACGCATGCAATCAGCAACACCAGGCCGGCCACAACCATTCCCACCGCGGAGAAGCCGATGATGCCTGGGCGCAGATAGGTACCGCCCATGCCTGGTGGGGAGAGAACGATAGAAACGCCTCCATCCACTTTGGGGTATTCGCGGGCAAGCCCTCGGGCGACGC
>PMOK01000041.1:12401-36027 GCA_003162425.1 Bryobacterales bacterium | reverse complement strand
TCCAAGTGGTGGGCATTGTAGAAGACGGAAAATATACGACCAACATTGCCGAAGTTCCGCAGACGGCGATGTTTCTGCCGGTCCTGCAATCGCCATCGGTTGAGACCTGGCTGGTGGTGCGCTCGAACCGCGATCCACAGCAACTGGGCGCAGCGCTCAGGAGTACGCTGCGGGACCTGGACTCCGGGCTGCCGGTTTACATCCAAACGTGGATCCAAGGAATGGACGGAGCTCTTTTTGGTACGCGTGTAGCGACGGTATCGTTGGGTGTGCTGGGCGTGATGGGCGCGATGCTGTCGATCACGGGCATCTTTGGAATGGCTGCGTACTCGGTGAGCAAGCGGCTGAAGGAATTGGGAATCCGTCTGGCCCTCGGCGCACAACCTAGAGAAGTGTTACAAGCGGCGTTGGGAAGAGCATTCAACTTGCTCGTGATTGGTTCGGCGGCAGGATTGGTCCTTGGAGTTTTGGCGGCCCGGGTGCTGGGTCACATCGTGTATCAGGCGACTCCGCGGGATCCGCTGGTGTTGGCTGGTGTGGTTCTCGCCATGTTGTTGCTGGGGCTATTGGCGACGTGGATTCCGGCGCAACGCGCAATGTCGCTGGATCCTTTGACACTGCTGCGCGAAGAGTAAATCGCCATGCGCTTGAGACACTGGTTTTACATCGCGCCGCTGCGTTTACGGTCCCTTTTCCGCCGCAAGCGGGTGGAGCAGGATCTGGATGATGAGCTGCAGGATCATCTGGAACGAAAGATTGAGGAAAACATCGCGCAAGGCCTGACAGCCTGGCAAGCGCGTGATGCGGCCATGCGCGCGATGGACTCGCTCACGCAACGCAAAGAGGAGTGCCGTGACCAGCGGGGAGTAAACGGCATCGACAATGCGATTCGGGATATCCGTTACAGCCTGAGGGTTCTTCGGAAGTCTCCAGGTTTTACGTTTGTCGCAGTGCTGACGTTGGCGCTCGCGATAGGCGCCAACGCGGTGGTCTTTGGTATTTTGAACGCGCTTATCCTGCGCCCCATGAACCTGCCGCAGGTGCAGAGCCTGTATGGAATCGACCGCGTGGGCGCTAGTGCGCCGACGCAATCGTATCCCGACTATCTGGACCTGCGCGACCGCAACGTCAGCTTCGATGGTCTGGCGGCTTATCGAATCACGGAGGCAGGCCTCGATACTGGGGAAAATCCATCCCGCGTCTTCCTTTTTGAAACGAGCGGCAATTACTTCGATGTATTGCGCATTCAGCCGTATCTGGGCCGGTTCTTCCACGCCTGGGATGAGCATGGGCCGAACAGCGCTCCGTATATCGTGCTCAGTTACGGGTATTGGCACACTCGTTTTCAGGATGACCGCGGCGTGGTGGGCCGCGTTGTTCAGATCAACAAGCATCCTTTCACCATCGTGGGTGTAGCGCCGCCTGAGTTTCACGGGACTTTATTGTTTGCCTCTCCCGATTTCTTTTTGCCGATGGTTAACGTGGAGCAAGTGGAGGGGGGAAATCCGCTGAACGACCGCGGAGATCGTTGGGTTTATCTGGCGCTGGGGCATCTGAAGGCGGGAGTGACTCCAACACAGGCGATTGCCGATCTGAACTCGATTGGCTCGTATCTGGAAAAAACCTATCCTAAAGTGGATGGGCATGTGAACTTTGGATTGTCGCGTCCAAGTCTCTACGGCGACTTCCTGGGCAGTCGGGTGCGGGCATTCGTTACCGGGTTGATGCTGCTGGCGGGGTTGATTCTCGCGGCCGCATGCGCCAACCTGGGGAGCTTATTCGCCGCGCGCGCCGCCGACCGAACGCGCGAGGTTGCTCTGAGGCTGGCGCTGGGAGCAAGCCCGGCGCGCATTCTGCGGCAACTATTCACCGAAGCCGTGCTGATTTCCGTGGCTGGTGGCGCTGTCGGACTATGGGGCAGCGTAATGCTGTTACGCGGGCTCAGCGTGTGGCAGCCGGTGCCAAAGTATCCCATCAGCGTGCCTGTGAACCCGGACGCAAATGTTTACGGAATTGCTTTGGTTTTGGCGCTGGTAAGTGGGATCCTCTTCGGCATGGTTCCGGTGCGGCAGGTGCTCAGGACCGATCCATACCAGATCGTCAAATCGGGATCAACCGGCACGGTGGGCCGGCGGATTACGGTGCGCGACTTGTTGCTGGTGGCGCAAATTGCGCTTTGTGCGGTGCTGGTGACTTCTTCCATGGTCGCCGTGCGCGGACTGGTGCGCTCACTGCACAGCAATTTCGGTTTTGAACCACGGAACGCGTTGCTGGTGAATACCGTTCTCGGTATGGCAGGTTACCACGGCGACCAAGTGCCCGCAATGCAAAGGCGGATGATTGACGCCACGGAAAAGATTCCCGGCGTAGAGTCCGTGGGATTGATAGATTGGTTGCCACTTGGTGGGGCGTGGAACGAGTCGCCGGTTTTTACCGACGAAACGGCAGATATGAGACCACCCAACGCCGTGGCTACGCCGTTCCTGTTCAGCATATCTCCCGATTACTTCCGCGCGGCGGGCGCGACTCTTCTGGCCGGAAGGACTTTCACATGGCACGACGACAAAAATGCGCCGCGAGTGGCGGTGGTCAATCGGGAGTTTGCGCGCAAGATCTTCGGCTCACCAACCAAGGCGATCGGCAGATCATACAAGATGCAGGATGGAATGCGCATCCAAGTTGTGGGCATCGTAGAAAACGGAAAGTATCGGTACCTGACCGAAGATCCACAGCCGGCGATGTTCTTCCCAATGCTCGAATCGCCCTCCACTGGGACATCGTTGGTGGTGCGCTCGAACGGCGATTCGCAGCAGCTTGCTGCAGCCATAAGGAGTACACTGCGGGAGTTGGACTCAGGGCTGCCTTCTTACATCGAGACGTGGAATAAACAATTAGACCTGGCTATGTTTCCTTCGCGTGTGGCCACGGTGTCGCTGGGAGTGCTGGGCGTGCTGGGCGCGATGCTGTCCGTCACCGGAATCTTCGGAATGGCTGCGTACTCGGTGAGCAAGCGGCTGAAGGAATTGGGAATCCGTCTCGCCCTCGGCGCGCAGCCTAAGGAAGTGTTACAGGCAGCGCTGGGGCGGGCGGTCAAATTACTGGTTGTTGGATCGGCGGCGGGATTGCTGCTCGGAATTCTGGCGGCCCGGGTGCTGGGTCACATCGTGTATCAGGCAACTCCTCGCGATCCGTTGGTATTGGCTGGCGTTGTTCTATCGATGTTGTTGCTGGGGCTACTGGCTACGTGGATTCCAGCGCAACGCGCGCTGGGGCTTGATCCTTTGACACTGCTGCGCGAAGAGTGAACTGGCTCCGCAAAGTGGGGCGGACCCCTGGGCGGACCCCCTGGTCCGCACGGGTCCCCCAGGACCCGGCGCCTCAAGCATTGACAAATACCAGCAGCAGGCCGACGTGGGCGTCGGCCGCGGACCAGGGGGTCCGCCCCACTTTGCATTCGTCCGATATCATTGACAAGAGCTCGCATGAGACTGGTTGACCTTTCCCAGGCGCTTGAGAACGCTGTACCCGCGGACCCACCGGGGCTTGGGCCGCGCATCGAGTACTCCGATCACAAGCAGTCGCTCGCTGGAATGCTTGCGATGTTTCCAGGACTCGAAGCGAATCAGTTGCCTGGCGGCGAGGCATGGGCTGTGGAACTTCTCGCCGTCTCGACGCACAACGGAACCCATGTGGACGCGCCATGGCATTTTGCTTCCACGATGAATGGAGGCGAGCGCGCCTGGACTATCGACGAGGTTCCGCTCGACTGGTTCTATCGTCCTGGAGTCAAACTCGATTTTCGCGATTTTGCCGATGGACATGTCGTCACGGCAGCGGAAATGGCCGAGCGGGTGGGAGCGGCGGGGCACGAACTGAAGCCGTTGGACATCGTGCTGATGAATACGCGCGCGGGGGCGGCGTACGGCACTGCGGCTTACGTCGATTCCGGCTGCGGATTCGGGCGCGAGGCTACGCTATGGTTGCTCGAGCGCGGCGTGCGGGTGATTGGGACCGACGGGTGGAGCTGGGACGCTCCGTTCTCTTTTACGCGCCGCCGATTTCTGGAATCGCACGATCCGTCCATTATTTGGGAAGGCCATAAGGCAAGCCTGGATATTGGCTATTGCCATATTGAAAAGCTGGCGAACCTCGAGGAATTGCCGGCGACCGGCTTTCTGATTGCGTGTTTTCCATTCAAGATCAAGGGCGCGTCGGCGGGTTTCACGCGCGCGGTGGCGATCGTATAACTCCGGCTCCAGTGGTACTCTGGCTCTTCCAACTATGCCTGACATCACTACGGAACAACACGGCAACCACGTGCTCCTGATCGGTTTGAATCGCGTCGCGAAACGCAATGCATTCGACCCGCCGATGTTCCACGACCTGGCGCGCGCTTATGGGGAGTACGAAGCGGATGGCGATCTTTGGTGCGCGGTGGTATTCGCTCACGGGCCGCACTTCACGGGCGGTATTGACCTGGCGCAGTTCGCATCGCTGTTCGAACGCGACGATCCGTTCGCGCAGGACGCCGGCCAGATCGATCCGTTTGGTTTGCGCAGTCATCTGTCGAAGCCTCTGGTGATGGCTGTCCAGGGCATTACGTTCACCATCGGCATTGAGATGTTGCTGGCCGCGGATATCCGCATCGCGGCCAATGACGCACGCTTCGCACAACTGGAGATCGCGCGCGGATTATACCCGCTCGGTGGTGCGACGTTCCGCCTGGTTCGCGAAGCCGGGTGGGGAAACGCGATGCGGTACATGCTGACGGCGGACGAGTTCGGCGCCGCAGAAGCGCTGCGAATGGGGCTGGTACAGGAGATCACCGAACCGGGGCAGCAATTGGGGCGAGCCGTGGCCATCGCCGAACGGATCGCGGCGCAGGCTCCGCTGGGTGTTCAGGCGACGCTCCGTTCGGCGCGGCTCAGCATCATGGAGGGCGAGGCTCAAGCAGCCGCGCGTGTTCGTGATGACATGCCTAGAATTCTCGCGAGCGAGGACTTCCGCGAAGGCCTGGCTAGTTTTCGGGAGCGGAGGGCCGCGAGGTTCCTTGGCAAGTGACGCCGGGCCCGTGCGATTCGTTATCGAAATCATTGCTACTCTCAAATGTATGGTCTGCATCTCAGTTCTCTACCCGAACTCTTCCGGCAAGAAATTCGATCACGCGTACTATGCCAAAATCCACATGCCTTTGGTCATGGAACGGTGCAATAGCTTCGGACTGATCCGCTACGAAATCGACAAGGGGATGGCGGGTGGAGTGCCGGGGTCATCGGCGCCCCTCACCTGCGTTGGCAGGCTCTACTTCAATACGCTGGAGGAGTTCGAAAGGGCGATGGCAGCGCATGGGACTGAGATTCTCGGCGACGTCCCGAACTATACCGATATCGAGCTGCAGATTCAGATCAGCCAGATGACTCCAAGTTAGTGGGCGGTCGGCGAAAGAACTTTAGCATCGAATTTCAATGCGTTCGCATGAGTGCGAACGCGGCAAACACGAGTGTTCGCGCCACGCGCGTAGCGCACGTACGGCAGTAGTAAGGATTCAGCAACGACAGCCCACTAGTCGCCGACCGTCAATTTTCTTCGCGCAGGATGGTGAGTGGGTTCAAGATCAAGGCGCGGCGCGCAGGAAGCACGCTCGCGATTGTCACCACCGCGGCCAACAGGAGCGGCGCGGCCATCCACACCCATAAGGCAGGTGCACCGTTGCCCGGTGCGATTCGGGCCAACATTCGCGACAGCAGGAGCGATCCAAGTGTTCCCGCCAGAGTGCCGGCGAAAGCAAGTCGTCCTCCTTCCCTGAGCACCTGCCAGATCACATGCCGGCGCTGCGCTCCGAGCGCGATGCGGACCGCGAACTCGCGCCGGCGGTGGCGCACGGCGTCACCTAAAGCGCCGACCAAGCCGAGAACGCTGAGTGTGAGCGCTATCGTAGCAGAGGCGCCAATAATCATGGTGGCAATGCGCAATGGCGCGAGCGAGGTCTGACTGAGGTACGTGTCGAAGGTTTTCACGATAACCGGATGCGGTCCACGCCCCGGCACGGCTCCAATCTCGCTGCGCAGTTTCTCGAGCAGAGGGCCGTTCACTTCTCGCGCGCCGAGAATCAGCGTCATGTAGGGCATAAAGTCCTGCGCCATCGAAAAATAGATTGCTGGTTCCACGCGACTCTGGAATGTTCCAAGCGGCGCCGAGTGAACTACGCCGATGATCTCGGTCCGGCGGCCACTGTCATCAATGACCGAGGCTCCGACAGCTTTCCCGTTGAAATAGAGGTCAGCAGCTTCCTGATTGACTACGGCAACCCGGCATCCGCGGGGCTTTGGATCGTCCGGAAAGATGCGGCCTGCAACCAGCGGCCATCCCATAACCGCGAAATAGCCCGGCGACACCACGTTCGAGTCAAGCTCGGCCTGCTCCAGCTTCGACACAATGGGCGCGCGAAAGTGTGCCAATCCGATCCGTTCCGAGTGTGGCCCTTTTTGATCCGCCTGGTAAAAATAGATGGTGGGCTGGCGCCTGCCGGCCTCGTGCGCGCCTTTTCGCATGGCGAACACACCGATGATTTCGACGGGAAGCTCCGCGGCGTCGCATATGGACCGGCCGACAGTGCCAGCGCCGAACAGAACTTTGGCAGCTTCTTCATTCACAATGGCGGCTCGACAGGTTTTATGTTCGAGGCCGAACAGGCGTCCCGCGACTGGTGGCAGCGTGAAAGGCGCCCGAGAATCCGGGGTGAAGAGGGCAATGTCCAGCGTGACGTCCCGGAGCGGCAACTGCTGTGGCTCGACACGGAAGGACTCCCACGATGCCAGATCGCCTGGTAGACGCCCAACCCAAGCTTTACCTGAAACGCCGGCCACCGACTGCGCCGTCTGTTGGACATTTTGGAAGTACACCAGGCCTCCGTCGATTCCTGAACTCGCTTCCACGCTGGCGAGAATCGGGTGGCCAAGGCGATGGCCGACGCTGGTTTGCAGCGCGGCGCGAAAGCCGGCGAAGAGGAAAGCCGTGGAAATCACGAGTACGCAGCAACTGGTCATTTGCGCAACAACAAGACCAACGCGCAGGCGTTGGATTCCCTTGGACGGTCCAGCGGCCTCACGCCGAAGGACATCGGCTGGACGATCATGCGGAATCACAAAAACCGGCAGAAGACCGCACACGATCATGATTCCAACACACGCCGCGGACGCCGCAACGATGCTGGATACATCCGGTGAAAATAACAGGTGCTCGGCATCTTCTTCGAACAAGAACGCCGGAAGAACAAGCGATGTCCACAGGGCCAGCAGCATGCCGAACGCTCCGCCGGTAATGGAGATGACGATGCTATCGGAGAGCAGTCCTCGGGCGAGTTGGCCGCGGCCGGCGCCGAGTGCGACACGAAGCGAGGTCTCATGCGACCGGGCGAAGGCACGTCCGATGAGGAACGAGGCGACGTTGGCGCAAGCGATGAAGAATACCAGACCTGCCGCGAGGCCCAGCAGCGTCGAGACGCGCGATCTGGCCTCCGCCGCTTCGGGTGTCATGCCGGTATACGGAAGCACGCGCATATCGGCCAAGCCACGGATTTGATCGGTGGGAACGTCCCGGCGCAGGCGCCCGAGGACCCAGAAGTTCCGGCTGCTACGCTCGGCCACTGGCAGGCATTCCTCTTCGAACGGCATCCAGACGTCCACGGCACGGTCGCGATACACCCCTTCCAGCCAGTCCGGTGCAACGCCACCCACGCGACGATCGACACCATTGATGTGAATCAGCTGGCCACGAAAGTCGGCCTTGGGGTTGAACTCGCTCTGCCAAAGGCGATGGCTGATGACGACCCCCTGGTCCAGCGAGAGGTTGAGGAAACCGGTTAGTGGGGGTGTCACGGCGGCAACGGACATGACCGTCGATGGGCCGCTGAAGGCGACGGCGCCCGGCAGTATTCGCGCCGCTCCAATCCATTCGAACGCGTCGAGGTGACTTCGGAGCGATTGATAATCTTGATAGGAGAGCGGACCGGCTTCGCGATTCGCGTCACGCCGGAATACCGAAACCACTCGGTCAACGGATGCGAGTCGAAAATCGGGTCTAGTCATCCCCCGAATGAATCCGCGGACGGAAACGTTGCTGCCGATACCGAGTGCAATGGTGAGCAACAGCGCCAGTGACACGCCTGGCGTTCGGACGAAATGTCTCGCCGAGTATCGGATATCGATGAGGATTCCAGACAGATCTACACGAAGTGCAACTGGAACGCCGCTGGGCAACGGGTGTGTTTTGTTCGAGTTTGCCTGGAACTTCGGATATCAGGCGTTCAGTTCCGCGCCAACCACGTTCGGATGCGGACACCTGGATTACGACGCTCCTGGCCGCAGGATCCAGGCCGGCGCTTTCTGGGACGGCGGATCAGGGAGTTGGAGGGCTGAAAAGCAGGGGCGGGGGATTGGGGGCTGCACGCGAAAGTGCATGCGCTATTGGATTGCGATTGTCGCGGTGTTCGACGTTGCGCCGCCTACGCTCAGGACTATCGTGATTGCATTTCCGCTTGTGGCATTGGTTGGAATCTGGAAATTTACTTGGTACAGGCCAACGAAGCCGGGGGCGAGGCCGGAGAAGGAGACGGGAACCGAGCTTCCGCCCAAGGTCAGCGTTGGAGTTGCGACCGTGGTCGCCGGCGGATTGCTGGGCGATACATCGCCCGCGGCTGGTTGGTTTGTTACAGCGCCCAGTCCGGTGCAGTAGAGCAAAACAAATTCGCCCTTCTTGGCTGGACGTGATCCTGGATAAGCTCCCGTTGGGGCTGCTAGCGACCTGGTGTTTGAAATTATCGCCGATGCTTGTCCGTTGCCTTGCCCGTTCGTTGTGAATAATGCCGGCGCGTAGGGTGTCAGCGTCACGGTGATGGTGGTGAAGCTTTCTCCTTGCGTGATTTGAAGCGGAAATTGGGTGGGCTTCGAAATTGCAATCCAGGGGACCTGAAAATTGACTTGCAACGGAGAAACATAGAACAGCGGTGCTGGAGAATTCGCCACCGTCATGGATGTGCCGCCCAGCAGGAGCGGAAGCGGAGCACCCGCAAGTATCTTCGCGCTCGACAGATTCGTTCCGTAAAGCGATGCCATGCTGCCGGGCGCGATCGCGGAACCGGGCGTGGGGTTGGCGGCGTTTACTAAACCTGCTGTGGTGGCCGCGGGAGTCGGGCCGACAATTGGCTCGGCGGCGATGCTGGAGCCTGACCCGGGCGGAGTGCAGGTGAAAGTGAGCTCGTCGCCGACATTTTGAGCGAGGGCGCGCAAGGCGGTATCCGAGAAAGTTGCTGAAGTTTGAGCGCTGGTGAATGCATTCTGCTGGGGATTGTATAGAAGGCCAGCAGCTTGCCCATTCACCATCCCCTTTGCCACAACATCGCACTCGCCGGCTGCCGCGCGCGATTCCAGCAGAATGATGCGTGGACCTGCGACCGCCGTGTTGGTTTGCGTCAAGGTGATTTGCTGGCCCACGATCGGCGCCAGATTGCTGTCGAAGGCCAGGAGGAAAGCGGTGAGCTGGTTGCGAATGGTGTCACCCGCGGCGCCAGTGGGAACGCCTCCGGGGTTGATCAGGGATTGCTCAAAAACTTTCGCGCCATGGAAACGAAACAAGGTGTCGATGCTTCCATCATGCAGGAATCCAAAGCCGCGGACTTGGTCGCCCATGAATGGCGTGGGGTCACTTGGGAAAAGCGAATCCGGCGACATACCGAACTTTCCCACCTTTTGATACAAGTTGCGTAGGTGAGGGATCTTAAAGAGCTGCGTCTCGTTCTCGAACGAAGATTGTCCATCGGTACCAAAGAATCCGGGCCGAGCGACGCCGTATTGGCTGTTGCCGTTGGGATCCAGCACGTGGCAGCCGTTGCAGGTCTTCAAGGTGTCGGAAGGCAAGCCGTTGTTGGTGAGCCCTAAGAAAAAGTTTTGACCGGCCTGCTGGTCGGAGGTTAATGAGTTGTCGAGGTTGCGAATCGGGTTCGGCGGATAGGTGAGCTGGAGAGCGAAATCGGCGAACGCCTGCATGTCCGCGGTGGAGAGCTGCGCGGCGCTTCCGAGCAGATCCTGAAAAGCAGGATTGAACTTCATGAATCCGGCAACTTCGTTGAAGCTACCGCTGTCGGGTTGAGCGCTAGAAGCATCGTTGCCGCCGGTGCGGTCGCCACGCCAGTGCATGGGGCCGTGATTGGCCATACCACGCAAGCTCTGCACAGTCATGGGTCCCTTCATGGGATGAAAGGGAGTGTCTGGGCCGACCAGCACCGCGAACGGTCCGGGATCGTTGAGGGGAGCATTGTCGGGATTGCCGAGGTCCCACGCCAGGCCGTCAAAATCGCCGAAGATGTGGCAACTGGCACAGGCGGAGTCGCCGTGACTCGAAGTCGTGGCGTCATAGAGGAACGGGCGTCCGTTGATCACGCTGGCGGGTTCAGGATTCAACATGGCCAGGTGCGCGGTTTCCTGCTGGCTTGCGAGATCGACAATAGAGATGGAATTATCGAATCGAGTGAGCACGTACAGCAGGTGCCGAGTCTGGTCGAGAGCGAGACCGCTGGGTCCTCCGCCGGACACTGTGATCTGATTCGCCGTGTTTGGAACGAAGCTATCGTTTTCGAGTGCGGCGGTATTGAAGACCCCGATTTTGCTGGAACCGAACGCAGCAACATAGAGCGTCTGGCCGTCGCTTGAAATGGCCATGTCCGTTGGAAACGCCAGGCTCTTGATGCTCTCGGCGTTCGGACTTGGAGCGCAACAGGAACCGTAGTTGATGTGCTTGTTCAGGTGACGCGGCAGGACCTGGCCGCCACTAAGCACGGTGATGTGGCTCTCCACCAGATGGCCCCGCAAGCTGTGTCCGGCGTAGGTGCCTGGACCTTCGAAGCGATGATCGTTTTGCGCGTCGGTGTTGCTGACGTAGACCGTGCCGCTCACGGGATTCACAACCATATTGAAGAGAACCGTGCCGACTCCGGTGAAGAACCCGCTCGATCCGGGTTGTTGGACCGGAGGGTTAGCGGCCGCATTGATCACGAACACATCTTTATCCGGCAGCGAGAGATTTACGGCGGTGTCCCAAACTGTATTAGCTTCATCCTGCCAGTGCATCTTGCTGTCCGCGCTCGGGCGATATTTCACAATCAATCCGGTGGCGGGCGCGGGAATGCCTTGGTAGTTGGTGTGCGGAGGAGGCGCGCCATTGTTGGGAATGGAGCCGGCTGAAATGGTGGTGGTGCCGTTACCCGAGCGAAAAGCGGCTGCATAGACTGTGTTCCCGTCCGGCGTGACGGCCAACGCGCGCGGTGTGTCGGCGAAGAGCGTGAGGATGGTCAACGGCTGGCCGCCGAGCGTCGCACCAAGGTTCGTCGCGTCGAACACCCAGACATCGGCGCGGCCGACGCCCGGCGTGGTGAGCTGCGGATCGATGGATGAGTTCTGGCCGCGATGCGCGGCGGTGATGAAAGCGCGGTCATGCGCTGGTCCGGCAAAAACGATATCGCGCGGCTCGTCGCCCACTAAAAGCGTTCGGACCACGCGCGCAGTTTGAAGATTGCTGATGTCCACGATGCTCACGCTGTCAGAGAGGTGATTGACTACCCATACTTCGGTTGGAGATCGAAGCGCCACCGCGACCGGCTCCAGGCCTACGGGCACGGAAGCCCCTAGCGAAACGGTTTGGGCGGCTTGACCGGAGATGGAAAAAATCTCCAAACGGTTCGCGGGGGTGTTGGCGGCAAAGAGCAGCGTGCCGTCGGCGGAGAGGGCCAGGGGGCGAACCTCTCCGCTCTCGAAGAGACTGTAGGATGAGTTCGGATTGGTTGCGCGAGGTGTCGCGCGGGGTTTTGCGGAAGCGATTCGGGACGACGCCAAGGCATTCGCTGGCGCGGCCACACGCCGAGACGCTCGCGGTTTTGCAGCTTCAGCGGCCACGAGGAGCACGAGCATCCCAGAAAGCGAAGCGAAAGCGACTGCGAAGCCCCGAGGGGAAATCGACATACTGTTTTCTGATGGTAGCGTAACGGGCTGGCAGAGGAGGTTGTGGTAGAGCTTCCTTGCGGTCGCCGGTCCAATGGCGACCGAATACCAGGCGTTCACACGAGTGTGAACGCGGCACGCAGGGGTGCGTGCGCTACGGGGTGTCTTCATCACCCTTGGTGGGCCGGCAGGTCGCGGCTCGGTTACGCCATCGGCTCTATTAGATGATACGCTTCGCCGATGGTCAGCAGCACTTTAATCACGAACCCGCGGCGCATGAGAACGCGGCGGAGCTTCAGGTTGGGCTGGGCGCAATGGACTGCGTCCACGATCCATTCGATGGCGGTGAGCTGATTCAACTGTGCGAATCTTCTGGCTAGCGCCCAGATGGACAGAAGAACGCCTTCGCCGCCACCCTCGATCTGCGCCAACTCGATCCGAAGCCGGTTGCCTTCCACGCGAAACTCCCCGAGGATGGTGGCAGAGCCGGCGCGGAAAACAACCGGCTCACCCGTGAGGATCATGGCCTGAACCTGTTCGCTTGGCAAAGCTAATAGTTCATCGTGGGTGTACCCTTCGAATAGGACTTCTGATCTGCCACTCATGAGAAATCTCCTGATGACAATACTATGAGCGAACCCGCGTATCCCGCCGCACGAGCCGTTGCCAACCAGGTGCGGCTGCACTTTTCCCGGCAGCTCGCGGAGGAACGTGAGCGCGGGACCGACGACTTGGCTTCCGAGCCGGACGACGCCGCGATCGAAGCCATGCTCGACGCCGCGTTCTGGGCCAGCCTTCTGCGCCAGGAGCACCAACCTCCAAGGTTCTCGCTTGCATTTCTTTCCGCCGAACAGTCGCAGCTTCCTCTGACTTTCGAGCGGCGGCTTCCGCTCACTCCCGAGAATATCGCGCGATTAGCGCCCGCCGTGGAGCGTCCTTCCATCCACTTAGGCATCTGGCGCGAAAACGCGGAATTTCACATCTGGGGCGCCACGCGCACGCTACCAGTGTTGTGCTTCGTGGTGGAGGTGGTGGATCCGGGCCTGATGGTAATCAAGCATCGCCGCGGTACGGAGTCCGGCAAATTCGTGAACGTCGCGGTGCTGGAAGGCGATCAGATCAAAATGCTGGATCACAAATCGGTGAGCCTTCAAGATCCGCCGGCGCTGGTTGCGTCGTTGCTCGGTTTGGATTTGCCCAGTTCTTCGGCTGACTCGATACAGGTACAGATCCAGATTGCAGCATCCATGCGCGCACACGGCCGTGGCGGATCGCTACTGATCGTTCCACATGGCACCGAGGAGTGGCGAGAATCGATAGCCGGGCCGACGCCATACTCGATCCGGCCGCCGTACTCGGAATTGGCTGTGCTGATACGGGAGGAACCGGGCGAGAAGAGCCAGCGTCGGTGGCAGGAGCTGCTGCGCCGGGCGGTGGACGCGGTGGCTGGTTTGACCGCAGTGGACGGAGCGATGGTGATGACCGATCGATGCGAATTATTGGCATTCGGCGCGAAAATCGGGCGCCGCGATGGATGTCCGCGGATCGATCAGGTGATTGATACCGAATTGATGGGAGGCGCGATTGGCCGCACGCTGCACCCGGCTGATTTCGGAGGCGCGCGCCACTTATCGGGGGCGCAATTCGCGCAGGATCAGAACAATTCCGTTGTACTGGTGGCGTCGCAAGACGGGCGGTTTACGGTATTTGCATGGTCGGCGGCGAGGGCAGCGGTGTGCGCGTATCGGGTTGAGGCGCTGCTGTTGTAACTCGGCGCTATTCAGAGTTCATCGGAAACTGCGTCACCTGTTCTCGCGGATTGGTTCCGCTGCCTCCGCGGCGGGAAGCCAGTACTGCCAGAAAATTGCGCCGATTGCCAATCGGCGCGCAGGTTGCCAACCTGCCCCACACGAAATTTGAATCTAGTGGGCTGTCCGCGCACGAACTTTAGCATCGAAATCCCATGCGTTCGCATGAGTCCGCCACGCGCGTAGCACACCAGTAGTAAAGATTCACAGCGGATCGCTCGCTATTCGATGCGCTTGGCGGGATTGTCGCCGTTCTGGTGGAGGATCAGTTCCGTTGCGTGGCCCTGGCTATCGGTTACGAAAGTGATCTGGGCGTCGACGACTTTCAGGAAAAAATCCCGCTCGCCTTCCGGGAATAAGGGTATTATTCCCTGCCCTGTTGCTTGAGCAAACAGATGGTCGCCCTGGCGAGTGATGGTCAGGATGAAATCGGGCGCAAGTTGATACTTGCCGATGTAGCCATCGAACAGCTTCGGATTCACTGTGACCTCTTTGTGCTGCTTGGGTTGCAGGGCCGGATTCACCAGGCCGGCCACGGCGTGCGCGATGACGCCGGGGCGGGCGCCGGCAAAATTGGTGAGGACCACCACGGTCAGGCCGTCATCCACAAATCGCGAGATCACGCACGTGAATCCCTGCCAGGCGCCGCCGTGTTCGATCAGCTTGTGCCCGTTGACCACGCTGATGTCCCATGCAAAGCCGTAATGAGCGGGATTCGGATTGCCGTCATTGAGCGGAAACACGGTCCAGATGCGATCCAGGCTGGATTGCTTTAGCAAGCTAGTTCCATACAGCGCTTCGTCCCATTTCGCCAGATCCAGCACATTGAAATAGAGCGTGCCATCCGCCGTTGAATTGAACGTGGGTGAGACCCATTCCTGATTTTGCAGCTTACCGCCGGACATTACGTAACCGGACGAGCGGTTGGGGATGATGTCCGTCTCGCTGATGAGTCGCGTGGCGCGCATGTCCCAGAGCCGGAAAATCCGCTCCTGCAGGAAATCGGCGTAGTGCTTGCCCGTCACTTTGTGGATCATCACGCCCAGCAGCGCGTAATTTGTATTGCGGTAGTCCCACTTCTCGCCGGACTTGAACTCAATCGGCAGCGCCTCAATCTTGTTCACCAGTTCATCCTCGGTGAAGTCAAGCCGCAGGTAGAACGGACCCTTTGGCCCAATCCGCTCTCCGCTCTCGTACTCCGCCAGTCCCGAGGTGTGCGAGAGAAGGTTCTTGATCAGAATCGGCTTCCAACTCTCCGGCGCATTGGGGAAGTACTTCACGATGCTATCGTCGAGCGAGACCTTGCCCTCCTCCACCAGCATCATCACGGCTGCGGAGACGAACTGCTTGCCCACGGAGCCCGACTGAAAAATGGTCTCCGGCTTCACGGAAACCTGGAGCTCGACGTTGGCCACGCCATAGCCCTTGGCGAGCAGAATCTGTCCGCGGCTGTAAATGCCCACAGCGAGACCGGGAGTGTGCTCGCTTTCCATCTCGCCGGTAACATAGCGATCCACGCTCGAGATCTGCTCGGGCTTCAGCGTGGGGACCGTCGCCGTGGTGTTCTTGGCCGGAATGCGCTCGGCGTTTTCCACGACGATCACGTCCTTCGACAGCTCGCTCTTCTCGAGCAACAGGCCAAGCTTGGCGACGGCATCGTATATGGAGACGGCTAGCGGGTCCTTGGGCCCGCCCGCAGACTGGTTGGCGATCGCGGCATCGTATGCGCCCCTGCCCATCCAGTCCAGATTGAAATCGTAAACGCCTTTCAGATCGGTCTGATTGAGTACCGGCAGCGTCACGTAGGCTGGCGCAACTTCGGGAAGCAGATCGGCCAAATCAGCCATAGAGAAGGCGTGGCAGGTGAGGTGGATTTGGCTCGGCGGACCTTCGCCTCTGGGACAATCCTTGTCGGAGCCCGCGGAGGCATGCAGCTTGGGACCGTCCTTTGCCACCGTCAACGTGAATATCGGATCGGTTTTGCTGTTGTGGCGGAGCGCGAGCTTGAAGCGCTGGCCTAACAGGGTCTGCAGCATGAGTTGGACGTTGCCTTTTGAAGTGGGCGCGGTTTTGGCGATGATGTCGAAGCGGTCGGAATCCAGCCAGGCGGGCCCTCCGGTGACAAGGTCCGCGTCACGATCATAAGCAGCGGCGATGAGCATCCGCAGAGTGGCATTGTGGCACCGAACATATCCGTTCGGAAGGATACCCACACTCACCCAGGAGTCCCCGGAACTGGCCGGCTGCATCTCGACGGCTTCGAAAGATTGCGGAGGATTGGTGGATTGGCCCAGGGCCAGTTCCAACAGAAGAGAGACAATGCCGAGTGCTTTCAACATGGCGGGAGCCTCCGCTGTCCATTCTAGAACACCGCGGCGACCGAATCCCAGACGTTCACACGAGTGTGAACGCGGCACGCAGCAGTGCGTGCGCTACGTTAGAACTCGATGTTCGCCCGGAGTTCGATGTTTCGAGGACCGTTACTGTTGTAGGCGGTCCCGAAGTTGGGGTTCTGGAGATTGTTGGCGCCAGCATTAGTATTGAAGGCGAACACCGGATGATTGAAAGCGTTGAGAAACTCAGCTTGCAGCACGAAGCGGATGCGCTCGGTGATCGCAATGCGCTTAGTCAGCGACATATCGTTAAAGGTCTGATGCGGTCCGTACATGTAGAAGATCTGACCAAACGTCCCCGCGGTGGTGTTGGGCTTGAGATAGGCGGTGTTGGCGCCCACACCTGGGGTAATGTACGTCGGGTTGATGGCGTTCACGTAGCCTGCGTTGCCGACGGAATACACGCCCACCGAACTCTGCAACTGCGACCGCGTGACTCCATTGAGAATCACGCCGCCGTCGCCATAATCGTTGAATGTGGAATTGCCGCCGAGGATCACCGTGGGCGCGCCAGTCTGGAAAGTGAAGATATCGCCCAAAGTCCAGCCGCCTAGAATCGCATTCGTCACACCACCGTGGTTGAGCCACTGTCGCCCTTTGCCAAACGGAAGATCATAGGTACCGTTGGCATGAACCACATTGTGAAGGTCGAACAACGTTGGGCCGTAGCTCTCTCGCAGATCTCGCAGAGTGTACTGAGTTGACTGACTCGTCCAATTATTTGGTGTGGCCAGCCCGAGCGTGTGGCTCCAAGTGTAGTTCGCGTCAAATTGAACACCATGCCAGGGCTTTTGCCGGTAATCCACTTGCAGCGCGTTGTAATTCGAATAGCCAATCGCGTCCATGTAATAAACCGGCTGGCCGGCCGAGTAAGGATTCGCCTGGAAGAAGTTAATAGGATAACCGGCGCCCTTTCCAGTAAACCCGGCGTTGGTGGCACAAGGCTTGAAGCTGGAACCGACCAGGTTGCAGAAATACTGCGGGTTGTAATTAGCGCCTGCCATGATGTTCGCCAAGGCTCCCACTTGCCCGGTAGTCAAATCGTTGATGAAGTTCGTATTGCCATAGTCTGCCAGCGGCACGCCCGCGCCTCCGGAACCCTCCCCGGCGAAGGCAGCATTGAAAATCGGCGTCTGCGTCTGGCCAGAGTACCCGTTGTCGGCAAACGAATTGATGTTGTGTTGTTGATTGATCTTCAGGTTTTGCTGCGCCGCCTGGAACTGAGTGAGGAATCCGTTCTCGAACACGTTGACCTCGTTGGTGTTCTCGGATAGCCACTGATGGATGGTGTGGCTGCCATTATAGCGAACCTCGAATACTCCAGCCCCGGGGAGTTCGCGCTGGATGCCGAGGTTCCACGATTGCGTGTAAGGTTGGGCGATGTTCGGATTCAGTCCATTGACGTCGTTTCCAAGATACGTCAGAGTTGGAATGTGGCATTCGCTTCGGGATTGGTGGGCGAATACGCGGCGGGATTGAAGGCGTATGGAGGCAACGACTGGCCGAGCGAAAGAGAACCTGGCGCGAACGATCCGGTTGTGCCGGTGTTGTTCGAATACAAGTTGAAGTTCTGGTAATAGAACGAGCCATAGTTGGTGGCCTGGTTCCAGAAATATTGCTGCGGTTCGGTGAAGCGGCGGAGCGAATAACCCGCGCGAATAACGGTCTTGCCGCCGCCGGTCAGCTTTCCGAGGATGCCATCCTTAAAATCGGGCGACCAAGCGAGGCCGATGGAAGGTTGCGGGCTGATGTGCCAGGGTTGGTATTGATGCGACCGCGCGATCAACTCCGGATTCGTGTTGCTGCCTAGAACGCCTGGCGCGAAAAGATCGCCCACCGGCGTCGGACCGTAGATCGCGGCCGGCAGAGCGCCTGAGTATTCGCTAGTCAGATCATGGTCGTCACCGGTGAAGTCCCGGCGCAGGCCGTAGTTAATAGTGAGATTCGGACGCAGGCGGAAAGAATCCTGCGCGAATAATTCCCAGGCCCCGATCAGCTCGTCCAGATTGTACGAGCTGCCTGGCTTTTGAATGTAGGACTTTGTGGCCGGATCCAAAGGCGATCTTTGAGCAACTTCATCAGGAGCATTTCAAGGTGGCGCTGCACGTGGTGATTAAAGCGCGAGCGATGCATGGCACGGTGCATGATCCATGCGATCCGAAGCAGCCAATCGAGGAGCAGCCGAGCTGCTATTGAGGGGAGCACCGTGATATTTTTTCGCTCGGTGTGGATGGCTGGTGGCCGGACGAGGGCGATCCGCTAAACATTGCTTCGCGCCTGGTGCGGAACCGGATGTACTGGGAGGGGCCGCAGCTCGATCGTCCCAACGAACGGCCTTATGCCTTGCACCGCAACGGCTATGCGGGCATGCAGCGCTACGCTTCGTTCCTATGGTCCGGCGACGTGTACTCCACTTGGGAGACGCTGCGCACTCATATTCCGATCGCGGTCAATACGGGGCTGACGGGCATTCCTTATTGGGGTACCGATATCGGCGGCTTCGTCCCCACCAAGGAATTCACGGCGGAACTCTACGTACGCTGGTTCCAGTTTGGGACATTTTGTCCGTTGTTCCGCTCGCATGGCCGCAACTAGACGCTGCGACTTCCTTGGGGTTGGAACACCGGTGATTCGGGCCCCCTGGAGATCAACAACTACAATGGCGCCGCGCTTCCGGATGCGAGTGAGTTGCACAACGCCCAAGTGGAAACGATCTGCCGCAAATACCTGGATCTGCGCTATCGCATGCTGCCTTATTTGTACAGCGCCGTGCGGGAGTGTACGGTGTCGGGGCTGCCGGTGATGCGCGGATTGTGGCTGCACTATCCCGATGACCCGGCCGCGGTTGCGCGCGCGGACGAGTATTTGTGGGGCCGCGATATTCTGGTGGCGCCCGTCATAGAACGGGGCGCAGCTTCGCGGCGTCTCCACCTTCCACGTGGCATCTGGTACGATTTCTGGACCAACGAACGGCATGAGGGCGGCCGCGAAATCACTCGCGACGTCGATTTGGAAACTATGCCGCTCTACGTGCGCGCCGGATCCATCTTGCCGCTTGGCCCGGTGAAACAGTACACTGGCGAGAAGGTGAACGAGCCGCTCACGTTGTCGATTTATCCGGGCGCCGATGGTTCGTTCCTGCTGTATGAAGACGATGGCAGTTCGTTCAACTATCGCAAAGGCGAATGGATGGGTATCGATATGAATTGGAGCGATCGCCAACGCTTGCTGCGCCTCACTTTGGCTAAAGGCTCTCGCATGCTGCAGCCCTCGCGCCACGATCTAGTCGTGAAGTTGAGGGACGCCACACGCCGCGTCGTCTTCGATGGACATCCCGTGGAGGTTCGATTCTGATGCATCGCATTCTTCTTGTTCTCATGGCTAGTGCGTTGATGGCGCAAACGCCGCCGGCTCGAATCAAGATTGATATCGACCGCAGCATTGGCGAAGTTGATCCGCTGCTGTTCGGAAATTTCGCCGAGCATCTGGGCCGCATGATTTACGGCGGCATCTATGAAGAGGGCAGCCCGCTCTCAGACAAAGACGGCTATCGAACCGACGTGATGGATGCGGTGAAGAAGCTGGGCGTGTCCATCCTGCGTTATCCCGGCGGCAATTTCTCGTCCGGCTACAACTGGACGGATGGTATCGGGCCGAAGGATCAGCGGCCGGTGCGCGTCGAGCTAGCCTGGAACGCACTCGAGAGCAATCGTTTTGGCACCGACGAATTTCTGCGCTATGCCGAACGCATCGGCGCGGAGCCCTACATCTGCATCAACGGCGGCCTGGGTACCGTCGACGACGCGCGGCACTGGGTGGAGTACACCAACGAAGCGCGCCACACTTACTGGGCCGACCAGCGCCGCAAGAACGGGCGCGACGAACCGTACAAGGTGAAGTATTGGGGGCTCGGTAACGAGATCGACGGCGGGTGGCAACTGGGGCACAAGAACGCCGAAGATTACGCCAAGTTCGCGCTCGAGGCCGCGAAGGCCATGCGACTGGTGGATGAATCTATCAAGCTGGTGGCCAGCGGATCGAGTAATTACGGCGCGGACTGGATCGGATGGAATCGCACCGTGCTGAACGCTCTGCGTAACGAAATCGACTATATCGCGCTGCACACCTACATCAACAACCGCGACAACGATCTGGAGAAGTTCCTGGGCTGGTCGCAGAGAATCGACTACTACATCGAAACCACCGCAGGCGCGATTCAGGCCGCGCAATCCGGACCGAATCCTCGGCCGATTTACATCGCCTATGACGAATGGAATGTCTGGTATCGCGCCGGGAATAACGAACATCTCGAGGAGACTTACAATTTCGAGGACGCTTTGGCCATGGGGATGTTCTTCAACTCCTTCTTCCGCCATGCGGACGTGGTGAAGATGGCGAACCTGGCGCAACTGGTGAACGTGATCGCGCCCATCATGACCAACAAGCAGGGTTTGTTCTTGCAGCCGATTTATTTTCCGATCCTCGAGTACGGCAAGCAGCGCGGCAACGTGGCGTTGCACGCATGGGTGGCATCGCCAAAATACACTTTGAACCGCCGCGAGCTTCCCTATCTCGACGTGTCGACGACGTACAACTCGAAAGATCACACCGTATACCTGAACGTCTTAAATCGCAGCAAGTCGCAGGACATCGCTACGCGTATCGAAAACCAGGAAGGAACACTGATGCCGGATGTCGCGGTGTGGCAGATGAACTATCCGGACTTGAAGGCTACGCACACATTCGGCGACGACAAAAAGGTCGTGCCTAAGACGAGCACCTTGACTGCGTCGCTATCGAAGAACAGCTTCGTTTACACGTTCCCGGCACACTCGCTGACGATCCTGCGCCTGCGGCTGGAATAGAAAGGCATCGACTCCCTTACGGTCGCGGTTCGGAAACACCATCGACACACACCGCGGTTCTTTGGCGCTACGGCTGGCCGTACGTCGCTTTCGGCCCGTGCTTGCGGAAATGGTGCCGATCGCGCAGCGCTTCGGAAATAGGTTGCGCGGCGGGATTGATGGCAAGAGTCTGCCAGGCCATCGCCGCGAGTTCCTCGACAATCACAGCCGCATGCGCGGCATCGGCCACTGATTTTCCCCAGCAGAACGGCGCGTGTCCGGCCACCAACACGGCTGGGCAACCCAGCGGACCGTGCCCCTCCAGCGCGTGTACGATCGCGAGACCGGTATTGGCCTCGTATCCGGATTCGATTTCGTCGGGGGTAAGCGGCGCCGTCACCGGAATGGGGCCGTGGAAATAGTCGGCGTGCGTGGTGCCGAAGCACGGAATCTGACGGCAGGCTTGCGCCCACGCGGTGGCGTGACGGGAATGAGTGTGCGCGACGCCGCCAATGGATGGGAACGCCCGATACAACGCCAGGTGCGTTTCAAGATCCGAAGAGGGCCGTAGAGTGCCCTCCACCACGCGCCCTTCCAGGTTCGCGATCACCATGTCGGCCGCCGTCATCTTCTCATAAGGAACGCCGCTAGGTTTGATGACCACCAGACCGTCCGGGCGGGAAATTCCGCTGGCGTTTCCGAACGTGTAGATCACTAAGCCGCGGCGAACCAGTTCGAGATTCGCTTCGAGAACTTCAGCCCGCAGCGCTTCCAGCACTCTGGCCTCCTCGTGCATTGGCCGTGATCCGGCGGAGCTCGGGCAAACTATCGTCGCTCTTCCCGAGCATGAAGTACAGCTTCCGAAAAAGCGGGTACAACTCGCGGTAGATCGCTGCAGCCGATTCTTCGGGAGCAACGATCACGTAGCCGGGGCACAGCGCATCCTGCGCTTCCTCGATACTGGCGAAAGCGCCCGCGGCGAGAAACGCAAAGATGGCCGAGCCCAGACTGGTCGCGTCTCCACTTGGAACCAGGATCGGTTTTTGCATCACGTTGGCGTACACCTTGTTCAGCACGGGATTCTTCTGCGGAATGCCGCCGCCGTTGATGATGCGGCGCACGGGCACGCCGTGCTCCTCCATGCGCTCCAGGATCACGCGAGTGTGAAAGGCCGTACCTTCGATCGCCGCGAACAGTTCGTCCTGGGCGGTGTGCGTCAGCCGCCAGCCCAGCGTGACGCCGCTTAGCTCCGGATTCACCAGCACGGTACGGTCGCCGTTGTCCCAAGTGAGGCGCAGCAGGCCGGTTTCGCCGGCGCGGTAATTTTCCAAACCTCGCGAAAGTTCAGCGACGGTGGTTCCTGCGCGCCGCGCGATGGCATCGAAAATATCGCCGGTGGCCGAAAGCCCGGCTTCGATGCCGGCGAATTTGGGATGCACCGATCCCGGCACTACGCCGCAGACACCGGGAATTAGCGCCGGTTTCTCGCCGATCGCCATAATGCACGTGGAAGTGCCGACTACGTTCACGACATCGCCCAGCCGCACGCCCGCGCCGATGGCATCCCAGTGCGCGTCGAAAGCACCAACGGGAATCGGGATACCCGCGGGAAGCCCAAGTTTTTCCGCCCAGGCAGGAGCCAGGTGACCGGCGATCTGGTCCGACGTTGAATAGCGGCCGCCCAGCTTGGCGCGAACCCCGGCCAGCAACGGATCGAGCGAAGTCAGGAAGTCATCCGGAGGAAGACCGCCGAGCGACTGGTTCCACATCCACTTGTGGCCCATGGCGCAAATACTGCGCGACACTTGCCGCGGATCACTGATTCCGCACAGAACTGCTGCGACCATGTCGCAGTGTTCCAGAGCTGTTGCAAAGCGATCGCGTTTTTGCGGATTGTCGCGCAGCCAGTGCAGCAGTTTCGCGAAACCCCATTCGGAGGAATAGACGCCGCCGCACCAGTTGATTGCGTCAAGCTTCCGTTCGCGCGCGAGGGCAGTGATCTGGGCAGCTTCCTTCCAGGACCGATGATCGCACCACAGATAATAATCGTCGAGCGGTTCGAGATTCTCATCCACCGCGATTACGCTGGAGCCGGTGGTATCGAGCGCGATGGCTTCAATCGCGCGGCCTGGTACGCCTGCATCCGCGAGGGCTCGCCGCATGGCCTCGGCCAGGGCACGCATGTGATCCGCGTGACTCTGCGTAGCGTGGTCGGGATCGTCCTTCTTGCGGACCAGCGGATACTCCGCCATTCCGGCGCCCAACCTGCCGCGTGAGCTGTCGAAAATCGACACCCGCACGCTGAGCGTTCCGAAATCGACACCCGCGACAACACTCATGTGCGTCTTCGCTCGTGGGGCAGGTTGCTGACCATCGGCCTGTGTTGATGATGGCCTTTCGCACTCGCCACGCCAGGCCGATTGACAATCGGCCGCAGGTTAACAACCTGCCCTACAGTGTTAGGTAGATGCATGTTGAAGCACGTTCCAACCCAGGTAGCGCGTGGCAGCTTCGTGCACGGCAGGCGCTACCTGCGACAAGTTGGCCGCGACGTGATGTTCAAAGCCGCGCTCGCAAATATATCGCAACAG
>PMOK01000041.1:0-12367 GCA_003162425.1 Bryobacterales bacterium | reverse complement strand
CGCGCGTAGCTCATTGGCCCGGATTTTACGCGTCCCACGCAGGTCCCAAAAGTGTTCTCTTTACCCACCGTGCCGGCGATGATCTCTTGAAAGTCCATGCGCACTTCCTTGAAGAAGTGCTTGGGAAGATTGCTGCAATGGAAGCATACGGCCTTATCCGGATCGTCACCGTAATTGTTGTTCCAATCGAGCAACGCGCTGGGCGTCTGCGATGCAAGCTGCAAAGCGTGCATGCCCACTACGCCGCAAATATCCACTTCGCAGGCGCTGGACATCAGATTCTCGCTCATCATGCTCATAACGGTGCACGGCACGACGCCGAAGTACTCCTCAAGCGAAGTCCAGCATTGGACCGCGCTGATCGACACATCGGTTTCCTGCATCCACCCGTCCACCACGGCGCCTAGCTTAGCCATCTTGAGCAGTGCTTCAGCGGGGACGCGATCGGTGGACACGTAGCGCTGGATCTGGTCGAGCTTGGCCTGCGCGGCCGAGTCCTGATCTTTCATGCGCGCGATCCGGCCCAGGATTTCGGAAAGATCGATGGTCTCAACCGAGATACCGTTGGCTTCCAGGATTTTTTCGCTGTAGCGCACGGTGTTGAAAGCCGCGGGGCGCGCACCGATGGCTCCAATGCGCAAGCGGCGCAGACCTCGCGCGACGCGACACACCGCTCGGAACCAATCCAGATCTTTGCGGAAGAAATCGGAATCCGGCGCCTCGGTGTGACGAGTGGTCAGCGAATACGGGATGCCGTACTGCGTCAGATTGTTGCACACCGACATTTTGCCGCAGAAGCTATCTCGCCGATCGCGAATGGTCATGCGCCCCGGTGTGTCCGGCGTCGCCTGCACCAGAACCGGCACGTTCAGCCCGGCGATTCTCAGCGTGTCTGCGACCGCGCGTTCATCGCCGAAGTTGGGCAGCGTGACGATGACGCCATCAATCTGGGCGCGATGCCGCTGAAAGAGCTCCGCGCATCGCACGGCTTCCGCTCGAGTTTCGACGGCGCCGAATTTAGTTTCTTCCGGGCTGACTGCAACCACGGCATGGCCCGACTTTTCGATGGCTGCGATCATTTCCACCCGGCCACTCTTCGCAAGATGGTCGGGAAAGAAGCCCCGGTTTCCTACGATCACGCCAAACGTCATCGGATTACCGGCCTCTCCACGGTGAAAATCGGACTGAATAAAGCGTACCAAGCAAGATCAGGAGCAACCCCCACCATATTCCGGCGTGCAATTCGGCCAGAACCACCGCTGGTGGATGCGACAAGCCGTAGAGACCGGCGCCGAGAATCAGGATTCCATAGATCAGCAGCAGCGTGCCCACAAAAAACCAGATGGAAATCATTCCGGAACGATGCATGTTTCCTTTACCAGAAAATGATATTCAAGATCACGAACACTACGCCGACTACGCATGCCCAGAATATCGGACGCTGATAAACTGGGACACCGCTTTCCGACGGCAGCTTGGTGTAACCGTAAACCAGCCCGGTCAGCTCTTCCACCGGCTTGGGCCGAGTCATGTAGCTGACCACCACGGTAACTATGACGCACACGATCCACGACCATAGCGCGCGATACATATTCTCCGCCATATCCTTGGCTTTCGGCGACAGCGCGACGTACTGCAAGGCAGCCGGATTGATCTTCACCCAAGCCCACAGGCCAATCGCCGAACACGTACCCGACAGCAGGCCCCAGAATCCACCAGCCGGCGTTGTGCGGCGCCACAACATCCCGAGCAGCACTGTGCCGAAGAGCGGCGCAACAAAAAAGCTGAATAGCGCCTGGACGTAGTCCATGATGCTGTGGAACTGCATCACGAAATAGGCCGTGCCTATGCTCACCAAAACGCCCAGCAGAGTACACCAGCGTCCTACTGAGACATAGTGCGCGTCGGGGGCTTCTTTCCGGAAAAACGGGCGATAAATGTCGTAGGTCCAGACGGTTGCGAATGCGCTCACGTTTCCAGCCATGCCGGACATGAATCCAGCCATCAAAGCCGTGATGCCGAGGCCGAGAAGACCAGGGCCGCAATATCGCGCCAGCATGATCGGCAGCACTTCATTATAGCTGTGGCTGCCAGTAGCCGAGGCCTGGTCTGCCCCAACCAGGTGCTCAGGAAGCACCGCCAATCCAAGCAGTCCCGGTAGAATTACGATGAAGGGGACCATCATCTTGAAGCCGGCGCCGATGATGGGCGCCATTTTCGCCGCGCGGAGATCCTTGGCCGCAAGAACACGTTGGACCACCAGGAAGTCCGTGGTCCAGTAGCCGAACGAGATCACCCAGCCGAGCCCGAACACGATCCCGATCCAATGAATGCCCATTGGATTATCGCCGAAGGAGCCGAGGGTGCTCCACAAATGGGTGTAGCTCGGTCCCGGAAAATTATGCGCAATTCGCGCCACCATGCCGTTCCAACCACCCGTCTCGATCAAGCCGATGATGGAGATCAGCAGTGCGCCAAACCAGATCAAAACGAACTGTAACACCTCATTGAAAATGGCAGACAGTAGACCGCCGAGAAATACGTAGAGCCCTACGGTAAGCGACGAGACCCAAATACTGAAGTGGATATCCCAACCAAGCACTACTTTCAGAACCAGCGCCATGGAATACATGTTGATGCCGCTCATGAGTACGGTCATCAACCCAAAACAGACGGCGGCCAGTACGCGGGAGGATTCTCCGAAACGCAGCTTCAGATAGCCCGGAACGGAATGAGTTTTCGAAATGTAATAGAACGGCATCATCACCAGGCCCAGAAAGAGCATGGCCGGTATGGCGCCGATCCAGTACCAATGCGTGGCCAGAATCCCGTACTGATATGCAGCGGCCGCCCAACCCATCATCTCGAGCGAGCCCAGGTTGGCTGCCAGGAAGCTGAGACCCGCGATCCAGGCTGTCATTTCCCTGCCGGCGAGGAAAAAATCCTCGCCGGTCTTGGTGTATCGCTTCAGGTAGAAGCCGATGCTGAGGACAGCGACGAAGTAGAGGGCGATGATCGCCATGTCCACGCCGGAGAGCGAAACCAGGCGCGAGGCGCTTTGAATGAGGATGGCTGGGAGCAAGGGCATGGTGTCGGATAGAGTCAAGTCCTAGCCCATGTAATCGCTTGCATCCGGGTATCGTAGAGGGTTGAGATCAAGCGTGTCAAGTTGCATGCCTCTTGCGGGCCGCCGTAGGCGCCGGTCCGGTGGATTCCCTCACCACAAACTCAGGATCGATCACAATCTCGTGTTCGGCCGGGGCCACTTCACCCGGCGGCGGAATCAGACAATTGCAGATGATGTGACCGATCCGCTCGCGTGGAATATGCAGCGTAGTAAGAGCTGGATAACAAAACTCGGAGAGCTTCACGTTGTCAAAACCAGTCACCGACATATCCTGGGGCACACGAATCCCGCGCTCGCGCAGCTCCCGGAGCGCGCCCACGGCCATGACATCGTTGACGCAGATGATCGCGGTTGGCTGATATCCGGACGACAGCAGCGCGCGCGTAGCTTGCCTGCCCCCTTCCAGCGTGTCGGCGTCGGCGGCCGTCTTCACCTCCAGCGAGGAATTCCGCGCCACTGCGTCCAGCACGGCTTTCATCCGCTCGTTGATCGGTCCGAGCATGGCATGATGTCCGACAAAGCCCAGGCGGCGGTGTCCCATGTTGTGCAGATAATCCGTCACTTTATCGATGCCGCGCCGGTAGTTGACGCGGATGTTGGTGATATTCTGGCGGGGTTGTCCTACGTCGTAGAACACAACGGGAATGCGGCTTTCGGTGAGTTCCTTGATTAACGCGGGTTCCATCTCGGACACAATGGCAGCCAGACCCGCCACCCGCCGGCCGATCATCAAGCGGATGCTCGCGACCAGTTGCTCGGACCGGTAGTCGGTATTCGCCACCACCACTTCGTATCCGCGGGCGTGCGCATCCGACTCGATCGTTTTATAAATGTCGAAGAAGAACGGATTCTCCATGTTGGAAGCGATCACCCCCAAGGTGCGGCTCTTGCCACCGGCCAGATTTCGCGCGTGGAGATTGGGATGGTACTTCAGCTCCTCGATGGCCTTTTCGACGCGGGCACGAGTGGATGTCTTCACGACGTTCGCGTTGTTCAAGACGCGCGACACCGTGGCCGTAGATACCTTCGCCCGCCGGGCAACCTGTTCGAGGTTCATGGCAGAATTAGCTATTCTATCGTAAAGGAAGTGTGGATGAGACTGTCAGCGCTTACAGTTTCTTACGATACCTGCCAGTACACCGAGTAACGTTTGTCAAAAATACTGTTGAGCGGCTGGAGCGTTACATCCTTGGCCTGATTGGCTGTGCGGAACGTGAGCGGCTTATCATCGCGCTTGATCCATGACGCGGGATCCGCGCCAGCGGCCCGAAAAGCTGGAACATCCATCGGATGCCGCCGCATCGGAGGCCCTTCAGGACCAACGATCATTTCCTTGGTCAACCCCTCCGACCCCAGATCGCCCGCCAATACCAGCGGACCATACAGCACCGCCTGCAACTGAGGATCGTCCGGCATGGCTTGGATGTGCAGGCGCATGGGTAGATCCATCTCCACACGATCGCCATTCTTCCAGGTCCGCGAAATCGCGAGATAGCTGCCGGGGCTGGCCGAAGCATCCAGCGCTTTGCCATTCACGCGTACTGATGCACTGGAACCGAGCCACTCGGGAATTCGCAGGCGCAGTGCAAGCTCGACCGGCCGATCCACTTTCACCACCAGCGTGGTCCGCTCGCTTTCCGGGAACTTCGTCTCCTGGCGCAGGCGGAAACCTTTCTCAGCCCAATTCAACTCCGAAGGGATGAACAGGTTCACGAATACTCCATCCGCATCGTGCCAGTAAATGCTGTCATTCAGCTTGGAGTATTCTTCCACGCCCGTTCCGGTGCAGCACCAGAAGGATTGGTCTTCGGTGCCGAAGGTCTTCCAAGCACCCGGCGTGAGCGACAGATAGTATTGTGTTGCGCCGGTGTCGGGATGGATGGTACCGAGCCGATGATTGAGCAGCGTGCGTTCGTAATAGTCGAAATAACGCGGGTCGGCAGTCCAGCTATAAAGATGACGCGTCAGTTTCATCATGTTGTACGCGCAGCAGCATTCAGCCGTGTCCACGCTGCGTTTCAGCTCCGCTGCAAGCTGGCGAGGCTGCACAAGCCAGCCTTCCCCGTTACTGGTTCCCCCTGTGACGTAGCAGCGCGCGCTAGTGACTTCGTACCAGAAGAAGTCGGCAACATCGTGGAATCGCAAATCGCCTGAGATCTCGTAGCGGCGCGCCGCACCGATGACTTGCGGGATGTGCGTGTTCACGTGCAGGCCGCGCAGCTCGTCGCGGCGCAGCGCCAGTGGATTGAAGAAGCGTTTCTTAGTGAAGCGGTCCCCGGCTTTGGCCCAGCGGTCATCACCCGTGACGGCCGCGAGATTGTAGAGCACGTCGTTCATGCCGCCGTATTCAGTGTTCAGGATGTCCTGCATGTGCTCTTCGGTTTTGGACGCGGACCATCCGTCGGCCCAGCCCGACATCCCTTCCAGCACTTGAAGCGCCTGCTTGTTGCCGGCGAACTGGTACATGTCGAACATGCCGGCCATGATTTTGTGGATGGTGTAAAACGGCGCCCACACTTGCTTGCGGGCGTCCAGGCGGTCAAACCACTCTGTGGGAAACGCGCTCAAGTACCCACCTCCCCACTTCTGCTGAACCTTGGCGAGCTCGGCCACCATGTAGTCGCCTTTGGCTTTGATCTCCTGATCGCCCGTGGACGCGTACAGCAACGCAGCGGCCGACAGATAGTGACCCGTGAAGTGGCCGCGCAATTCGGCATCCCTTCCCGCACCGTTCTTCTCCCAGCCACCCAACGGCTGGGCCGAAGAGGGAAGTCCGGAGTTCACGCGAAAGTTGTGAAGCAGGCGGTCCGCCGGCAATCTTTGCATGTAACCCCGATTCCATTCCATTGCTTCTTGAAATGGCCCGGGCAGGAGCCGCACTTGGGTCATCGGGAAAGGCTGAACCTTGGCAGGCACGTCGCGGCGCGCGAACTCGATGGTCGCCTGGAACGGCGGAACCTCGGGCGTTGTTCCGTGACGTTGTTCATTGGCTGGCGGCGGTGTCGCAGGAGCAGGAGCCGGAGTCTGCTGTGCAAGCAAAGGGCTCGCGGCGAAAGCTGCTGCGAAACTTCGACGGCTAAGCGCCCCGCTGTTCTTCGGTTCATTCATGACTCTATTTCACCTTCCATTTTTGAATACCAGCCGACCAATTTGGCTGCATGGTTACTTCCAGGCGCAGACCTGTGGTTGCGACCGGCTGGAACGTAATCGTGTTGTAGACGTCCTTGGCAACGCCGTAAGGATTGAGTGCGGCCACCGGCTTCCAGGCATCTCCGTCTTTGTATAGCAGACGCCACGAAGCGGGAACGCGGACCTCACCGCGGCCGGTGTCGTCGAACCAATAGAGCTGGCACTGGGAGACCGTGGCCGGCTTTTCGAAAGCGTATTCCACCCATTCGGCCGTGCCTTTGGTGGGCCACCAGTCGAAGTAGGACGATGAATCATTCGACGAAGCTGGTTCCTCGCCGTCGTTAATCGTTCGCGGACTCCTGCGCCTGGCGCCCGACACCGTCACCTGCGCCGTGGTGGCAAGGGTTGGGTACGGGGCCGGTTTCGCAAAGCCCTCGGTCTCTGGGAACCACACCATCATTTGTCCGCGACCGCGATTCGCCCAGGCGTAATAGGGGATCGCGGTGAACTCCTGCTCGGTCTTGGTGACCTTTCCTTGCGCATCGTAAGCCAACGCGATCGCCCGGCCTTTTACCACGGTGACCCCGCGCAGTAGATCGGGTTTGAACTCGGCCAGCAAACGTTCGCTACGTGGCAGCATCAAATTCCGGACCTGTCCTTTGGGATTATCAGGCCACTCCGCAGCGTAAACGATGGGACCTCGTTCCAGCGCGACGCGTCCGCGGTCCGCCGCAACGTGATCGTTCGCGATGACGCGCCGGATCGGCATCGGCAGGCTGAGCTGGATGACGTCGCCTTGCTTCCAGTTGCGAGTGAGCGCGACGTAGCCTTTGTCGAGCTGAATAGGCACCGTTTTGCCGTTGACCTTCAGAACCGCCGCATCCGGGGACTCGGACTCGAAACGATAAAGGTCGCTCGCCACCGGTTCGTTGCGTGCCCAGCCGGGAATTCTCACATGGATCGTAAGAGATTCCGGCACGTCCGGATTCACGGTCATCTTTACCGTACCGTCCCACGGGTAGCGGGTTTCCTCGGTCATCTTCACGGTTCTACCGTTGTCGAGTTTGATTTCGGCTGTGTTGGCAACGTACAGATTCACCCACACCGAATCGCCGCGCTGCGCGTAAATGTAGCCGGGCACCGATGCCATGAAGCGCGTGATGTTCCCAGGACAGCAGGCCACGCCGAACCACGGGCTGCGCTGGTCCTTGCCCGCAAATCCAGTCGCCTCCAATGGGTTTTGATAAAAGAATGTCGTGCCGTCTAGCGAGACGCCCGAGATCAGGCCATTGTAGAGCGTTCGCTCCATCACGTCGATGTATTTTGCATCGGCGTGGAGCAGGAACAAACGGTGGTTCCAATAATCGTTGCCTACGGCCGCGCAGGTTTCGTTGTAGGCAGTGAGATTGGGCAGCTCGTAGTCGGCGCCAAACGCTTCGCCCGCGCCGCGAGCCCCGATCCCTCCGGTGATATGCAGCTTCCGACCCGCCACGTTCTCCCATATCTTGTCGAGCGCTTGCACATAGGCGGTGTCGCCGGTGAGCGCGGCCACGTCCGCCATTCCCGAGTACATGTATGTGGCGCGCACCGCGTGCCCGCCGGTCACTGCTTCGGTCTGGTCAACAACTCTCTGCTGTGCCTCGACGTAAGGATTTCCGGCGCCTTTTTCGCTACTCTGGGGACCACGCGAATCCAACATAAACTTGGCGAGGTTGAGATAACGCGGATCGCCGGTAACGCGGTACAGCTTGGCGAGTCCCATTTCAACGATCTGGTGGCCGGGCCAGATTTCCTGCTTGCCAGGACCAAAGGTGCGGTCGAGCAGATCCGCAGTGCGGAGGGCGATGTCCAAAAGTGTTCTCTTGCCGGTGGCTTGATAGTGCGCCACGGCCGCTTCATAGAGATGGCCCAGGTCGTACAACTCGTGGCTGTCCACTCCTTCAAGAATCCAGCGCTGATTGCCGGACCAAGGATGTGGATGCGCCGGATCGATGGTGCGTGCAGTATAGAGATAGCCGTCCTTTTCCTGCGCCGCGCCGATCTTCGCGATCAGGTCGTCGATATACGCTTCAAGCTGTGGATCGGGATGAACACTGAGGGTGTAGGAAGCGCCCTCGATTACTTTGTAGACATCGGTGTCGTCGAAAGGATAGGGCGGATACTTGTGGTTCTCGAATGGCTCGCCCCGAAGCGCTTTCGCGGCGCGGATAAAATTGTCGACGCGTCCAGTCTCTTCATCCTTTTTGAAGGCGAACGGAATGGTCACCGTGCGATTAATCTCGATGCGCGGCGCCCAGAATTCGTCGTTCACATGGACCGCCGTGAAGGGGACTGGTTTTACCGGGTAGTCGCGGTTCTGGGCCCACACTCCCTGGCCAACGAACAGCCATGCTATCGCTACTGTAACCGCTTTCATAAATTCCTATTGTAGTCTGCCGCGTAGGGTAAGCCTCCGCTTGCCCGTTCGGACAAGCCGGAGGCTTGTCCTACGTCAAAGAACGATGCCGCTTCGTCAATTTCGATCGGTTCATTGGCAAGCAACGAAGCTACCAGTTCGGCGATCTTGGAATCACGGTTCCAATCCGGCGGCTCAACTCCCAACAGGTGGTGGACGAAGAAATCATATCGCTTGCGGTCTCCGTAGGGTCCACCGTTTCCATGATTCGCCCCGGGGATCCATTGGTCGCGAGCGTTCGGAAGCCTTCGAACCAGGGCTGATCTTCAAATTCGAAGGCCCAGGTGACAGCTCCGGCCAAGCGCACCTTGTGAAGCGCGGCAAGTTCGAGCGTGTGATGGAACATTGCTGCGGTGTAGCTCGCGTACAGTGGCCCGTTGCGATAAGCATTCTGCGGGTTGGTTTTGGCCGAGCAGGCGGCGCAGCCCTCGGGATCGGACTCGCCGATGATGATTGGTTTGTCACGCAACTCGGGGAAACCCGCGACGATCTCAAAACCGCTTGAAATATTTCGGGCCTGGTTGCGACTGCCTATCTCGACGTGGCCATCCACCAGGTGCGGATTGCCTTTGGCGTGAAACCCGACGTAATCAAGTGGCGATCCCGTCTTTCCGGTCGCTAGATTCTTTCCGTGCAGTGCGTGTTCCAGAAAACCGCGGAGGAAATTGGCCGCCTGCGGAGATGCCGGCCCGGTGCAATGCGGTCCACCGATGCGCGCCGTGGGTAGGGCGCGCTTCACGGCGTCGGCGGCGAAGTCGTAAAGCTTGTAATATTCCTGGGGAGTTCCTTGCCAGTAACCGATGTCTGGCTCGTTCCACACTTCCCAATACCAGCTCTGTACTTCCCGCGCGCCATATCGTTCCGCGCAATGACGCACCCATTGATAAACCAGCTCCGCCCAGGCGTGATAATCTTTCGGCGGGTAGGCCCAGCCAGTCCACAACGAGCCGACGGGGAAGGTGTGCCGATAAGGCTGGGGATGCGTGGACAATGCCTCCGGCATGAAACCAATCTCCACCAGCGGCTTCACGCCGGTTTGCTGATAAGTGTCAAAGATCCGGTCAAGTATGCTCCAGTCATAGACAGGATGCCCGGCGGCATCTTCCGTATATGCATTAGTAGATCCCCACTTCAAGGAGGCTGCGCCGTCGCCAGAGGTAAGCAAATTGTGAGTGCGGATGTAAACCGGCGAATGGCTGGCGGCTGACAGCTCTCGGAGTAGCTTGCGACCGTTCTTCGCATAGGTGTAGTTTGGCTCATCGTAGCCGAAGAAGGTCCAGGCTGGGTTCCATGTCCCGCGCGAGACCGCCAGGTCGACAACAATCGAAACCGGTTGCTGCCCGAACAGAGACACTCCCCCGGCGAGCAAAGCTACGAGATAGGTCGTCGTCAGCAAGCGCTTACAAATTCTCTCCGATGTGATGCTTCCTGTCAATGGCCCTTGGAAAACCGTCGCTCGCTCTGCTACGCTAGAACACTGTAAGCGATTACTTTGCACCTCTCTTCAAGTTTCGTACCTTAAATTCATGACCACGGCAGATGTAGTGATTGTCGGCGGCGGTATCGTCGGAGCCAGCATCGCCTATCAACTTACCAAGGCTGGCTGCCGCAACGTCCTGATCCTGGAACGCGAAGCTCACCAGGGCAAGGGCTCGACGGGCAAAAGCATGGGCGGCGTGCGAGCCCAGTTCTCTACCGACGTCAGTATTCAGATGTCGCTTTACTCTATTCCTTTTTTCCGTGACTTCGAAGACGCGCTGGGCCACCCGTCCGGTTACTGCGCTCAGGGCTATTTGTTCGTTGCGGCCAGCTCTACGCACCTCAATTATCTGCGCGCCAATCACGCGCGGCAGGCCGCGATGGGTCTCACCACCGCGCGGCTCCTCGATTCCGGGGACGTAACGCGAATGGTGCCGCAGTTGCGCTCCGACGACATTGTAGGAGGCAGCTTCTGCTCCACCGACGGGTTTGTGGATCCGTACAGCGTCATGACCGGATTCACGCTGCGCGCCATCGATCAGGGCGCCCGGTTGGAGCGCGATGTCACTGTAACCGCCATCCAAAAGGACGCGCAAGGGATCACCGCGGTGGAGACGTCTCAAGGTGGTCCAGTGGCGACGCGGATCGTAGTGAATGCCGCCGGGGCTTGGGCGGCCCAGATAGCTGGCATGGCCGGCCTGGATCTGCCGGTTGAGCCGCTGCGGCGGATGCTGGTTCCCACCGAGCCCTTCGACAAAATCGCCCATAGCGCGCCCATGACCATCGACATGTCCACCGGCTTCCACTTTCGTCCGGAAAGTTTGGGGCTATTGCTGGCCTGGAACGATCCGGAGGAGACCCCCGGATTCAAGACTAGCTTCGATCGAGCGTTCGTGGAGAAGATCTTGACGCGAGCGGTAAGCCGCGTACCAGTGCTCGAAGAGGTGGAGGTGAATCCATCGCGAGCCTGGGCCGGACTGTATGAGATGACGCCCGACCATCATCCCATCCTGGGCGAAGCACCGGGCATCGCTGGATTTTACTGCGCCAACGGATTCAGCGGGCATGGAGTGATGCATTCGCCCGCCACGGGGAAGATCCTGGCGGATTTGATCCTGAAGGGCTCGACCGAGCTGATTGACGCGCGGCTCTTGAATTATTCGCGCTTCGCGGAAGGGCGCCTGATCGAAGAAACGGCTGTCCTATAAGGAGAAATCGATTTGTCTCTGCTTGAAGGAGTATTCTCGGTCTTACCAACTCCGTTCCTTGAAGATGGGGCGCTCGACCTCGCGAGCTTGCGCCGCGTGGTGGATCTTTTCATCGCCGCTGGAGTGAACGGTCTCACGGCACTGGGCGTTACGGGCGAGGTAGCGCGGTTGAACGACGTCGAGCGCCATACCGTTCTTGAGGCCGTGATCGATCAAGCGGCAGGGAGGGTAGCTGTGGTGGCCGGCGCCACTGCCGACGGTCTCCGCACTTCGATCGAATACACACGCGCTTCAAAGGACGCCGGCGCAGCGGCGGTGATGATCAGTCCCCCGCGCATGGCGAAGCTCAACTCGGACGCGGTGGTGCGGCACTTCGCCGGTGTGGCTGAAGCGGTGGACATTGAGATTGTGGTCCAGGATTTTCCGCCCATCTCCGGATTTACCATGGAGCCGGCGCTTCTGGCGCGCATCGCCCGTGAGATTCCCCGCGCTCGGACCATCAAGCTGGAAGATCCTCCGACGCCATTCAAGACAACGCGGATTCTCGAAGCCACGAAAGACATCCCGGTTCGCATCTTCGGCGGTCTGGGCGGCGTGTTCCTGCTGGAAGAACTTTTGGCCGGCGCCACCGGAGCCATGACCGGCTTCGCTTATCCCGAGATTCTGGTCGAGATCGTAAGCGCATTCCGTTCTGGCAACGTAGACCACGCCGCGGATGTGTTCTATCGGACCGTCCCTCTGATGCGGTTCGAGTTTCAAGAGGGTATCGGGATGGCTATCCGCAAAGAGGTGCTGCGGCGGCGCGGCGCACTGGCGACGGGCACACTGCGGGCTCCGGGAGCCAAGCTGGATGCTGTCACCATCGCCGCGCTCGATCGAGTACTGGCCTGGGTGCATGCGAGCTATCCGATGAAAGTGGGAGCTTCGAAATGAAACTCGCGACATGTCGAAATCCCATTGCGTTCGCAG
>PMOK01000292.1 GCA_003162425.1 Bryobacterales bacterium | reverse complement strand
GCGAACACGGCACGCATGAGTGCGTGCGCCACAAGCGAGTTGCGTGAATCAATAATTTGGGCCGCGGCTTCAACTGAGCCGGTTTAGAAATACTTGGAGGCGCAGGCAGGATTCGAACCTACGCATAGCGGTTTTGCAGACCGCCGCGTTACCACTTCGCCACTGCGCCATAATTTGTTTTCTCTCTCGTCCGCTGGGTCAAACGTTCCAGCAACCGCTCGCCTTCCGGCCAGTCTCCATGACCAGAAGCGATGTTAATGTGCCCCTGCCGCCCGAGATCCGCGAATTCCGATCCCCACGCTCTCGCGAGTCGCACTGCGATTTCGATCGGCAGATATGGATCGTCTTCGCTCGCAGCCAAAATCGATGGAAACGGCAGCTTGCTGGTTGGCACGGGTAGAAATTCCGCGAGCTGCGGCGGGCAACTATCCGAGGCCGTCAACCAGGGAGGCGCTACGAGAAAAGCTCCGCCAACCCTGCCGCAATCCCCGCTCTCGGCCCATTGAGCGACTGCCAGACTACCCAAACTGTGGGCAACTAGGAACACCGGTGCGTGAATTTCTTGAACGGTTCTCTGGATCGCGTCCACCCACTGTTTAGGCGAAGGCCGGTTCCAATTGTCTTGTTCGATCCGCTGGAAATTATCGTGCCGCCGCTCCCAAATGGTTTGCCAATGGCCAGGGCCTGAGCCATTCCAGCCGGGAACAATCAAAAATGTAGCTGTTTCCATAGCGGTCCAGAAAATCTGTCACATGGGGATCCGCCGGGGGGCAGAAAGCGGACCCCCAAGACACGTCACTTGCGAACTAGGCCGGCGGAAGCGCTGGTGGGAATTGCAGTATTCCCGGCATCCGCAAGCAGACGTTCGATGGTGGACGTGAACTCTTCCTTCAGTTGGCGATTGAATTCGCCACTGGCAGGCGAAGCGAAACCGGCGTGAGTGCCCTTCACCCGGCCATCGCGGCCGATGAAGAACGTCGCGGGCCAAGTGTTGAGATTCACTCCCTGAGGAACTTTCTCCCACATCTCGGCCGGGGCGCCGGCAATCAGGTAGGTGTATTCAACACCGTATTTCTTGACGAAAGCACGCTCACGGCTCAGTGCGTCCTGCTGTTCCGGTTCCTCGAAATCGAGCGCTACGATTTCCAGTCCCTGGTCGCGATACTTCTTGTAGAGCTGCACCAGATACTGCGCTTCGTCGTGGCAGTTGGGGCACCATGTTCCGGTGACAATTGCCAGTACCACTTTGCCCTTGAACTTCGGATCTTCGTTCGACACAATCTTCCCATTCACGTCGGGAAAACGAAACGCGAATGTTTCGTTGGGATCTCGCACCGTGGTGTGCGCGGTGTAGTTGGCTGGTTCGGAGAGTCCCTTTGCGCGGGCCGCTTCCGGACGATATGCGATCAGTTTTTTAGATTGAGTGTAGGCGCCGCTTGTCAGGATTTCGAGCGTGCCGTCGCTGGCCGGGGTGACTTCGATCCGTAGCGGCCGCGATCCATCGAAGTGGCTGAGAACAAACTTGCCGTTCTGAAAGTTTCCGGTGAGCGCGCCTGTATCGCCATCGACGCGCAAAATTGACGCCGAGACTTCGGGTCCGGATTGCCGCACGATGAAGCGCCACGCCTTCTCACCCTTCGGGCTATCGTAGGGAATCTCCCAGACACCATCGATGGAAGGCGCGTTCGCCGACGACACGGTAGCTGGAGAATACCGTNNTTGGTGAGGTAATGATCGAACTCCAGCACGATCTTGCCGTTTTCGAAATGTGCGCCTGTTGTGGTTTGCAGTTGGTCGCCGTTGAAGAGAGTGCCCTTCAGGTTGGCGCCATCGCCCGAGATATCGAGCCGGAAGGGGATTGCCGTGCCATTGAGAGTGATGCCGGCGTCCCAGCGCCCGGTTAAGGAGTCAGCCCTCGCCGCTGCGGTTAGACCGGCGATGACCGCCGCGAGTCCGAGCAGAGTTCTAGAAATTCTCATACGTTCCTTTCTGATTCGTTGTTCGTTGACTAGATTGTCCGGACCGATTGCGGCTCGGATATCGCTCCCTTGAATGGGCCTGCTGGTTGTATTTGCTCCACTCCTCGGGCAGGCCTGGCTTCGTGGCCAGCAGGATTTCGAGGATGGCCCGGCGATCTTTGCCGGTGAGTTTCGCGAATTCGGGTGACTGGTCGCGGCCGGTTAGAACCTCCAACAGCCGGTGGTAAATATACACTTTGGCCGGCGCCGGCAAAGTGTCGAACGCCGCCGAGTAAATCAGATAGCTGCACGGATACTTGAAGATCCGCTTGCGCAAATCAAAATCGCGTAACGAACGTCCACGAGCATCGCGTGGACCGCGCGATCGAAATTCTTCCGTGAAACCTGAATCTCCTTTAACCCGATCGCCGAGCGGCGCCTCGTTCGCGAAAAGCAAATAGCGCAGCAACTCTTCCGCGGGAACTTCGTATTGCTTTCGCGTTTCGTCGGAGAGCGCGCCGGCATTGAGCGCCAATCTCGTCTGGTAGTTCGTGAGCGTGATCAGATTGTGCATCTGCGTCTGATGAGCCAGCACGAGATGGGCAACCACGTCGCTGTGCCGAGTCAAGTAAACCGAGGTGTCGAAGTTCAAGCTACCGGAGCGATCGAGCTGTTCGGGGTGCTCTCTGTCTTGAACCACAGCATTGCCCATGTGGGCTTGCCGGCCGACAGTGCCTGTTACGTACCAGCCGCCCCAACGTTCCTGGAGCGGACTGTCTTGCCCGGTGATGAACGACGTCGAGTGGGTAGCTTGTGTCCCGGTGGGATTCGGGTAAATCGATCGAAGCAGGACGCCGGGCACTCCTCGCGTGGAAGCGGCCACGTGGCACTGTGTGCAATCCAGCTCGGCTCGCTGGAACACCGGCTGTTCGGATTTCTGTTCGTCCAGGAGGTAAAAAATCGCTCCCTGCATCGGGTCGAACGATACAATCTCCAGCGCCTTTCCATCGTGCACTTGGCCGACGTATACGTCGTCATTAAAGTAAAGCGCACGCGGTGTTTCTGGTGAGATCTTCCGGAATTGAAAGCTGGTCTTTGAAAAGACCAGCGTCTGAGAACTGATCGGAATATCAAGCGCCGCAAGAACCGTCTTCAAATAACCATGCGCGGATTCGTATTCCAGCTTCACTTCGCCCCGTCCGATGCGTTGCTGAAGTTTCGCGACCGGATCTGTCAGAGCGTCCGAGAGATAGTTAATGGGCGCATCGCTGAAGGGCACGTAGCCCTGCTTTCGAACCGCGATCTGCCCATACACCGGCAAGATCAGCCAGACCAGCGAGATGGCAGACGTTCTTCTCACCAAGCTCCTTTAGCGCCTGCTCTCGAGGTGCGTAGCGGCATCCTGCGCTGCTTGCCAAACGCGCAGAAAATTTCCGCCCCACAGTTTCGCGACCTCGGTTTCGCCGTAGCCGCGCCGCAGCAGCTCGACGGTGACGTTCACGCTCTCGCCTTCGTTCTGCCACCCGATGATGCCGCCGCCATGATTGAAGTCGGACGAAATGCCCACGTGATCCACTCCGATCCGCTGGACGGCATAGTCGATCGCATCCACGAATTGGGCGAGCATCGCCTGAGGCGCCGCAGAAACGATCTTGTGATAACGTTCCGAGTATTCGTCTCGCTTGGCCTGAGAAAGCGCTCGGCCAGGTTTCCCGCCGGCGAGTCCAAACTCGGCCTGAAGCGAGGCGATCTGCTCGACGTATTGCTTTGGAAGCGGGCGCAAATAATTGCTGAACGCCACGATCTGGACCACACCGCCGTTCTTCTTGATCAACTCGAGTTCGCCGTCGCTCAAGTTGCGTGGCGTGTCCACCAGCGCTTGCACCGCCGAGTGCGTTGCTGCCACCGGCGCCTTGGTGAGACTGAGCACCTGCTCCAACGCGTGCGTCGAGAGCTGCGAAACATCGATCAGCACGCCCAGATCATTCAGGCGGCGGACCGCTTTTTTGCCCAGTTCCGAAAGTCCACAGTGCTCTTCGGCTGCATCGCCGAGCCCAGCATTCGGACGCGACGAATCCGCCCAATCGTTGTGCCCGGCATGCACAAAACCAAGAATCCGGACGCCGCGGTTGTACCACTCGTTAATCTGATCGAGATCGGATTGGAGAGCCGGCAGATCGCGTTCCCCCAATTCATTTCGAGGAGTTTTGGAAACCCGCGGCCGAACCAGTGGATGTGCGTTCAGCAAGCTCAGTACGATCGCGAACTTTCCTTCGGCTGCGATGCGCCGCACGTCGGCAGGCGAATAAGCCAGCGCGGCCCGCCCGGGATTCTTTTCCGCAATGCTTCGGATGAGCCGGTATTTCTTGTCGGCATCCGAGCGCGCCTGACTGTACGCCTCGTCGTTGCGCGGCCCCTGCGGAACGAACACTGCGATGGATGCGCCCTTTAGCAGACCATGCTCGGCTTTCGCAAGGTCGAGTTGCGTTTCGAGCCCGGGCTCTCCGTAGTTGACCGGAATATCCACGTGGCTATCAAACGCGACGATTCGGCTGTGAATCCCCCTGGCTTTTTCAAACAGCGCGGCGTCTTTGCTTGAGAGGTCGTCGGCCGAGGTGTTCTGGATGCCGGCGAGTAGGGCAATCGCTAATGCAGGCCAGCCCAGATATCTGACTCGATTAGGGATGGACATCGCTGCGCTCCTTCTTACCGCGCGCGCTTGCCTCAGCCGCCAAAAGATCCTGCGCAACCTCACTGAGTCTCCGGCGGCTTGAGCGGCTCTTTACGCGCAGGTGAAAGTAGGCCTGCTCCTCCGACATGCCGTGGCGGGTTTCGAGCAGAGCTTTCGCCCGCACCACAATCCGCCTGGTAGCTATCTGGTCTTCCAGGTCGGGCAGCAGTTGCTCCATTGCGGATCCGAACTGGCGTCCTTCCAGCACCCGCTCCACGTGACTGATGAGGGTGTCGACGGCATCCGGATCCAGTGTTCCGCCTGCGAGAATGCCTCGCGTGCGCTCGGCAATCTTGATCCCCGCCAGTTCGGCATCCAAACTGCCAAGTCTTGAAGCAAGATTAGCCGTGGTCTGTGGCAGAGCTTGGATAGCTTCAATAATCGCGGCCAGCCGATTAAGAATCGACAGCTTTTCATCGGAAACGTGATTGGCGCAAAAGACGAATGCGAGCAGGCCCGAAAGCACGTCTTCTATGTGCAGCGGATAGCAAACGATCTCGAGACCATCCTTGCGGTTGAGACCAACCGCGCGCTCCAGATCTACCCACGCCGGTGTCGGTTCGCCATGTGAAAAACGCACCGTCAGCACATCGCTCGCAGGGCCGAGCTCATAAAGGCTAAAACCGTCCGCTCCGGCTGCATGCATAGCAAAAAGCGCGAGGGAGGTCGCGCTCTGCCGGAGCGGATCATGTTGCGGAATAAACATTGTCTTCCTCCTGAAACTAAATACACCTCGAGCACCACCGCGCTCTTTGCGCAGCATTGGAGACTCTCTTTGTAGTTAGGTCAACAGCCGTACAACGTCAGCGGATGTGCACCGGGGGCTTGCTGGAAGGAAAAACGAACTAGCATTCGGTCGCTCATTCAAAAGCTCGTGGTCACAGAATAATGCAAGAACGATGGGGGAGTCAAGAGAAATCTACTATGTCTATCAAGTAGAGGGTGTATCGATTGAAAGCAGTATTGTTTACAACGTGCTAGCCTTGAGGCGTTTGCATTGGAGGCTTCCGATGAAAAGAGAATTTGCAAGCGTCCTCGGCTGTTTAGCCATTGGGTTGGTTCCGGCATTTGCGCAGCAACCTGCTTACCCGTTCAAAGATCCAACGCTCGCGATGGAAAAGAGAATCGACAATCTGCTTTCGCTGATGACCATCGAAGAAAAAGTGGATTGTCTGGGCACGCGAACCGGAGTGCCTCGCCTGGGCGTTCCCAACTTTGGAAGTTCCGAGGGAATCCATGGCGTTGTTCAGCGCGGTTCCCAGGGCCAGATCAATCGCGCCGGAATCACAACCACGCAGTTTCCGCAGCCGCCCGGCATGGGCGAATCCTGGGATCCCGATTTGGTTCGCCAAGCGGGTGCGGTCCAAGGCTACGAGGCGCGATTTATTACGCAGACCGAAAAGTACAATCGCCAGATTCTGATGCTGTGGGGTCCGCAGTCGGATCTCGCGCGCGACCCGCGCTGGGGCCGAAGCGAAGAAGTCTACGGCGAAGATCCGTTCTTCAACGGAACCATGGCGGTCGCATTTATAAAAGGACTGCAGGGCGACGATCCGAAGTATTGGCAAGCGGCCGCATTGCTGAAACACTTTCTTGCCAACAGCAACGAGAATTATCGCATCAGCTCATCATCAGACTTCGACCAGCGTTTGTTCTGGGAATATTATTCCGTGCCCTTCCGCATGGGATTCCTGGAAGGCGGCGCTAAGGGAGTGATGGCGTCTTATAACGCCTGGAACGGCGTTACCATGGCCGTCAATCCGATCCTGAAGAGCATCGTGCAGCAGCAATGGGGTGTAGATGTGCTCTCGAGCGACGGAGGAGCAGTCAAACTGCTGGTGGAACCACGCAAGCTTTTTCCCAATCAGAAAGAAGCAGTGATCGCTTGCCTCAAAGCTGGTATCAATCAATTCCTCGACTCGTACAGAAACGAAACATTAGCAGCGTTGAAAGATGGCTCCGTGACGCCCGCCGAGATCGACGATCTGCTTCGTCACAAATTTCGCGTCACCATTCGTCTCGGATTGCTGGACCCGCCGGAGATGGTTCCGTTTTCGAAAATTAAAGATTCACCCGAGCCCTGGAACACCGAGAAGGATCAGGCGGTATCGATGAAGATGGCGCTCGAATCCGTAGTGCTGTTGAAGAACGCAAACTCGTTTCTACCGCTGAAGAAGGGATCTTTGAAGTCCATCGCCGTTATCGGACCGCTGGCCGATTCCATTCACTGGGATTGGTATGGCGGCACGCCGCCGCACACAATCACACCGCTTCAAGGGATCAAGAATGAAGTCGGACCCAACGTGAAGGTCAAGTATGCGGCCGATGAAATCGGCAACGCCGCGGTAAACGCCGCCCGTACTTCCGATATTGCAATTGTGGTGGTGGGCAACGATCCCACTTGCGGCCCGGACATGGCGCACGACTGGGTCACGTCCCCAGATGGCGGCAACACGCTTCCCTGCACTTCGCCCAGCGACGGACGCGAAGGGCGCGATCGCGAAAGCCTCACGTTGGGCCAGGAACAGTTGGTGAAACAGGTTTTTGCGGTGAATCCGAAAACCGTCGTGCTGTTGATCTCCAGCTTCCCCTTCGCTATTAATTGGTCGGAGGCAAACGTTCCCGCCATTCTGCACATGGCCCACTCATCCCAGGACGAAGGCGCGGCTCTAGCGAAAGTTCTCTTCGGCGGATACAACCCCGCAGGGCGCCTGGTGACAACCTGGCCAAAATCAATCGATCAGTTGCCGAAGATGATGGATTATAACATCCGGAATGGGCGAACCTACATGTATTTCAAAGGCGAGCCGCTGTATCCATTCGGATACGGCTTGAGTTACACCACGTTTCGTTATTCCAATTTGAAGACCAGTTCCGCGCGCCTGGCGAGCGACGGCACACTTCAAGTCAACGTGGACGTGACGAACACAGGCAGCTACGCCGGTGACGAAGTGGTGCAGGTCTATGTGAAACATCCGCACTCAAAAGTCGAGCGCCCAGGCGAAGAATTGAAAGGCTTCCAGCGCGTGACACTCGAACCCAACCAAACCAAGACCGTAGAGATTCCGCTAAAGGCAGCAACGCTGGCCTACTGGGACGTGAAGCTGTCAGCGTTCAAAGTGGAAGCGGAGCAGGTGGATCTGGTGATCGGCAGTTCGTCCAGCGACATCAAGCTCAGAACCACCGTTCGCGTTCAGTAGCGTCTGGAATTCTCACGCTATTCCTGACGCAGCGCTGACATGGGGTCCACGCTGGCGGCGCGGCGTGCAGGCAAATAGCTGGCAAGAAGTGCCGCCGCTCCGAGAATCGCCGAGACCAGAAAGAAAGTGGTTCCGTCCGTAGGCCCGATGCCGTATAAAAACGTTTGAGTATCCGCGTTATGAATAACGCGCCAGCCAGACCGATGGCCATACCGAAGGCAGCCATGCGCAGCCCGCTCGCCACCACCATTCGCAGCACATCGCTCCGTCCCGCGCCCAATGCCATTCGAATCCCGATTTCATGGGTGCGGCGCGTTACTGAATACGACATCACGCCGTAAATTCCAACCACTGCGATGAGTAGCGCCAGAGCCGCGAACGTGCCCAATACCGCTGCCCGTTCGCGACGCTCCGCCAGGGACTGCGAAACCCTGCTCTCCAGCAACTCCACGTCGAACAGCGGCTGGCTCGGGTCGATGGCCTGCACAATACGGCGGATGGGAGCGGCCAGCGCGGAAGGATCGCCTGTGCCGCGCACCAACGCGGTGACCCAGGGCGAGGCCGATTGCTCGAACGGAAGGAACAGCTCGGGCCAAACTTTATCGTCCAGCGCGCGATGGCGGATATCAGCCACCACTCCGACTACCGTCGTGCTTGAATTTATTTGGTGGCCAAGCGGATTGCGCCCGTGAAAAAGCAGGCGCGCCAGCGTCTGATTCACGATGGCGACCGGGACTCCTATGCGGCTGTCCCGAGCATCAAAAAAGCGGCCAGAGACGAGCGGAATTCCGAGCGCTTGAAAATATTTAGGGCTGACGGATGTGAGCGAAACGGCGTCGTCAGTTTTCGGACCGTCATCGGCGCGCAATCCGGATTCAAGCCCGCTAAATTGCGCCATGGGAGGTGAACTGGTGACCGCTGCGTAGCGAACGCCGGGCAATTTCTCAATCCCGGCGAGCATCCGGGCGAAAAATTCCGCCTGCCGCTCGGGGCTGTAAATTTCAGCCGGCTGCAGCATCGCGGTGGCTGTCAGAACATTGCGGAACTCGAAACCCGGATTAGTGGAGGCCAAAATCAGAAAGCTGCGGATCATCAAGCCGGCGCCCGCGAGCAACACTAGCGAAAGTGCGATCTGGCCTGTCGCCAAGAAAGCCGGCATGCGCCCGCCGGAGCGAATGGCGGTTTCCTTCAAGCCCGAATTCACATCGACGCGCGAAGCTGCCAACGCGGGCGCAAGTCCAAAGAGCAGCCCCGCGGCAAGGGAGCAACCGGCTGTGAACATAAGCACGCGCCAGTCAATGGGAATCCCTTGGGCGAGCGCCTTGGGTATCAGAAATTTCACTGCGTCTCGTCCCTAAAACAAAAACGCGATACCGAGCGATCCTCCCAGCGCTCCTAACAGGAGGCTTTCGGCCAGCAG
>PMOK01000155.1:5876-6426 GCA_003162425.1 Bryobacterales bacterium | reverse complement strand
GCAAGACCGCCATCGTCGAGGGATTAGCCCAGCGCATTTCCGATGGCGACGTGCCTTCTTTCCTGGCCGACAAGCGCATCCTCGCGCTCGACCTTTCGTTGATCGTCGCCGGAACCAAATATCGTGGCCAGTTCGAAGAGCGTCTTAAGACCATCATGAAAGAGTTGATGGAGAATCAAAACGCCATCATCTTTATTGATGAGTTGCACACGCTGGTGGGCGCAGGCTCTGCCGAAGGTTCGCTCGATGCGGCCAATATTCTGAAGCCGGCCCTTTCACGCGGCGAGATCCAGTGCATCGGCGCCACTACGCCCGGCGAATACCGCAAGTCCATCGAAAAGGATCGCTCCCTCGAGCGCCGCTTCCAGGCCGTGAAAGTTCCGCCGCCTACTGAAACCGACGCCGTCCGCATTCTGTTCGGCATCAAAGAGCGCTACGAAAAATTCCACGCGGTGGCCTACACCGATGAAGCCATCGAATCCGCCGTCTACACTTCCACACGCTTTATTCCGGATCGCTTCCTTCCGGACAAGGCCATCGATCTGATCGA
>PMOK01000155.1:5500-5748 GCA_003162425.1 Bryobacterales bacterium | reverse complement strand
GTTACCAAGGACGACATTGAAGATGTGGTGGCGCGCTGGACCGGCGTGCCCATGACCGCCATCAAGGAAGAAGAAGTTTCGAAGCTGATCCGCATTGAAGAAGAGCTGCACAAGCGCGTCATCAGCCAGGAAAAAGCCATTTCCGCCCTGGCGCGCGCCATCCGCCGGTCGCGAGCGGGTCTGAAATCGCCCAAGCGGCCGTCTGGTTCATTCTTGTTTCTCGGACCAACCGGCGTCGGCAAAACCGA
>PMOK01000155.1:0-5464 GCA_003162425.1 Bryobacterales bacterium | reverse complement strand
GGCTATGAGGAAGGCGGCCAGTTGACCGAACGCGTCAAGCGGGCGCCGTATTCCATAATCCTGCTGGATGAAATCGAGAAGGCGCATCCGGATGTCTACAACATCCTGCTGCAAGTCTTCGAAGACGGCCAGTTGACCGACGGCCTGGGCAATACGGTGGACTTCAAGAACACCATCATCATCATGACCTCGAACCTGGGCGCGCGTTTCTTGGAGAAGAAATCGCAGATCGGGTTCTCGGCGCCTTCTAATACCGGAGTCCCTCCAAAGGTGGAGGACCAGGTGATGGCCGAGGTGAAGAAAACCTTCAACCCCGAATTCCTCAATCGTTTGGATGAGGTGATTCTGTTCACATCGCTGCTGGACGAGGACCTGCTGAAGATCATCACTCTGCTGGTGGAGCAGATCAACGTGAATTTGGTCGCAAAGCAAATCAAGATCCGCGTCAACGACGACGCCGCGAAATACATTCTCGAAAAAACGCTGGTGGATCGCAGCTACGGCGCGCGTCCGTTGCGCCGCGCGCTGCAGAAATACATCGAAGATCCGCTTTCGGAAGCGCTGATCCAGGGCACGCTGCCGCGACCGTCCGAGCTGGAGGTTTACCTGGGCGACACGGGCATTTACTGCCGCCCCATCGCCGGCGAGCTGCAGGAACAGCCTGTAGGTGCCCCCGCGGACGAGCCAGTCCCAGCAACAAGCACGCCACTCTACATGTTCTAAGCGGGCACTCGTCCGTGGGCGAGGTAAAATGATGGCGGAAGGAACCCGCGACGATGACGACGGATGAACGAATCGAAAAGCTCGGGGAAAGAATCGACGCCCTGACGATGAATGTCGAATTGCTCGCCACAGAGTCGCAGACTCTTCTCAAGACCGCGCAACAGGACGGAGAGAACATCCGTGCGCTTGCGCGGATCGCTGAGATCCACGAACGCCGAATAAGCGCGCTCGAAGGCGGCGACTCCACCGCTTCCTGAGGACGGTCGCTACAACCTCACAATCTTGATCGATCCGTTGCTGCTCGACAGTTCAATCAGCCGTCCGCCGCCGCCGATCCGTCCGTTCATCTCTCCATGCCCGTGCTCGTTATCGATGTTCAGTCCGTCGAACTCTGAAGATATCGACGAATGCGACGTGTGCGCGCGCACTTCGGCGCTGGCCCCGGTTGGCAAATGCAGCACGATGGATGAGTTACTGGTCTCGGCACGAACCTCCGGCAGTTGCTTGGCGTCGATCCTCAAATCAATGTGGCCGTTGGATGATTCGGCGTGGACCGGCCACGTGGTCGCGGGATCGGTCAATCGCGCCGTGATACTTCCGTTCGATGTAGTGGCCTCGAATAGTCCGTGCGTGACTTCGGCTCGAATTGACCCGTTCGAAGTGTGCAGCTTCGCGTTGCCCTCCAGGTAATCCACTTCCACGGCGCCGTTCGAGGTCCGCGCCTCCAGCTCACCTTTGAGCCTGCTTACGCGAATTGCACCGTTCGAGGTGCGCAGCCGCGCGTTGCCGTCTACATCCTCAATCCGCACATGACCGTTCGATGTGGAAATGAGATCAAGCAGCGTCCGGCGCGGGACGCGGACCGTAAAACGCGCGCCCATGTTGTGGTGAAAATCCGATAATTTTGACGCCCGCACGCGTATCGACCCCGACGGCGAGCTCACGTCGATCTTGATCGAATCCAGCGCCGATCTCGTGCTGGCGTACTTGGTGCCATTCACTTCCACCGAGTTTTGTTCCCAGCCCGTCAGCTCGATGGACCCGTTGAATGTCTCAATGGACACCGACCCACCAGGTTCCAACGGATAAGTATGGTTGAAATCTTCTTTGTAAGCTTCCGAATCCCCAAAGTCGCCGAACTCCACGCAGCCGGTCAGCAGTAGGATCGACGCGAGGGGCAACAAACGAAGGTACGTTCGCATTGATTACCTCCTTTGGAACCTACTACGAAGACTAGCAGGTCCGTGTTCCACGATAATAGTTGATTCAACATGCGTAAACTTCTCGCCCTGAACCGCGGCGAAATCGCGATCCGCATCCTGCGGGCGGCCAATGAGTTGGGTATCCGGACCGTGGCCGTTTTTTCCCAGGAGGACCGGCTGAGTCTGCACCGCTTCAAGGCTGACGAAGCCTACCTGATTGGTGAAGGCAAAGGTCCGGTCCAAGCTTATCTGGACGTGGAGGGGATCGTCGCGCTGGCCGCCGAAAAAGGCGTCGACGCCATCCATCCCGGCTATGGTTTTCTGGCTGAGAATCCCGCGCTGCCGCGTGCCTGTCAGCAAGCCGGCATCACCTTCATTGGCCCCGGTGCCGATTTGCTGGAACTGTTAGGCGACAAAACCGCGGCTCGCAACCTGGCGGTGAAGGCTGGCATCCCGGTGGTCCCTGGCACCGCCGATGCGGTGACCGATCTCGCGGACGCTGAGCGATTGGGCGGCGAAATCGGCTACCCGTTGATCGTCAAAGCGGCGTTCGGCGGCGGAGGCAGGGGCATGCGCGTGGTCGAAAAGGCCGAAGATCTCAAGCTGCGCATGGAGGAGGCGCGCCAGGAAGCCGATTCGGCATTTGGAAATGATGCCGTGTTTCTGGAACGTTATATCCGCCGCGCCCGGCACATCGAGATTCAGATCCTGGCCGATCATCAAGGCAACATTTTGCATCTGTTCGAGCGCGATTGTTCGGTCCAGCGGCGCAATCAGAAAGTGGTGGAAGTTGCACCCGCGGTTTCGTTGCCCGCCGCGATCCGATCGGCGCTCGCCGACGCTGCTGTTTCACTGGCCAAAACCGCCGGATACAGAAACGCAGGAACGGTCGAGTTCCTGGTGGACGCCGACACCGGCGGCTGGTATTTCATCGAGGTGAATCCGCGTGTTCAGGTGGAACACACCGTCACCGAGATGGTGACTGGAATCGATATCGTGCGCTGCCAGATCCAGATCGCGCAAGGACTAGCGCTTCACGGTGCAGAAATCAACTTGCCGGCGCAGCAGGACATCGTAGTGCACGGCTATGCGCTGCAGTGCCGCGTCACTACGGAAGATCCGGCCAACAATTTCGTTCCGGATTACGGCAAGATTCATACCTATCGCTCGCCGGCGGGCTTCGGAATTCGCCTGGATGGCGCGTCCGCGTATGGCGGCGCAGTGATCACGCCGTTCTATGATTCGCTGCTGGTAAAAGTCACCGCCTGGGGCCGCGAGTTTTCGCACGCTTGCCAGCGCATGGATCGCGCGCTGCGTGAATTCCGCATTCGCGGCGTCAAAACCAATATTCCTTTTCTGGAGAATGTCGTCAATCATCCGCAGTTTCAAGCGGGCGAAACCACCACGTCCTTCATCGACCAAACCGAAGAGCTGTTCCGCTTCTCTAATCGGCGCGACCGTGCCACGCGTCTGCTCACGTATCTCGGCGAAGTGATCGTCAACAAGAATCCCGAAGTCGCTAACAAACCCCGGCCTGCCGACATTCGCCCGGCCCCCGTTCCGCCGCACGATGCCAGTCAACCGCCCTCCGGCACGCGACAACTGCTGGACCAACTCGGCGCCGAAGGCTTCGCCGCGTGGACGAAGTCCCAGGAACGGCTGCTCGTTACTGACACGACTTTTCGGGACGCTCATCAATCGTTGATGGCCACGCGTGTTCGGACGCACGATATGCTCGTGATCGCAAATTTCGTCGCGCACCGGCTGCACAACCTTTATAGTCTCGAAATGTGGGGCGGCGCCACCTTCGATGTCGGGCTTCGGTTCCTGCACGAAGATCCCTGGCAGCGCCTTCAGAAGTTGCGCGAAGCCATTCCAAACATCTGTTTCCAGATGCTGCTGCGGGCTTCGAACGCGGTGGGTTACACTGCCTATCCGGACAACGTGGTGGAAGAATTCATTCTTGAATCCGCGCGTCAGGGTATCGATATTTTCCGCGTCTTCGATTCGCTCAACTGGCTGCCGAACATGCGCATCCCGATTGAGGCAGTGCGCAAATCCGGCCGGATCTGCGAGGCCGCCGTGTGCTACACCGGGGATATCCTTGATCCGCGCCGCGAGAAGTATTCGCTGAACTATTACGTGCGCTTGGCTAAAGAACTGGAGCGTATGGGCGCGCACATTCTCGCGATTAAGGACATGGCCGGATTATGCAAACCTTATGCCGCATGGAAACTAGTCAAGACTTTGAAGGAAGAGGTCGGCCTGCCGATCCATTTTCATACTCACGATACCAGCGGGATCAACGCGGCTTCCATCTTAAAGGCTTCTGAAGCGGGCGTGGATGCGGCCGACGGTGCTATCGCATCGATGAGTGGGACTACCAGCCAACCTAATCTGAACTCAATCGTCGCGGCGCTGGCCAACACCGGGCGCGATACCGCGCTCGACCTGGACGCGCTCAATCAATGCGCCGACTATTGGGAAGTGGCGCGGACCTATTACACTGCGTTCGATGAAGCTCCGAAAGCCGGCACCGCGGAAGTCTATATTCACGAAATGCCTGGCGGCCAATACACAAACCTGAAGGCGCAGGCGGAATCCATGGGATTGGGCGCACGCTGGCACGAAATCGCGCGGACGTATGCCAATGTCAACGTGGCCTTCGGCGACATCGTGAAGGTAACGCCATCGAGCAAAGTGGTGGGTGACATGGCGATCTTTCTGGTCACTCACAATATGACGGTCCAGGATCTGGAGCGCCTGGGCCCCGATCATGGACTCACGCTTCCCAATTCTGTGATCGAGATGTTCTCCGGTTCTCTCGGAGAACCAGAAGGCGGCTGGCCGGAAAGAATGCAGCAAGTTGTGTTGGGCGGCGCGAAACCAAAGCGGGGCCGGCCGGGAGAACATCTTGCGCCGGTAGATTTTGAGCAGACCACTGCAGCGCTCGAGAAAAAGCTAGGGCACAAGATCTCGCATACGGATCTTTTGAGCTATCTGATGTACCCGGATGTGTTCGTGAAGTTCGCGCGGGCGCGGTCGTCTTATGGAAACGTGGATGTCCTGCCCACGCCGCAGTTTTTCTATGGCCTCGAAACGGGAGAAGAGATCGCGGTGGAAATTGAGCCCGGCAAAGTGCTGGTACTCAAGTTCCTGACGGTCAGTGATCCGCAACCGGATGGAACGCGGACGGTCTTTTACGAATTGAATGGACAACCACGCGAAGTTACCATTCGCGATCTATCGCGGAAGGCGGCCGTGCCGACGCGCGCCAAAGCCGATCCGGCAAATGCGGGCGAGGTTGGCGCGCCGATTCCCGGTGCGGTGTCCAGCATATCTGTGGACATCGGCCAGCAAGTGGCCAAGGGCGACCGCCTGCTGGTGATGGAAGCGATGAAGATGCAGTCCACCATCTACTCGCCGGTGTCCGGCAAGGTGACGCAAAAACTGGTCAATGTCGGCGACAAAGTGGATGCCAAGGATCTGCTGCTGGTGATTGAGTAGCGCACGCACTCGTGGGGCGGACCCCCTGGTCC
>PMOK01000225.1 GCA_003162425.1 Bryobacterales bacterium | reverse complement strand
CGGACGAAGCGCCGGAAACAGGCAATTTTCGCGGGCGCATTCTTGTCCGTGATGGCCAGCGCGTCGCTCGCTCTGGGCGAGTTGCTGATATCCGGTATCGCCATGCCGCGGCCGGTGATTCTGCTTTCACTGGCACTGTTTGCAATGAGCGCGTTGATTGAAGGCGCCATCACCGTCGCCGTAGTGGAAGCCATCGAGAAACTCAATCCCGGATTGGTTCAGAAGACACAACCCTCCAGCGGCCGCGCCATTGTGGCGTTGGGCGTGGCGGCACTGTTGCTGGGCGGTGTTGGATTCCTGATGGCGTCCTCCGCACCCGATGGCATCCAGCAGATCGGCGGCCAGTTGGGACTCGCGGCGAAAACCGGTTTCCATGCACCGCTGGCCGATTATGCCGTGGGCTATTTCGAATCTTCCTGGTTACGGAGAGCCAGCGCGGGCCTGGCCGGGCTGCTGTTGATTTATGGCGTGTGCCTGGGGGCGGGCCGCTGGATCGGCCGCCAGAGGAGCGCCTGATTGCACCACGTCCACCTCGATAATTGGAGCCACGGCTCTAGCCCTCTGCACGCGCGCGATCCACGCGCCAAGATCCTGGCGTTGCTGGTGTTTCTGATTGTGCTGGCCACCACACCCCCCAATGCGGCTCTGACGCTGGGGATTGACGCCGTGCTGCTGGTATCCGGCATCCTGATCGCAGGCCTCCCGCTAGGCAACCTGTTGCTGCGTGCCATGGTGGTGCTGCCGTTCTCGCTCACCTTTGGGTTGATCAGTTGGCTGGCAGGCGATCGGCTGCGCGCGCTCGCGCTGGTGGAGAAGACCTATCTTTCAGCCGCCGCGGTCCTGCTTGTTGTTGGCACAACATCACTCCCGGCGCTGCTCAGCGGGCTGGAGCGCATGGGAGCGCCTCGCATGCTGGTACTCGTCGCGCAATTCATCTACCGGTACCTGTTTGTTATTTCCGAACAAGCGCAGCATATGCGGTTGGCCGCGGCATCCCGGCAAGGCGATCCGCGTTTCCATCGAAAAGGCCGCTTCCGCGCAGCCGCGGGAGCGCTGGCCGTATTGTTCGCGCGGTCTTACTATCGAGCCGACGGAATCCATCGGGCCATGCTGGCACGTGCCTTTACCGGGCGATTCCAGCTTCTGAATTCTCTCCGGTTCCGTTTCGCCGATGGAATTTTCTTGCTGGCGGCCGCTGCGTTCCTGATCCTGGTGCGTGTCCAATGACGCCGCTGATCCAGGTTCGCGGCCTCCACTTCCAATATGAGGATGGAACCAAGGCGCTGGACGGCGTCGATTTCACGCTTGACCCCGGCGAAACCGTAGCGCTGTTCGGAGCGAATGGTTCCGGCAAAACGACATTCGTGCTCCATCTGAACGGAATCCTGCGCGGACAGGGCGACATTACGGTGTGCGGAATGCCGCTCGGTAAGGAAACCTTGCCGGCCGTGCGCGCGAAGATCGGCATGGTATTTCAGGACTCCGACGAGCAGTTGTTCATGCCCACAGTCCTGGATGATGTCGCATTCGGTCCGCTCAATCTGGGTTCCACGCCGCATGCGGCCATCCACCTGGCGGAAGCGGCGCTGGAACAAGTAGGCATGCAACATGCATCGGGCAAAGCGCCCTATCATCTCAGCGCAGGCGAGAAAAAACGCGTGGCGCTGGCGGGCGTGTTGGCCATGAATCCGGAAATCCTGGTGTTGGACGAACCGAATACGTTTCTAGATCCCCCGGGCCAGAGCAACTTAGTTCACTTACTCAAGAGTCTGCCTCAGGCCAAATTGATCATTACTCACGACACACACTTCGCGGCCGCGCTGGCCACCCGCGCAGTGTTCTTTGAGAAAGGCAAGTTAGTTGCTGAAGGTCCAGTGGATGAAATCGTTCAGCGCTTCAACTGGCGCTACTCCGCTTTGCCGGCCGACTTGCGATATTCCGCCCAACGGCGTTTCTGAGCAGCCGCAATTCGCTTGCGGGCTGCCGCGCTCATGCGGCCGGGGCCGCGCTTGTGAGCCGTACCAGGCGGACGTCCCCGCCTGCCGGTACCTTTGCCTAACAGCAAACGTACCTCCTGAATCTGGTCGTCTATCCGCCGTTTCTGCAGCTCGAGTCCTTCCAAAGCCGCGGCTAAGAGAGAACTATCTCTGATCGCTTTCGCTGTGCGGGGCATTTCGGCTCCTGTTCTTCAAAATCTAGAACGGCACTTCCTGATTCAACTACTCTTATTGGAATCGAGGACAAAAGTCACGGGTCCATCATTTATCAAGTGGACCTCCATCTCAGCCTGGAAGACGCCAGTTTCGACTATCGTGTTACTTAAACGTAACCGTTCCACGAAGTAATCGTACAGTGTTTTGGCTTGTTCAGGTGGCGCGGCTTCGTCAAAACCCGGCCGGCGGCCCTTTCTGCAGTCGCCGTATAGAGTAAATTGCGAGACTACCAGCAGCTCTCCCTGGGCCTCTAACAGGCTGCGATTCATCCTTCTCACGTCATCCGGAAAAATGCGCAGGTGAACGATCTTATCCGCAAGATACTCCGCGTCTTTCTGCGTATCGGTCGAGGTTACACCCACCAGTACCAGCAAACCTGTTCGAATGGCCCCCACGGTTGCGCCCGCCACGTCGACATGGGCTTCGGTTACGCGTTGGATAACAACTCGCATACCTTGTTCAGTATTACATTGACACCGGTATTTGGCCGATCCAGCTAGGTAAGTGGACTGCCCTCCACTAATGGCATCACCCTATCCCAAGGGCGCGATGAAGCCTTCATAATTGTCTTGTATGATCTACCGAGGCATCTTCAAGCGGAAGAAGGTCCACAGCAAGATTCCGGGCGGCTTCTTCAGCTTTGAGGAAGAGGCCACCACCACTCGCTTGTACGGATTCGGCCATGGCGATCACCTCCGGCTCCGCGACGAATTTGGAAATATCTGGCGCGGCTCGGCCGAAACGAACGCCGATGAGTCGGTGCGCTACACTTTCCGCGATCCCAATGGCCACACCATTAGCGGAGTTACGGATAACTTCGGCATCGTCCTGCGCGATGGTAAGGGAAAAACCTGGCGAGGATTCATCGACTAATCTGCGTAGGGCAAGTCTCCGACTTGCCCTTTTGGACAAGCCGGAGGCTTGTCCTACGATGATTACGGTTATGGCCGGTTCAGATACTTCTCGTACAACCGCTTGTGCCGATTATCCAGGTCCACCGTCTTGCCTTTGATGTATAGCAGCTTCACCTGAGTCTTCGCTTCCAGCGGATCGCCGTCGGTTACCATCAAATCGGCCGATTTCCCTTCTTCAATGGACCCGATGCGATCGGCTACGCCCCAGATTTGCGCAGCGTTCAAGGTCACCGCTTTAACCGCTTCATCCACCGGCAATCCGAAAGCTACCGCCATAGCGGCCTGGTAGGGAAGATCGCGCGCGAATTGGTTATCGAAGCTTCCAAAAGCGAACTTCACGCCGGCCTTGTAAAACTGGTCGGGGAGTGTATAGGCAGCGTCGTAGGGATCGTCTTCGTGCAGCGGCAGAGCAAGCGTCGGACCCAGAATGGCTGGGATATTCCGGCTCTTCAGCTCGGTGCCCATCTTGCCCAGCTCGCGCGGATCGGCGATGATCACGCGCACCTTCTGTTGATCAGCGAATTGAACTGCATCCCGAATGGCCCGCTCGCGCGATGCCATAACGATCAACGGCTCCTTGCCCTCCAGCACCGGCAGCATGGCTTCGTATTTCAAATCAGTTTGGAAGCCTTTTTCTTTGGCGGCCTTGGCTTTCTGATAGCGGCGCGCGTTTTCGAAGAATTCCTTCAACTCCCGAAGCTCGGTCTCATAGTCCTTCTTCGATTCCGTGAACGTCTTCGCGCCGGGAAAATCGGCGCCAAAGAAGCGTCCAGGGGGTGGCGGAATGATGGGGAAGCGCATGCCCATGCCGGCCGACTTCTTGATTTCCATCTCTTCCCACGTCCAGCCGTCCAGGTGAACTAGCGCGGCTTGGCCTGTGATGATGCTGCCGCCTCCACCGCGCCCGAATCCGCCACCGCCGCCCGCGCTCATGGGCATCGCAATCACGCTGGTAATGCCGTTGGCGCGAGTCACTGGGATATGCTCGCTGGACGGATTGATCGCGATTTCTGCGCGTAGCTGCGGATCGAATTTTCCTATCTCGCCCACGTCCACGCTCTCGCGGACAGCACCGATTTCGGAGAGCCCCATCTCGGTTGCCGAATCGATCATGCCCGGATAAACGTGCAGGCCCTTGCCTTCCACAATGCGCGTGCCCTTCGGCGCGGCGATATTGCGGCCAATCCCCACGATTTTTCCATTTTGTACCAGCACCGAGCCATTTTGAATCTCCGCGCTTGCCACCGGATGAACGGTAGCGCCCCGAATCAAGAAGCTGTCGTCGTCAGCGGCTGCGAGCGGAAGTATGAGCAAGAAACCAACTAAGAGCGATTTCATGCTGCCGGCCTCCCACGCCCGACTGGCGCATTTTTCTTCTGTTCTTCTTTCTCCTTATCCATCAGCTTTTTCTTCTCCGTCTCGCGCTCGGGCCGGTCCGCCAGGTCGCTCGCGCGATCAAAATACAGTTGTCCGTCGATAAAGACCTTTTCCACCTTCGCGTAATTGGAGAGCGGATGCTTGTCGAAGATCGTTAGGTCGGCATCTTTGCCCACTTCGATGGAGCCGACGCGATTGTCGATCATCAGTTGTTTGGCCGGATTGATAGTCACCAACGACAGCGCCTCGGTTTCGTTCAATCCGCCATACTTCATGGTTTTGGCGGCTTCGTCGTTCAAGTGCCGCATCAGTTCGTCGGAATCGCTATTGAGCGAAACCAGCACGCCCTTGCGCGTCATGATGGCCGCGTTGTAAGGAATGGCATCAAAAGCTTCCAGCTTGTAAGCCCACCAGTCGCTGAACGTGGATGCACCGGCTCCGTGCGCGGCGATCTCTTTGGCAACTTTGTAGCCTTCCAGCACATGCTGCAGCGTACGGATCTTGAAGCCGTAATCATCCGCCACACGCAGCAGCATCAGAATCTCGTCGGCGCGATAGCAATGCGCGTGCACCAGGCGTTTGCCCTCCAGCACTTCCACTAACGGCTCCAGCTTGAGGTCGCGGCGCGGCGCGGCGGGTTGCTCGCCCTGCGCGATCTTCTCGTTGTAGTCTTTCCACGATTGCTGATACACCTTAGCTTCGTTGAATGCTTCGCGAATCACGTCCTCCACGCCCATCCGAGTGGCTGGATAGCGCCCCTGTACATTGCCCGCGCCGATGCGCTGGCCGGTGGGATTTCCAGCGCGCTTGGGATTCTCGCCTAGGGCAAACTTAATGCCCGGCAATGCTCCTTGGAAGATCATGTCGTGCGCGTCCTTGCCCCAGCGCAGCTTGATTACCGTACACTTTCCGCCAATTGAGTTCGCGCTGCCGTGCAGGATATTGGCCGTAGTGACGCCACCCGCTACCGCCCGGTAGATGGAAATATCGTCCGGGTTCAAAACGTCTTCGATGCCCACCATGGACGAAACCGAAACACTGCCCTCATTGATGCTGTCGGCGGCGATGTGCGAATGACAGTCGATGATGCCGGGCATCACGAACTGCCCCGAAGCATCGATCACTTTAGCGTCCGCCGGGACCATTATTTTCTCGCCAACTTCCGCAATTTTTCCATCGCGAATCAGGACTGATCCGTTCAGCGTACCCTTTGTCACCGTGAGAATGGTGGCGTTCTGAATCACAATCGGCGGAGTGGCAGCCGCGAGAGAAGTTGCAAAAAGTAGGACAAGCCTCCGGCTTGTCAACGGGGCAAGCCAGAAGCTTGCCCAACTCCGACGGCAACATGCGAACTTCATTGGTTTTCTCCTGGATTCGAAGCCTCGGGCGCCCCCGGTTTCGCGGGCGGCGGTTCCTCCACGGGCTCGAACTTCACGCCGTCCACGAACACGTATTTCACCTCAGTCTTATCCACGAACAAATCGCCTTTAGTGACCACCAGATTAGCGATCTTGCCTTTCTCGATGCTCCCCAGCCGATCCGCAACACCGTAAATCTCGGCCGGCGTGAGAGTCATGGCGCGCAATGCGTCTTCTGGAGCGAGGCCCGCGTCGATAGCACGCTTAACAGCCTTAAAAAGATCGGCTCGACGGTCGATTCCGCCTGAATAAAGTGCGAACCTGACGCCGCTCCGAGCCAGCACCGCTGGAGTGGAAGGCGCGTGGTCGCGAACCTCCAGCACGCGTATGCTATCGGGCTCCTCCGGATCCGAATCCTTGGCTTTCTCCGGCCACTTCAAGCTAACCAGTGCGGTGGCTGCGGCGTTTTTGAGCAGATCGGCCGATCGATAGCCTTCCGGTAGACCGTAGAGCAATGCCTCGACATGCAGTTCGTTAGCGAAGCGCAGCAGACGATCGACTTCCACCCGCCGCGTAGCGGGCAGCAGGACTCTCGAAGACTCCAGCACCCCTTCCAATGCCCGATCAAACTCCGGACGCGGCGTCCCGCGCGAGTGAGCGGCATAGAATTGCTTGGCTTGCTTGTAGTGGTCGGCATCCAGATAGACCTGGCGAACGTAGGCCAGCACGCCCATCAGCGAATTGGGAAAGCCGCCGCCGAATCCGGGGGTGGTGGTGAAAGTGAGGTATTGGCCGGCGCCCTCGGCCACTACCATTGCACCAGAAGTTTCTCCAGCCAGATTAACGATCGCTCCCTGGCCGGCGAAGATTCCGTGGTTCGGAAAAGTGACGGCGGTGGTGTAACCCTCCGCGCGAACCGATTCCAGGCGCCGATCGGTTGGCTTTACGAGGTCCGCCGCCTTCAGCCAACTGGTTGTGAACGGACGATCCTCCGGTCCACGGGCGGGTGGCGCGGCAGGTTGGGCGGGCGCGGGCGTGGCTGGTTGCGGGGTTGCTCCCCGAGCGCCGCCTCCAGAAGGCGCGGGCGCCGCGTCCGGAAGACCGAACGTGCTCAGAGCGTCGATCAAGCCGGGATAAACCGTCAGGCCGTCGCCTTCAATCACCCAGGCGTCCGCTGGGACCGTGACATCCGCGCCTACCGCTTCGATCAATCCATTGCGCAGAACCACGGTGCCTTTTGCGATAGCTGGGCCGCTCACCGGAATCACGCGCGCATTGTGTATCGCGATGGCGCCCGGAGGGGCGGCGAACAACGCGCTAGCCATCAGTAAAACCAAGATCGGAAGTCGCTTCATAGGCAATCGCTTATTATGGTAGTTCTCCTCAACAATTGTAGAGTGAAATGGCGTTGAAAAAACGAATTGGTTACAAGGATGCCGGAGTCAACATCGACGAGGCGGACCGTGCGGTAGCTTTCATCCGGAAACACGCGCGCAGCACCTTCAGCCGTCAGGTTTTAACCGACATCGGCAGCTTCGGCGGCGGATATTTGCTGGCGGGCTGGAAGCGGCCCGTTTTGATTAGCTCCGCCGATGGCGTTGGCACCAAGCTGAAGATCGCATTCTTGAGCGGCCGCCACAATACCATCGGCGAGGATCTGGTGAACCACTGCGTCAACGATATTGCCGTGCAGGGCGCTGTTCCACTATTTTTCCTCGATTATTTCGCGGTCGGAAAACTGGACGCTGATGTGGCGGGGCAAGTTATCGAAGGCATGGCTCGCGGTTGCCGTAATAACGGTTGCGCCTTGATTGGCGGTGAGACGGCTGAAATGCCGGGTTTGTATCAAGCGGGCGAATATGATCTCGCGGGCTTCATCGTGGGCGCCGCGGAGCGAAATGCGATGCTCACCGGCAGCGCCATCCGCCCTGGCGATGTTTTGCTGGGCTTGCCCTCGAATGGCCTGCACACTAATGGCTATTCGCTCGCGCGCAAGTTGCTGTTCGACGTGGCGCGATGTCCGTTGGATCAGCCGCTGGCCGATGAGCTGCTGAAAGTCCACCGCAGCTATCTGAAACCGCTGCGCGCGCTGATCGACGCGCGAGTGCTGAAAGGCGCCGCGCACATCACGGGCGGCGGCATTACCGACAATACACCTCGGATTCTCCCCCGCGGCTTGGCCGCGCGCGTGGATGTCTCAACCTGGACCATTCCGCCTATCTTCGAAAAGCTGCGCGCCATCGGGAATATCGATCTGGCCGACTATCGTCGGACGTTCAACCTCGGGATCGGCATGATCGTGGTGGTGTCGAAGCGCAATCTCGCAAAGGCTCGCCGGGTTCTGGGGGCGCGGGAGCAGCCGTTTTTCGAAATTGGGTCAGTTGTCGAGTCGCGCGGTGCACGCGTCATTTATGTGGGCGGTGACCGGTGAAACGGATCGGCATCCTGCTTTCCGGGCGCGGATCGAATTTCGAGGCCATCGCGGATAGCGTTGCGGCCGGGCGTCTCGACGCCGAAATCGCAGCCGTGATTTCGAACCGCCCCGCCGCCCGCGGCCTCGAGATCGCACGCGAGCGCGGGTTGCCGGCGCTTTGCATTCCATCCAAAGACGTTCCACGCGAAGAATATGACCGTCTCATCGTGGCCGAGTTGAAAAGCCGGCAAGTGGATCTGGTTTGCCTGGCCGGTTTCATGCGTCTGTTGAGCGCCGAATTCTGCCAGGCTTTTCCGATGCGGATCCTGAACATTCATCCCTCGCTGCTGCCGGCGTTTCCCGGACTGGACGCGCAGAAACAAGCCCTCGATCACGGCGTGAAGATCAGCGGATGCACGGTGCATTTCGTGGACCCGCAACTGGACGCAGGCCCGATCGTTCTACAAGCCGCGGTCCCGGTGCTGGAAAATGATACGCCCGAGTCGTTATCGGCCAGAATTCTCGTTGAGGAGCACCGTATCTACAGCCAAGCGATTGCCATTGTCTTAGCGGGCCGCTGGCGGATTGAGGGCCGGCGCGTGGTGGTGAATTAGCTCGCGGGAGTTCGGAGCGCGGGGTGAAAGTATCGGTATCCTCGGATTCATGGCGGCCTGGTTCAAGATTCGGTCACCCGTTACGCTGTCCTTACCGAGGGCTGCGTTTAGGACTGGCTCGCCATATTACTATCCTCCCGACGATAGGCTTTGAAAGTCAGAAAAGTCCCAAACGCGAAAAGAACCATTAGCAGCGCGTAAGTGAAGCTATTTTGACCGGCCTGTTGTGCTTCCGGAGCAAACATCCGGAACAGACCACCGAGAATGGCAACCCAGCCCACGAGAGTTACCATCACCGGCCAGCCAACTGTCCAGCGATTGTGAGCCCGGATGATTGAGAGGCCGGCAACGAACAATAGAGTGCCATTGAGGTAAGTGACAGGAGCGACATTGTATGCCCAGATATGAAGATTTATCGCTTCCGACATAGCGAGCGCCATAATAGTTGGCCCGATCAATCCTGCGATGTGTTTTGAATTCGTCATTCTAGCCTCCTTTTGTTTTCTGATGGTTCGCGCGTGAATCTCGAAGCGGGCGAGACGCTTCGAGTACTGCCGATCGCGTTACGGTCCGAGTCCTCCGCCGGGCAGAGAACAGCATATCAGTGAATCAGTCAAGCCCACCCGATCAAGGGGCGGATTGTGCTGGGATTATGGCGCATCTCCGGAAACCATCTCACTTCGACGTTTAACGCGCTCCCCCACGGAAATGGACTCCCGAATCGCGGTGCTGGACGCAGATATGGTGGAATCACGGTCGGCCAGAATCCTTACCGGGGAGCACCGTATCTATAGCCACGCGATCGCGATAGTGCTAGCGCGACGCTGGCGGATTGAGGGCCGGCGCGTGGTGGAGGATTAAGGCCTCCCGAGACATCTTGTCATCCCTTCACGGTACAAACGCGACGTCTTGTCCCGTTCGAAACGTGCCCAGCAAACCACCCCTTCTTTGTTCCCTTATACTTAACGCGCCGTACAGCCTTGGCATGACAGATGCCTTAGTAGCGGGCGAAAGAGACAAAAACCCCGATGCGAAAGATGTACAATTCGCTGATCCGCCTCCGGATTTGGAGCGACCAGCACGGTCAGGATCTGATCGAATACGCGATGATCGCCGGGTTCATCGCCGTGATTTCCGGCATGTTCATGCCGAATGTTTCGAAAGACGTCAGCATGGTTATCAGCAGAATCGCTAGCTCGATAACGTAGGGAGGAGAGAGCCCGCGCAGGCGCTTGGAGTCGGGAGAGCTCCAGGCGCCAGCACGGTCAAAGGCGGTTGGCTCAAGCGGTGGAACAATCCCCATAACGTTACGATGGAGTATTGCAGGTAACCACCAGCTCCAGCTTTGTGTCCCGCGCCTGGCGCGCCCTTTTACCGGCGGCGCGCTACCTCATGCAAACGGAGGTCCACGTATATGCATTCTCCGTCTCAGCCGGGATGCTGCTGTCGTTTTTCCCGTTTCTGATCGTGATGCTTTCTTTATGCCAGCATGTGCTGCACTGGAAGGCCGCCGTCAACGCCATCTATTTCACTCTGGACGACTATTTTCCGGATGCCTTCGGCCATTTCCTGCGGCGCAATTTCGAAGTCACGGTGGCATCCCGCGGCCCGGTCCAGATCGTTTCAATCGTGCTCTTATTCTTTACCGCCAGCGGTATCTTCGAATCTCTGGAAGTCGCGCTGAACCGCATCTGGCGCTGTCAGACCAACCGTAGTTATTTCAAAAACCAGTTGATTGGCCTCGGGTTGATCTTGGTGTGTGGCGCGCTCATGCTGATCTCGACTACGCTCACAGCCTTGAATAACGAATTCTTCAAGGTGGCGGCCGTCCCCATGTCGATGCTCCTGCTATTTCTCATCTACTGGCTGCTGCCCAATTGCAAGATTGCTCCGGCCCGGATCATCCCGGCCGCCATCGGCGTCGGACTTCTGCTCGAACTCCTCAAGTACGTCAATCTTCTGACGTGGCCCTATCTCCGGCAGAAACTCGCAATGGAGTACGGCCCGTTCGTTTACACCGTCACCATCATCCTGTGGGGATTTGTAGCGTCCATGGTGATCCTGGCCGGCGCGGAATGGACCGCGCGCCGCGTGATGCGGTCCGTCGACTAGTGGGCTGTCGGCGAAAGAACTTTAGCATCGAAATCCCAGGCGTTCGCAGGAGTGCGAACGCG